>NZ_CP044125.1:1200000-1500000 GCF_016864575.1 Rhizobium sp. BG4
GGCGAAGATGCCGAGGCGCTGGCCGTGGCAGAGCGGCGAGAAGATATCGACGGCGCGAACGCCCGTCTTGAAGCCCTTGTCGACGCGGCGGCGTGTCATCGACGGCGGGGCGGTATTGGAGATCGAACGGCGATCGAGACCTTCGACAACCGGGCCTAGGCCATCGATCGGCTCGCAGAGCGAGTTGATCGTGCGGCCGCACCAGCTTTCGGAGGGCGAAATGCGGAAGGCGCCCTTGCGAATAACCGTGTCGTGGATGCCGATCGGCTCACCGGGCTCGATGGGGCAGACATAGGCGAGATCCGGCTCGACGCGAACGACTTCGCCGAGATGGATACCTGTTGCCGACTTGTGGGCGACGAATTCGCCGAGGCGGACATGCCGGGAAAGGCCTGTCACGGTGTAGTGGCCCGCCGCGATCGTCTGCACATGACCGCCATGGGCGACGGAGAATTCCGGCTTGCTGTAGCGGTCGACGAGCGATGCGAGGTGGCCAAGCTTCGGCGAAAGCGCGCCTTCGGTGAGCGGTGTCTGGCTCATGTCTCAGACCCTTCCGCTTAGCGGCTGCCGCCCAGCGTCTTGATCGCTTCGCCGAAGGAGTTTTCGCTATCCGTCGTCAGCGAGGCGATGCTTTCGAAGGCGCGGTTGACTTCGATCAGCTGGGTGATTTCGCGCATGGCGTTGACGTTGGAGTTTTCGAGATAACCCTGCTCGACGCCGATATTGAAGCGGTCGGTGACGGTGCGCGGCGTTTCCGTGGTCATGACGCCGCTGTTTTCGTAGCGGAGATAGCCCTTGGAGATATCGGCTTCGAAGAGGCCGATGGAGCCAACCTGGCGACCGCCCTGATAGATATTGCCGTCAGCGCCGACCTTCGGCTCGCCGCCAGCCGTGTTGAGAATGATCGGCGCGCCGCCGGCGTCGAGGACCGGATAGCCGCGAACCGACACGAGCTCGCCCGTATCCTTCATAGTGAAGCGGCCGTCCTTGGTGAGGACCTGACCGGCCGGAGTATCGAGCGAGAACCAGGCGTCGCCCTTGATCGCGAAATCCAGCATGTTGCCGGTGTGCTGCAGTTCGCCCGTCTCGTTGGAGAGATAGTCGTTGCCCTGCGAAACGAAGGCGACCTTGGCGTTCAGCTTGTTGTCGGTATTGCTGAGGATCTGGTTGAACTTCACTTCCGTGCCGCGGAAGCCCGTCGTGTTCACGTTTGCCATGTTGTCCGCGATGGTCGTCAAACGCTTTTCAAGTGCCATCTGTGACGACAGAGAAACATAAAGACCGGACTGCATCGGGGTAAGCTCCTGGCATTGGCGATGAACGGGACGAAAGCCGGGTTCCTTGTCGTTCGACGACGGCTTCCGCTGAGGCGGCATCTCAGAAACGGGCGAGATTCGCCCATTCGTCATCTCCAATTTGACGGCAATTCCTTGTGCGAAGCTGGCACGCAGAAAACCGGTTTCTGCGGCCTGCCGTCAGCCTGACGCAAGCCAGCAACCCTATCCCTTCCGGTGAAAATAACGATCAGGTGTGACTGACGATGAATATCATTATCGGATTTGTGATTACGCTCGGCTGCATCATCGGCAGCTTCATGGCCATGGGTGGCCATCTCGAGGCACTATTTCAGCCGTTCGAGCTCGTTATCATCGGCGGCGCCGGTCTCGGCAGCTTCATCATGGGTAACCCGATGAAGGTGGTGAAGGACTCGGGCAAGGCGCTCGGCGAAGCCTTCAAGCACACCGTTCCGAAGGAGCGCAACTATCTCGACACGCTCGGCGTTCTCTATTCGCTGATGCGCGACCTGCGCACCAAGTCGCGCAACGAGATCGAAGCGCATATCGACAATCCGGCCGAATCCTCGATCTTCCAGACCGCTCCGACGGTTCTGAAGAACAAGGAACTGACGGCCTTCATCTGCGACTACGTTCGCCTGATCATCATCGGCAATGCCCGCTCCCACGAGATCGAGGCGCTGATGGACGAAGAAATCAACACCATCCTGCACGACAAGCTGAAGCCCTACCACGCCATCCAGACCATGGGTGACGCCTTCCCGGCTATCGGTATCGTCGCGGCCGTTCTCGGCGTTATCAAGGCCATGGCGCACATCAACGACTCGCCTGAAGTCCTCGGTCACCTGATCGGCTCGGCTCTCGTCGGCACCTTCCTCGGTATTCTTCTCTCTTACTGCGTCTGCTCGCCGATCTGCTCGCAGATCAAGATCGTTCGCTCCAAGCAGCACCGCCTCTACGTCATCGTGAAGCAGACGCTGCTGGCCTACATGAACGGCTCGGTACCGCAGGTTGCTCTCGAATACGGCCGCAAGACGATCTCCGCTTACGAGCGTCCGTCGATCGACGCGGTCGAACAGGAAATGATGAACCCGGGTGGCGAGAACAAGGCGGCCTAAGCGACCATGAACAACGTTGCACTAGAGAATCCGGCAATGAATGCCGCACTGCTGGCCAAGCTTACTGGCCGTCTCGGCGACAAGGCTACAATCGAAAAACTCTGTGCCGCATTCGCGGACGTCTACATCGAATTCATGCCGGACATGTTCAAGAGCGAGACCGGCCTCGACGTGACGATCGCCTATCTCGGCTGCGATTCCGGATACAAGAACGACCTGATTGCCGATCTCGGCGCCAACTCGACGCTGGTCGATGCGACGCTGCGCAACTGGTCCCAGGATATCACGCTTGCCTGCGGCAACGGCTTCGTCATCACGCTGATGGAAAGCCTGCTGGGTGCGGCACCCGAAACGATCGAGCCGCCGGCCGACCGCCTGCTTTCGGCGATCGAACTCGAACTTGCGGTCATGGTGTTCGACAAGATTGCCGGCGTGCTGCGCTCTGCGGTCAACGCGCCTGGTGGCTTCGAGCCTGCACTCGAACTGCCGCACGCGCTGGAGAACCGCCCGAAGCCTGCCGACGACAAGGCGGATGAATTTGGCGCGGCGATCAACATGTCGATCACGCTTGCCGGCATCACCTCGGAATTCTCGCTGATCGTGCTGCAGCAGGCCCTGCTGAAGACGCAGATTTCGGCGCCGAAGGCGAAGAGCCAGGCCTCGAAGTCGGCCGCCTGGACGGAGCAGATCAGCGAGCAGGTTCGCCGCTCGCAGGTGACGCTCGAAGCCAAGATCCGCCTGCAGGACCTGACGCTGCGCACGATCTCCAAGCTTGCCGCCGGCGATGTCATCCCTTTCCGCGATTCCGGCGATGTCCGGGTCGAGGTCAGCGCCAACAGCAAGGAATTGTATGTGTGCGAGTTTGGGCGTTCCGGCGAGAATTACACGGTCCGGGTCAAGGATACGATGAGCTCGGACGACGAGCTGATCCGCCACTTAATGAATTAATCGGTTCCCGCCATTTCGCTGCCACGGCAGCTTGAGGCAAGTTTCAACTGGAATAGTGATTTCATGGCTACGAAGAAAACACAGCAGAACGACGATCTGTCATTGGAGCTTCCGGGCAACGAGGCTGACCTCGATCAGGCGATCGATGATCTTCGCGGTGTCCTGAAGCAGGATTCCGAAGGCGGTCTCCCGGAATTCGGCGGCGACGCCGATGCATTCAGCACCGGTACCGACCTTTCGACCTTCGGCGACTTCGGTGGTGACGACGATGCCGGTGCGGCCTTTGGCGGCGGTGACTTCGGCGGCAGCTCGGATTTCGGTGATACCGGTTTCCAGGCAGGCTCCGGCGAACCTGCTCCGCTCGGCAGCGCGCTGTCTTCGAATTTCGAACTGATCATGGACATTCCGATCGACGTCCAGATCATGCTCGGCAGCAGCCGCATGCAGGTTTCCGGCCTGATGAACCTCAACGAGGGCGCCACGATCGCGCTCGACAAGAGGATCGGCGAGCCGGTAGATATCATGGTGAATGGCCGCAAGATTGCACGCGGCGAAATCACCGTTCTGGAAAATGACGACACGCGTTTCGGCGTAAAACTGATAGAAGTTTTAAGTACCAAAAAAGCCTGATCCCGGTTTTAGGGACGGAGAGGTTAGACCATGATGGACTTTGACGATTTCAGCGGCGCTATTGCCGGGAAACCGTTGACCCAGGCTGAAAAGGCAGCGGCTGTACTCCTCGCTATGGGGAAGGGAGTCGCTGGCCGGCTGTTGAAATATTTTACGCAGGCTGAGTTGCAGACGATCATCTCTTCGGCACAGGCCCTTCGTGCTATTCCGCCGGATGAATTGCTTGGCCTCGTCGCTGAATTTGAAGACCTGTTTACCGAAGGCGCTGGCCTTATGGACAACGCCAAAGCCATCGAGAGCATTCTCGAGGAAGGCCTGACGCCTGACGAAGTTGATAGCCTGCTCGGCCGCCGTACGGCCTTCCAGGCCTATGAGACGTCGATCTGGGATCGCCTCGGCGAAGGCGACCCGGCCTTCATCGGTAAGTTCCTGCTGCGCGAACATCCGCAGACCATCGCCTACATCCTGTCCATGATGCCGTCGTCCTTCGGCGCCAAGGTGCTGATGCAGCTGCCCGACAGCCGCCGTGCCGACATCATGAACCGTACGGTCAACCTGAAGTCCGTCAGCCCGAAGGCGGCGCAGATCATCGAGAAGCAGGTCATGACGCTGCTTGCCGAGATCGATGCCGAGAAGAATTCGAGCGGCTCGAACAAGGTCGCCGAACTGATGAACGAGATGGACAAGCCGCAAGTCGATACGCTGCTCACCTCGCTCGAATCGATCAGCCGCGAAGCGGTCAACAAGGTTCGCCCGAAGATCTTCCTCTTCGAAGATCTGCTCCTCATGCCGCAGCGCAGCCGCGTCATGTTGCTCAACGACATTTCGGCAGACATTCTCACGATGGCGCTGCGTGGCGCCTCTGCCGAAATTCGCGAATCGGTTCTCGCTTCGATCAGCCCGCGCCAGCGCCGCATGATCGAATCGGATCTGCAGAGCGGTACGACGGGTATCAACCCGCGCGAGATCGCTATTGCCCGCCGCGCCGTCGCTCAGGAAGCGATTCGCCTGGCAAATTCGGGCCAGATCCAGCTCAAGGAGACCGAGGGCGAGCCAGCGGCGGCGGCATAAGCCACCGCAGCTGTTGACAATTATCTCCTCCCGGCGCCGCGCGGTTGATCGCCATGCGCCGGGAGACTACCCTTTCCCTGTCGGGCCGCGCTCTGTCGCGGCCTTTTCCGTTCAGGGAGTGCCGTTCACTTGGCTGATGAAGACAAGGACAGCAAAACAGAAGACCCGACAGGCAAAAAACTGTCGGATGCCGCCGAGAAAGGTAATACCCCCTTCTCGCGAGAGGTGCCGATCTTTGCCACGGTTCTCGCCACCTACGTCTATCTGACCTTCTACCTGCCCGACGGCATCAGCACCGTCAGCGAGCAGCTGCGCGACATTTTCGAGCAGCCGGACCAGTGGAAGATCGAGACCGGCCCGGATGCCATGTCTCTCTTCGTGCATCTCGGCTGGGTCAGCGCGGTATTGCTGACGCCCGCCATGCTGCTGTTCATGTGCTTCGGGCTGATCGCCTCGCTCAGCCAGAACCTTCCGAGCGTCGTCTTGGAGCGTATCCGCCCGCAGTTTTCACGGCTGTCGCCGGCCAAGGGTTTCGCGCGCATGTTCAGCGTGCCCGGCCTGATCGAATTCGGCAAATCGCTGTTCAAGGTCGTCGTCGTGGGCCTCATCATGTTCTTCGTGCTGAAGAGCGAATATTTCAGCTCGATCGATTCGATGTTCTCCGACCCGCAGACCTTCTTCGAGCGGGCGATGACGATCATGCGCAAGATCGTGCTGATCGTGCTGTTTGCCACCGCCTTCGTGGCGATCGCCGACTTCTTCTGGACCCGCCATCACTGGTTCAGCGAGTTGAAGATGACGCGCCACGAAGTGAAGGAAGAAAACAAGCAGTCGCAGGGTGACCCCTTCGTCAAGGGCCGCCAGCGCTCGCTGATGCGCGACCGCGCCCGCCGCCGCATGATCGCCAATGTCGAGCGCGCAACGCTAGTCATCGCCAACCCGACGCACTTTGCCGTGGCGCTGCGCTACGTGCGCGAGGAAAACGACGCGCCGATCGTCATTGCCAAGGGCCAGGACCTCATTGCGTTGAAAATCAGAGAGATAGCCGAGAAGCAAGGAATCCCCGTTTTCGAAGATCCGCCGCTTGCACGCTCCATGTTTGCGCAAGTCTCGATAGATAGTGTCATCCCGTCAGTCTTCTACAAGGCCGTCGCGGAGCTCATCCACCGGGTGTACGCCGCACAAGCCAAGAACAAGCGGGTCAGATAAACAGCATGAAGAAGTGCCCCTACTCCTCGCAGCGTGAAAGAATTCTAGCTGAGGCGATCAGCCCGGTTGCGACGGAGCTTCGGCTTCTGGACGCATCCGACCTGATTTCGCTGCTGCGATTCGAGTATTACGGCAATCTCGCCGATCTGGTGGCTTCCGCTGCCGAGCTTTTCTTCCATCCGGGCACCGTCAATTTCGGCCTGGGCGGCAATTATACGCTGGAATGGGGCGGCAAGCCGGAAGTAGTGCTCGATCTCGAGATCAAGCCGCGCGGCGTCACCGTCTATGCGCAGCTGACGCTCGCCGAAGACGTCGCCGGCATCGAGATCAATCACATCGCTTTCCAGGATCCGTCTGCGGATCCGGACGAGAACACCGCTTTCCTCGAGAACGCGCTGCGCGAAGCACGCTACAACGTGCGTCCGTCCTACCCGGCCTTCGCCGGCTGATCATTTTCGAAATTCAGTGCTGAAGCCCGGCTGGTTCTCCCGCCGGGCTTTCTGCTCTCAGCTGATGTAGCCGAGGCGGATCGCCTTGGCGATCGCCTGGATGCGGTTGACCGAATCCAGCTTGATGGTCGCCGAGCCGAGATAGGCATTGACCGTGTGAACCGAGAGGCCGAGCTTGTCGGCGATCTCTTCGCTGATACGGCCGTCGCCGGCGAGCTGCAGGCAGGCGATCTCGCGCTCGCTCAGCGCTTCCGATGCGGCCGCGCGGCGCTCGTCGAGCGACAGCAGGTCCATCATGATATGGCTGCTGCGGCCGTGGAGCTCGATGATCGTATCGCTGCCGGGTTCCATGTAGTCGCCGGTAAAGACGACGTAGCCGTTGCCGTTGGCGCCGAGGCGCACCGGGAAGGCCATGCCCGAGAACGGCAGCACGCCGTCCTTCAGGCGCGTCAGGAAGGGCGCGAATGCTGCCGGGCCAGGAGCGGCCCTGTCGTGGCCTCCAGCCCATGTCAGCGGTAACAGAGACTTGTCGATATGTTCGAGCAGGAACTCGCCGTAAGCGTCGACAAAGGCCTTTGCGGCGTTGCTGGACGGTCCCCAATTCTCGAGCTCGCAGACGAGGCGCTGCTTGGCCGGAACGCCGGAGCCGCTGACCCGGAAGACACCGAAATTCTGCGCGTCAGCCAGCTTCTGCATGGCGACGAGGCGCGGGAAGAGATCGGAGCGGCTGGAAACCCTGCTGACCCGCATCGACCGTATGTCGGTATTTCCCATCGTTCTGGTTGACGGCTGCCCCATGTAACCCCTCTCAGACCAGACTGTTCCTGACCGCAAATGCAATCGCTTCAGACCGCGTCTTGGTAGCAGTCTTACGCATCACGCTTGTGATGTAGTTGTTGATTGTGTTGCGCGAGATGCCGAGGATCATGGCGATCTCGTCGCTGGTCTTGCCCTCGGCAATCCAGAACAGGCACTCGAGCTCGCGCTCGGTCAGTTCGAAGTCGCGGTCGGCCTTGGTGCCGCCGCAGCGCAGGAAGCTGGCGAAATAGCCGGCCAGCAGACCGACGTCGCGCAGGCGCTCCGGAGAAAGAATGAAGCCGTCGTCGAAGAGGAACATCAGCGATAGGCGCGAACGGCCGACGTTGAACGACAGCGTGCAATACTGGCGGCTCGCGCCATCCGGCACATCGGCATTGTCGGGCAGCAGCGAGAAGCTCGGCTGGAAGAGCTGCATGCACTTCTCAAGCTCGGTCGTGCGCGAATAACCGCTGACGAGCGCACCGGCCAGATCCTTGACCAGATCGAAGGGCCAGTCGGAGGAAACGATGAAATCCAGGCCGTCTTCCTGAACCAGGTCGGAACGGGCGAGCAGGTAATGGGAGGCGCCGACGTAATCTGTCAGGGTGCGCATCGCAGGTTGCAAACGGCCGGTATCCGCGATCTCGCCGAGCTGCTTGATCAACTCGTCCCGCGAACACAGACTAGACGCCTGAAGGCCAATAAAATTCGCCGTTTGATTTTCGCCCTTAAGCGACTGCAATATATGCATATCCATAGGCAGCGTCCTGCGGCTCAAAACCAATCTTTGCAAAAGCACTAACTGCGCAGGTTCAACTCCGGCCCGCGGCAACCCTTACACGAATCACCAAAGCCTAGGCGAAGCGCTCCAAATCGCCATCTCCGAGTTCTGGGGATTTACTGTTGCCGCATTCCGTGCGCTGATTCGCACGCAGAGGTCGCTCGATTAATTTCTAGTAAAGCTAAATTGATTCTCTCTGTTCCGCAACACAATTCGCGCCATGCGCGAGGCAAGAACAGTCAATATTGCATCAGCATATCTAATGTATATCGCCAAGTGTCGATATTGATCAGCAATATTACGATGATTATCGGAAAATGTACTTAATGAACAACTAGATAATCGTTTAAGCAATTCCTGTGTATTTCCTTTTTTCGTTCAATCGAGAGTATATGTTTCGCCTGGGGATTAAGGCCATTTTGCCACAATCGGACAAAATGCGTTTTCTTTGTGCCAGCTAATCATTCCCCCAAAAAAGGTCAGTCAAGTTGACGGATCGCCGGGCCGCTCCAGAGGCCTATTCCAGGCAAAGAAAAAGGCCGGTTGCCCGGCCTTTGTTCGTTACGCGGCGTGATCGACCGCCCATTTTCTGAGGATTTTCGCAGCGCGCTCCTCGTTGATTTCGACCATTCGAGACAGCTTGCGTTCCGGGCCTTCCTTGACGCGGCGATTGAAGTTGCCGTCGTCGTCGCCGAGGCTGAGAAGGTCCTCGGTGCTGTCGAAGCCGAAGTCCGAGCCGAAGCCGTCCATGAGCGCTCCGCCTGCCCCGCCGCCTGCTGCTGCCGGAGCGAAGTCGGGCAGTTCGAGGCCGGCCGATTCCGACGAGCTGTCGCCGAGGATGCCTGCGCCGGCACCACCGCCACCGATCGAGCGCACCAGAGGACGCATGCCCATCCAGACCACGATGAAGGCAACACCCAGGAAGGCGAGCGAGTTGATGATGGTCGCAAGGTTGCGGCTCAGCATGTCGAGAACGCGGGGGCCGCTGGTGGTATCGTCGAGAAGCTGGTTCTCGAGGAAGTCCATGGCGGTGACCGTCACGACGTCGCCGCGGCTGGCGTCGATGCCGGCGGCCGAGGAGACGATGCTCTTCATCTCGGCAAGGTAGGCGTCGATCTTAGCCTGGTCTGCGGGCTCGCCGACCATCTTGGCGATACGGCCCTTGTTGACGACAACGGCGATGGAGAGCTTTTCCATCTTGTAGCTGTTGCGCGTCGTGGCCGTCGTCTTGCTGTTGATTTCGTAGTTGGTCTGCTCTTCCTTCTTGTCGGACTTGTCTTCCGACTGAGGACCGGCAGCGCCACCAGCTTCAGGAGCGGCCTGGGGAACGTTCTGCTCGACGGTCGTGGCGTTGTCAGACTGCTTCTGCGACGACTGGTTGGCTTCCTTGGTAGTGCGAACCGAACGCTCGACCTTGGATTCCGGATCGTAGGTGGTTTCCTGGATCTGCTGAGCGTCGGTGTTGAGGCTCGCCGTCACGCTGGAGCGGAAGTTATCCATACCGAGGAAGGGTGCGAGAGCCTTGTCGATATTGGATTCAACTTCCTGCTGGACGTTCTGCACGATGCCGAGAGAACGATTAAGCGTGTTGTTGCCGGCTTCGTCGCCGGAAGCGAGCAGCTGGCCGGTCGAATCGAGAATCGTGACGTCATCGACATCGAGCCCCGGCACAGCCGAGGCGACCAGGTGGCGGATGGAGCTTGCAGCGCTTCGCCCCGTGGCGGCGCTCGCTCTGATCATGACCGATGCTGTCGGCTTCTGCTCTGCTTTGCGGAAGTTGCCGACTTCGGGCATGACGATGTGAACGCGGGCGGCGTTGATGCCCGAGATCGACTGGATGGTGCGACCGATTTCACCTTCAAGCGCGCGAACGCGAGTGACTTCCTGCATGAACGACGTCAAGCCGAGGGAGCCGACCTTGTCGAAAAGCTCGTAACCGGCATTAGCGCTGTTCGGCAGGCCGCGTTCTGCAAGAAGCAGACGGGCCTTGCCGGTCATGCCAGCCGGTACGGTGATGCTGGAACCGTCGGTACCAACCTCGAATGCCATGTTGTTTTCGGCAAGCGCCATGCTGATCTGGTTGAGGTCAGGGCTGTCGAGGCCGACGTAAAGGGTTTCCTGGGCAGGCTTATTAACAAAAAGGGCCGCAGCCAAAACAATTGCTATTGAAAGAACACCCACACCCGCAAGCGCCAGCAGGCGGGTCCGGCCTAGCGAACCGAGGTTCTTCATGACCTGAACTAATTGATTTAACAGATTCATTCTGTTCTCGCACGATCCGTCAAAGACAAAACAGGCTTATTGCCTCATTCCTTGATAGAGACCGAAACTTGTGCGAGCGTTTCGTCAGGGCATGCTTGAAAAGCAGGGATCAGAAAAAGTCGAAGTCGCCTGCTGCCTTGCTGAGAGGCTGGGAATGACCATGCCGCGTGGCTCCGCCAAGGGCCTTCTGCATTTCTGCAAGCTTGACCAGGCTCAGGGCCGTTGCGACGTCGACTGTCCAGTTCTGCGGGATTTCGCCGGTGATCGTGTCGATGAATTCGGCGAGGCCGCGGGTCTTCTGGACGGCAAGGTCGATGCCCTGCATGACCTTCATGCTGTCGGGCGCATTGAGGATATCGGCACCGCCGATTTCGAGAAGCTGGGGTTCGATGCGTTCGATCAAGTAGGCAACGTCATGCAGCTCGGAAACGATGCGCATCAGGAGGTCGGGCAGAGCCTCCAACGGCGAGGGCGGTTCGATGGGGGCATTAAAAGTCATATAAAAATCCTCAAACTCAGAAAAATTCGATACTATTTTCAACAGGTTTGGCAGGCGCGACCGGACGCTGCTCGAGGGCAACGGTCTTCTGCGTCTCGGCGCCGGTAAGCGGATATTGACGGGCCCGGCCGGAGACCGGCCAGAATTCCAGCTTGCGGCCGTGATCCCCGCCGGTGCTGGAGCCGACAACGGGGATCCCTTCATCCCTCAGGAACTGCGCGGCGAAAGCGGCGTTCTGTTCGCCGACATTGGAGAAGGTCGAGATCGTCTTCGCCCCGCCAAAGATCTTGGCCTCGAGGCGGTCGCGGCGCGCGCCCTGCTTCAGAAGGCCGTTGATCAGCAGTTCCATCAGATGCACGCCGTAGCGCGTGGCATCCCCGCCGGTCATCGGCGTATTGCCGGTTCCCGGCAGAAGGAAATGGTTCATGCCGCCCACTCCTGCCACGGGATCCCGCAGGCAAGCAGCCACGCACGAGCCAAGAATGGTCGTCAGAACCGCATTCGGATCATTCAGGACTTTCCATTCTCCCTGGATGATGTGGACACGGCGGGCTGCTGCCTCGATTGTCATTTCAGTGCTCCGAACACGGCTTCGATAGCCGCTTTCATCTTTTCGATGGTGAAGGGCTTGGCAAGCACGTTGTTGGCGCCGAGTTGAGCGGCCTTCGTAACCAGCGCGCGGTCGCCCTGCGCGGTCAGGATGATGAAGGCGGCCTTCTTCGTTGCCGGGTTGGTGCGCACGGCCTGGAGCAGACCGAGGCCGTCCATCTTCGGCATGTTGAAGTCCGAGATGACCAGGTGGTGGGGCTGCTGGGCCATGATCTTCATGCCCTGTTCGCCGTCACCCGCAGAGGTGATCTGCTTGAAACCGAGCTGGGTCAGCGCATCGCTGAGCAGCAGGCGGCTGGTGACCTGATCGTCAACAATCAGAACCTTAATTTTCTCCGCTATCGACATTATTCTGTCCCTTCCTTTCGGGCGGCTGTCATTTTCAAGATTTCCTCGCCGATGGCATTCAGTGGCAGCTGATGCTCAACGGCTCCAAGCTCGTAGGCAACACGGGGCATGCCGTAGACCACGCAGGTCTTCTCGTTCTGTCCGATGGTGCGTGCGCCCGCATGGCGCATCTTCAGCAGGCCAGCCGCGCCATCGCGGCCCATCCCTGTGAGTATCACGCCGACCGAGTTGCGGCCGGCAAGTTCCGCGACGGAATCAAACAGCACATCGACCGAAGGACGGTGGCCATTGACGGGGTCACGCTCGACAAGCCTGCAGTGCGGCGCCGAGACATTGGCGACCTGCAGGTGTCGTTCACCTCCTGGTGCCAGATAAATCTTGCCAATTTCCAAACGAGCCCCGTCCCTCGCCTCTTCGACCACAGGGGCGCAGAGGCGATTCAGCCGTTCGGCGAAGCTTTTGGTGAAGGTCGGCGGCATATGCTGGGTGATAACCGTCGGCGGGCAATTGGCCGGAAACTTCTGCAGAACCGCGATCAGAGCCTCGACACCGCCGGTCGACGAACCGATCGCGACGATCTTGCGGCCGACCCGGAAATCGGCGACCGCGGGCGGCGCAACAGGCGCTGCGGCCGGGCGCTGGGTGAACTGGCGCTGCGTGCGGGCGGCAGCCTTGACCTTTTCGGCGAGATCGCCGAACGGGCGGAGATCGCCCGGAGCCGGTTTGCCGATGCAATCGAAGGCACCGATTTCGAGGGCTGCGAGGCTTGCCTCGGCGCCGCGATGGGTCAGCGTCGACACCATGATCACGGGCATCGGGCGCAGGCGCATGATCTTCTCGAGGAAATCGAGGCCGTTCATGTTCGGCATCTCGATATCGAGGGTCACGACGTCAGGGTTCAGCTTCTTGATCGCTTCGCGCGCTTCGAGCGCGTCGCCAGCCTGGCCGATGACGGTTACGTCGGGATCGGCGCTCAGAACTGCGGTGATCAGGCCGCGCATGGTCGGCGAGTCATCGACGACGAGTACCCTTGCAGGTGCGCTCATGCCTTCCTCCCGACGCCCTTGGTCGTATAGCGGTAGGTGGTGATGCCGATATTGTCGAAGACGTTCTTGGCATCGCCCGAGACGCGCTCGGAATGACCGATATAGAGGTGCCCGCCTTCCGGCAGCAGCTCGGCGAAGCGCGACCAGATCTTCATCTGTGTCGGCTCGTCGAAATAGATGACGACGTTGCGGCAGAAGATCACGTCGAACTTGCCCTTGAACGGCCACTGCGCCATCAGGTTCAGTTCGTTGTAGGTGATCAGGCGCTTGACGCGATCGTCGACCTGGAACTTGCGGCGCCCCTGGATCTCGACTTCCGAGAACCACTGCTTGCGCATCTGCGGCGACACGGTTTCCAGAGCGCTCTCGTCATAGGCGCCCTGCCGGGCGATCGCCAGGATCTTCGGGTCGATGTCGGTCGCCAGAATCTTGAAATCGTAATCGGCGACATTCGGCATCTGCGACAGCACGGTCAATGCGATCGAATAGGGCTCCTGGCCATCCGACGAAGCGGCCGACCAAATGCGCACGCGGCCGCCCATCTTGGCGCGGTGCAGAAGTTCCGGCAGCACCTGATCGCGCAGGTGATCGAAGTGATGGTTTTCGCGGAAGAAGCGCGTGAAGTTGGTCGTCAGGTGCGACAGCATCTCGCGGCGCGGTGCGGCACCGGCCGGCGAAGCCACCAGCGAACAGTATTCGCGGAAGCCGGACAAACCGAGATTGCGGATGTGCTTCGACAGACGCGAATAGACCAGCGAGGCCTTCGTCTCGTTGAGGAAAATCCCCGCGTCCGAATAGATCATGGCGGCGATCTCCGAGAGGTCGCGGCGGGTCAGCGGATATTCGCCGCTCGCCAGAACCTCGTCGGGGCTTCCCTGCCGCACATCTTTTGCACTCATGACACTCATGCAGCTTCGCTTTCAGCTTCCGGGAAGAGGGCTTCGAGTTCGATCAGGCAGATCATCCGCTTGTCGATCGACAGGATGCCGCGGGCAAACTGACGCTGGATATCGGATGCGATTTCCGGGGTCGGCTGGATATGCTGCTCGGTCACCGTGAGGATATCCGAGACAGCATCGACCAGCAGACCGACGACCTTCCGCTTGACCTGCGCCACGATGATGACGTGGCGCGGGGTCGGTTCGGCCGCCTTCATTCCAAGGCGGGCCGACAGATCGATGATCGGCAGGACCGCGCCGCGGAGGTTGATGACGCCGATGACATAGGCAGGCGCATGCGGCATGGGCGTTGCAGGCGTCCAGCCGCGAATTTCGCGCACCGCCATGATATTCACGCAAAATTCCTGGTCACCGATGCGGAAAGCGATGAGCTCGCTATCCCCATGGTTCAGATTTTTTACGCCGTACGACATCGTCTTATCCTACCGCTGCCAGGGAGATTTCCTGCTTCAAGGCCTGGCCGCGCGAGGCGCCGACCACCGCATCGACGTCGAGGATGAGCGCCACGCGCCCGTCGCCGAGGATCGTTGCAGCCGCGATACCCGGAACGTGGGTATAGTTGGCTTCGAGGCTCTTGATGACGACCTGACGCTGACCCTGGATGGCATCGACCATCAGAGCGCGCTGACCGCCGCCTTCGGATTCCACCAGCAGGGCAACGCCTTCGACCGGGTTTGCCTGGGTTGCGCGGAAGTTCAGGATCCGCCCGACATCCACCAGCGGGCAGAAGGAGTTACGGATCGAGATCAGGCGATGGCTCGCACCGAAGGAGTGGATCGCGGAGGCTTCCGGCTGGAGCGTCTCGACGATCGCCGTCAGCGGCACGACCAGCGTCTGGCCGGCAACCGTGACGACCATGCCGTCGAGGACGGCGAGCGTCAGCGGCAGGCTCATCGTGAAGACCGAACCCTGGCCCGGCTTCGAGGTGATGTTGATACGGCCGCCGAGTGCCTGGATCGAGCGCTTGACGACGTCCATGCCGACGCCGCGGCCCGAGATGTCGGAGATCTTGTCGGCCGTGGAGAAGCCCGGCAGGAAGATCAGGTTGTCGATTTCTTCATCCGACAGGTTGGCATCGGCCGGGATCAGCTCGTTGGCGATTGCCTTCTGCTTGACCTTTTCGCGGTTGATGCCGGCGCCGTCGTCGGCGAGTTCGATCAGGATGCGGCCCGAACGATGCTTTGCAGTGAGGCGGACGGTGCCTTCGGCGCTCTTGCCGGCGGCTGCGCGTCTTTCCGGCGATTCGATGCCGTGGTCGACGGCGTTTCGGATCATATGCGTCAGCGGTTCGGCGATCTTGTCGATAACCGTCTTGTCGACTTCGGTGTTCTCACCTTCGGTGATCAGGCGGATCGACTTGCCGGTCATGTCGGCGATTTCGCGAACGATACGCGACATACGCTGGAAGACCGGCTTTACCGGCTGCGCGCGGATCGCCATGACCGAGTCCTGGATCTCGCGGGTGAGCTGCTGCAGCTCTTCGAGGCCCATGTTGATCGAGGACGTACCGGTCGTGTCGTTTTCGATGACGCTCTGCGAGAGCATCGCCTGGTTGATGACAAGCTCGCCGACGAGGTTGATCAGGCGGTCGACGCGATCGAGATCGACGCGGATCGTCTGGCCTGCGCTGTTGGCAGCAGCATTGTTCTGGGCTGCTGCGGCAGCAGCGGCACTGGCGGCAGCAGCCGATTCCTTCTTCTCGACACGGGCAGCGGCAGCGGCCATCTGCGTGACGTTGGAAGCGGTCTCAGCGGCAGCAACGGCTGCGGCAACATCCGACTTTGCGGGCTCGACCGGTGCTTCAGGCGCATCGTCGAGGGCCGAGAGATCGAACGGAACCGGGATCATCGGCAGCTCTTCGTTCGAAGCTTCCGCGGACTTGGCGTCCTCGACCGGCGTCACGGTCAGTTCGCAATCCCATTCGGCAAATTCGAAGACGGTGCGGATGGCGTCTTCACCCTTGTCCGTCTTGAGCGTGACATTCCAGAAGAAATAGGCAGCTTCCGGATCGATCTCGTCGAGGCCGACGAGCGCGTCCATGTTGCAGTAGATGCTCATCTCGCCGAGGCGGGAGAGATCGCGCAGCAGCAGCGTTGCGTCGTTACCCTTGGAATAGAGGTCCGAGCGCGGCTTGAAGGTGATCTCGTAGGCCGGCAGATCGGAACCGGCTTCTTCTTCATCGCCGAAATCGCCGAAGGAGAAGGGGATCGGCTGGAAACCGCTATCATCGGTCGGAGCCGGGGCTGCGGCAACGGGTGCCGCGGCCGGAGCAGGCTTTGCAGCCGCTTTCGGTGCGGGCGCTTCGGCGGCAGCCGACGACGACGGCATTTCGCCGTGTGCCAGAGCCTCGAGCTCCTTCACCAGGCCGCGGCTGCGGCTTTCATCGATGCTGCCGCCATCGCGGGCAGCATTCGTCAAGTCGGCCAGAACGTCGGCCGACTTCAGCATGACCTTCAGGACGTCCTGATTAGGCTCAAGCTTGTTGGAACGAACGCAATCAAGTGTGGTCTCGAATACATGGGCGAAAGCGACGAGATCATCCAGACCGAAGGCGCCAGCGCCGCCCTTGATCGAATGGACGGCACGGAACACCGCGTTGACGGTTTCCGGATCACGATCGCCATCATTCATTTTCATGAGACCGGATTCCAGTTCGGCGAGCTGCTCCTCGCACTCCTGGAAAAAGATCTCTTTGATTTCGTTCATATCCATAGGAGAAATTCCTGGGTTTAAGCGGTTACACGCTCAATGGCATCTATCAGCTTGGCAGGGTCGAAAGGCTTTACGATCCAGCCCGTCGCACCGGCCTGGCGGGCACGGTTCTTCTTTTCGGCATCGCTCTCGGTGGTCAGCACCAGGATCGGGATCGCGCGGTACTTTTCGTTGCGGCGAACACCTTCGATGAAGCCGAAACCGTCGAGACGCGGCATGTTGATGTCGGTCACGATGACGTCAGGGTTCGACTCTTCGAGAACTTCGAGGCCCTCGACACCATCTTCCGCCTGGATCGTCTCGAAGCCCGCATTGTTGAGCGTCACGAGAAGCATGTTTCGGATCGTCCGTGAATCATCCACGGTAAGCACTTTTTTCTTCATTGCCGGATCTCCTTGGCAAGCAGGTGGTCTATATCGACGCCGACCAGCTGCATGGTTTTTTCGAATGCATCAGACACTTTCGAGAACTTGAAAGACTGCTTGTCCTGATCCCAGGTCTTTTCCGCAGCCATCAGCACCTGTGCGCAGAGGCCACCAACACGCTCGACGCCCGATGCATCGATGACGATGTCGCTGCCGCGCATGGAAAGAAGCTTGTCGCGGAGTGCTGTCGCTTCATTGAGATCGAGTACCGCTGCAAGATTAAGCGTCTTGCCGCTCTTCTTCGCTGCCATCAGCCTGTCCTTGTCCCCTTGTGTCCAACCCGCAAAAGCGAGCGGACCTCATATTCCGATAGGTTAGTAAACATTCCGTCCTCCGAAGCTTGCTGCGGGGCGGGAAAAGTCGAAATCTTCGTTGTCGAACTGCTCGTCGAGTGTCACCGGCTGGGCGGCGATCTCGACGCGCGGCGCTGCTGCGCGAACCGGTTCGCGGCGCGCCGGCTGGGCGTTTTCGCGGGCGATGCGGAATTCGCGGATCGTCTGGCCGAGTTCGAGAATGACGGTGTGCAGATGATCGGCACCATCGGCCGAATGGCGGGCTGCATTGGCATTGGCTGCGACACCGGCGCTCAGGCTCTTCACCTCGCCGGTGACTGCATCGAGGCTTGCGGCATGCTCGCCGGTATTGACGGCAATCGCGGCGATCGCCTCGTTGATGCCGGTGACCTGGCGGACGATGCTGCCGATCGAATCCTGGGTGCGGCCGACCATCTGGACGCCGGCATCGACCTGCGCCTTGGTGGTCGTCACCAGCGTCTTGATCTCGCGGGCGGCATCTGCCGAGCGCTGCGCCAGAGCGCGGACTTCCTGAGCGACGACGGCAAAGCCGCGGCCGGATTCACCGGCGCGGGCAGCCTCGATACCGGCGTTCAGCGCCAGAAGGTTGGTCTGGAAGGCGATCTCGTCGATGGCGCCGATGATCTGGCCGATCTTCTCCGCCGACTGCTCGATATCGGCCATGGCGGTGATCGCCCGGCCGACGACGGCGCCGCTCTCTTCGGCCGCAACGCGCGTCGAAGCGGCGGCCTGTTCGGCGGCGCGGCTTCCCGTCGCCCCCTGACGAACGCTTTCGGCGATCGCCTGCAGCGCAGCAGCCGAGGACTGCAGCTCGCCGGCATGACCGGCGGCGTGACCCGCAAAGTTCTTCGACGCCTCGGAAAGCGAGCGCGTCGACTGCTCTGCCTTCTGGGTGCGATCGGAGATCCCTACGAATTCTGCCTGGACGGCGTCGAGCGCGGCGTTGAGGGCCGCGGCAAGTTCCGCATGGGCGCCATCGGCCTCGACGGGAGCGCGAACCGTAAGGTCGCGGGCGGCAAGACCATCGATGACGTCGCCGAAGATGCAGGCGATATCTGCCTTGTCCTTCTCGCGCTGCTCGGAGAGCACGCGGCCCTGCGATGCGCGCAGGGCATTGAAGCGGAGCGAAACAGCGATTTCGACATCGACCATCACGAGGCGGATGATCGCCGTCATCATCTCGCTGATTTCCTTGGCGCGCCGCTTGGCGCCCGGAAGCAGCGGCTTGCCGGCGAGATCACTCGCGAGACCGGAGATGATATGCTCGAGCATGACGCCGTGGCCGGCGACGTGCCAGCGCGGGTCGAGGCCCATCTTGCTCTGCGTATCGGAGAGAACCTTGACGCGCTCGGCATAGAGGCTGTCGAAGCGCGCATCCGTCAGCACATCCCAGTGCGAGGATTGCAGATCGTGCAGCCGGTCGAGCTGGCGGTCGTTCTGGAAATTGCTGGCAGCGTCCGGAAATGCCTGGAAACGCTGGAAAAGATCGCGGAGACCGCTCTTCAGCTCGGTTTCGAGCAGCGGGCGGTGGCGGCGAACAAGCTCGCATTGCGCGGCATCTAGGCCGGCAAAACGCAGGCGATCACGGAGGCTGCCTGCCTGCGCGCCCTTGGCCTGATCTGATGGCATATCCTGCCGCAATGCCTATCCCCAACCACATCCGGACCTGGTCCGGTGAAAAACCGTTTTGCTCCATCCGACGAGCACAATGCAGGGAAGCGGCCTTCAGCCTCCGGCAGTATGGCCGGAAGACAGGCGTCTCCCATCAACAGAAATCTGTTTCGGAAAAGAGTGGATACCGGATCGAGCCGGTACGGCGGGACGGCGTCATGCCTGGTGGGAACGAGCAACATTTCCCATTCCGACGTGTAACGCCATGTTTATGGTTAATTCCTTGCTTGAAGGTTAATGCGCTTTTTAATCAACGCAGCCGCCGAAAGCATTTTTGGAGCAACAAATGAAATAGTCCCAAGGAGTTGCAGGCGCGCTACAAGTCCTGCGCAAGCTTTGTGTTATATCGCACCCTTAAGACATGACATGATGTCGTTAAGGATAGAGCAATGATTGTTCTCGGATTGGGATCCTGCCTCATCGCAATTGCCACTTTGGCAGCCGTCGCCCTGCTCGACCAGATCGAAGCACGCCGCGGCAGCATCGACCTTCGGGTTCTCTGAAAAGCCTTTGACTGCGGCATAGTGCGGCTTTGTGAGCCGCCCTTGTTGGCAGCCTTGCTTCGCTGATGTATGGCAGGCGCCTTAACCAGCGGAAGTTCTATATGTCTGCCAGAACCGGCCTTTTCATCATTCTTGCCGTCACCTTGTGGCGCATCGTGACGCTGCATTTCGACACGACGGATTTCTTTGTCGACGAGGCGCAATACTGGTTCTGGTCGCAAAATCTCGACTTCGGCTACTATTCCAAGCCGCCGATGATCGCCTGGTTCATCCGGGCGATGACCGATATTGCCGGTTCGACCGATATTTTCTGGGTGCGCCTCTGCGGACCGATCGTTCACGCCGCGACCGCTTTCCTGCTGATGAAGCTCGCCAAGCGCGTTGTCGGACCCGAGGTCGAGGGATGGACGGGCGCCATCTATGTGACGATGCCCGCGGTTGCCCTTTCGTCGGTGTTCTTCTCGACCGATGTCGTGCTGCTGTTCTTCATGACGATCGGACTCTGGGCCTATGCCGGCCTGACGAAGAAGTCCTCGATCGGGCTCGCGCTGCTGATGGGTGCCGCCTTCGGCTGCTCGTTCCTGTCGAAATACGCGATCCTCTTCGTCGTGCCCGGCGGATTGATTGCGCTGCTCTTCGTGCCTGCAGCGCGCATTGCCTGGCGCGATTTCTTCATTTCCGTCGTCACGGCGCTGATCTTCGCTTCGCCGAACCTCTGGTGGAACTTCACGCATGACGCGACCACGGTTCGCCACACCGAGGACATCGCCAAGTGGGACCAGATGAAACTGGATTTCGCCGGCGCTGCGGAATTCTTCGCTGCGCAGTTCGGCGTCGTCGGCCCGATCATCTTCTTCGCAATGCTCTGGGCCGGATGGCGGATGATCCGGGGCCGGAGTGGAGAAACGGAAAAGCTGCTTGTCTGGTTCTCGCTGCCGGTGGTGTTCCTGATCACCCTTCAGGCATTCGTCGCCAAGGCAGAGGCCAACTGGGGCGTGACGGCCTATGTGGCCGGGACCGTGCTTGCCGTGACCGTTCTTTCGCGCCTCTGGCCGAAGGGCCTCAACATCTCGCTGATCATCGGCGCTGTCGCCAGCATCCTCTTCCCGCTGGCTACGATCTTCGCGCATGAACTCGTGTTACCCGGCGGCAACGAGATCATGAAGCGCTATCTCGGCCGGGCCGAAATCAGCCGCGAAGCCGCCGTGCTTGCCAAGCAGGCCGGGACCGCGACGATCGTCACCGACAACCGCGATTTCGTTGCCGACATGTTCCACACGCTGCGCAACGAGCCGGTAAAGATCTATGCCCGGGCGCCGGTCGATCTGCCGAACAGCTATTACGAGCAGAACTTCGCCCTGCCCGCGGGTTCGCAGGAGCCGGTGCTTTTCGTCAGCCGCAACGAATTTACCTGCACCACCGGCACGGCCGAGCTGGTGAAGAGCTGGCAGCCGGCCGACGGTTACTATCGCGGCAAGGACGTCTACGCCTACAAGATGCCGGGTAGCTGCCTCGACCGGCAGCGCTAGGCAGGCGCTTGCGGGGGCAGGCAGAGACCGGTCCCCGCGCCTTCCACATCGACGAATCTCACGCCGCCTTCCTCGAAGGCGAGGCGCAGCTGTGCCTCGGTCGCACGGTGGATTTCGTGGTGCCGGCCTTCATAGTCGCGTATCGTACTGCGTGAGACGGCGGCCTTGTCGGCAAGGTCGCTCTGCGTCCAATCGAGCAAACCTCGGGCAGCGCGGCATAAAGCAGGCGTCAGAATTGTTTCTTTAGCGCCTTGACCCATGATTTCAAGTCACCCATATTGGTCAACATAAGCCATATATGTCATGTTTTGAACGGGAATACCAGATCGGGAGATTGCGATGCCGCACGACACACCTTTGATTTCGACAATCGTCGGAGGTCTCGTGCTGGCGTTTATCTTCGGCGCCATCGCCAATAGGCTGAAGCTGCCGCCGCTGGTGGGCTATCTGCTCGCCGGTATTCTCGTCGGGCCACATACGCCCGGCTACGTCGCTGACCAGAATCTCGCTCCCGAACTCGCCGAAATCGGCGTCATCCTGCTGATGTTCGGCGTCGGCCTGCATTTTTCTCTCAAGGATCTCCTTTCCGTCCGCGGCATCGCGGTGCCCGGCGCGATCGTGCAGATCGGCTTTGCGACGTTGCTTGGCTGGGGTCTCGGCTGGCTGATGGGCTGGCCGACGGGCGGCAGCCTGGTCTTCGGCCTTGCGCTGTCGGTCGCCTCGACCGTCGTGCTTCTGAAGGCCTTGCAGGAGCGGCGCCTCGTCGAGACGGAGCGCGGCAAGATCGCCGTCGGCTGGCTGATCGTCGAAGACCTTGCCATGGTTCTGGCACTCGTTCTGATCCCGGCGGCTGCCAGCATCGGCGGTGGCGAGCATGCGACGGTCGAGCCGCTCTCGGCTGGTCTGAACCGCCTGCTCGGCCTCGACCTCGGCATCGGCGGCATCATCGGCATGACGCTGGTCAAGGTGGCGCTGTTCGTGGCGCTGATGCTGATCTTCGGCCGCAAGTTGATCCCCTGGACGATGCATCGCATCGCCCATACCGGTTCTCGCGAACTCTTCCGCCTCGGCGTCCTCGCCATCGCGCTCGGCGTTGCCTTCGGCGCCTCGAAGATGTTCGGCGTCTCGCTGGCGCTCGGTGCCTTCTTCGCCGGCATGGTTCTCGCCGAAAGCGAGCTCAGCCACCGCGCCGCGCAGGAAAGCCTGCCGCTGCGCGATGCCTTCGCGGTTCTCTTCTTCGTTTCGGTCGGCATGCTGTTCGACCCGAACATTCTGATCGAGAAGCCGCTGCCGGTTCTCGCCACCGTCTTCATCATCGTCATCGGCAAGTCGGTCGCCGCCTTGCTGATCGTGCTGCTGTTCAGGAAATCGGTGGGCACGGCGCTGACGATTTCGGCGAGCCTTGGTCAGATCGGCGAATTCTCCTTCATCCTCGCGGCGCTTGGCGTCGATCTCGGCCTGTTGCCGGAAGAAGGACGCGATCTCATCCTCGCCGGTGCGATCATCTCGATCATTCTCAACCCGGCGCTGTTTTATCTCTGCGATCGCATCAAGCCCCTCCTGGAGCGCCCGAAGCGCGAGGAGCCAGCGGCAGAGGAGTCCCAGGAGTCCGCCCCCGTCGAGCCTATCCAGCCGGAGGAGGACGACATCCAGCCGACGTCCCTGTCCGGCCATGTGATCCTCGTCGGCCATGGCCGCGTGGGCAGCATCGTCGGACAGAACCTGAAATCGTCTGGCACCCCGTTCCTGGTCATCGAAGATTCCGAAAAGCGCATCGAAGAGCTCTCGGCCCAGGGCGTCGAGACGGTGCTCGGCAACGCAGCAGCGCGAGAGGTGCTGGATCTCGCCAATCTCAACGGCGCCCGCAGCCTGGTCATCGCCATTCCGAATGCCTTTGAGGCGTGCCACGTGGCGGAGCTCGGCCGTACGGTCAACCCCTCGATTCTGATCGTCGCGCGGGCGCATTCGGATGCCGAGGTGGAAGAACTCAAGCAATATGGCGCCGATACCGTGATCATGGGCGAGCGAGAAATCGCCATGGGGATGGTTGACCGGCTCGCTCAAGTGCATCATGACAGACCAGCCTATGAAGATGGGCCGGAGACTGATACAATTCCGCCCGCGGCCACAGAGCCGCCGGAGAAAGAATGACGGGTTTTTGCGCTTTTGAGCCGGTTTGAGAGCGAGATCGCAGGACATGACGAGGGAATGCCGGATGCGCGCCGCCTGAGCGCTCGCATCGCCGTTTCCCTCTTGCTTGCCGTCTTCGCTTATCTCGGCCTGCTTTTCGGCGGCAACCTGGTTATTGGCCCCGACTCCCAGAGCAATAATGCGCTGAGCGCGCCCGGCAAGGAAAGCCAGCCGCTGCAGCTGACGGCGCGTGAAGCCGTGCGCGGGCTGCTTGCCACCGAGCGCAAGATCGCGCCGAAACAGACACTGCACGATTCCGATGCCGCGGCCCTGCCGCTGCTTGCGCATCTCGCATTCGCCGAATGGCCAGCACCTGCGCCTGCAGGCATCGCCGATACGGTCATCCGGCCTGCCGCCCCGGCGGCCCATCAGCCCCGCGCACCGCCGGTCGCCTGATTTTCCGCGCCCCTGACGGGCGCCTCCAGAACTGCAGAGACACAGCCAGCGCCTTGCGCCGGCCTCCATTTATTCAAGGAACTGAAAGAATGCGCAATTCACCATGGCTGGTGTTCACCTATTCGGTGATCATCGTGCTCGGCATTATCATCGCGCTGCCGAACATGCTCTCGCAGAGCACCCTCGACAAACTGCCCGCCTGGCTGCCGCACAGCCAGGTTTCCCTCGGTCTCGACCTTCGCGGCGGCTCACACCTCGTGCTCGAAGTCGATGAAGCGGACCTGACCAAGGAACGTCTCCAGACGCTGCTGCAGGACGCCCGCCGTGTTCTGCGCGAGAAGAACATCCAGACCAAGTCGATCGTTCTCAACAACAACCAGATCGTCGTGACCCCGGTTGATCCGGCGCAGAGCAGCGAAGCGATCACCCAGCTGCAGACGCTCGGCAACCCGATCAGCACCGGTCTCAGCGCCGGCCAGTCGGATCTCTCGGTCACGGCAAATGGCGGCAACGTCATCGTCGCCTTCTCGCCGGCCGGTCTTGCGAGCCACGTCGACTCCGCCGTTCAGCAGAGCCTTGAAGTCATCCGTCAGCGCGTCGACCAGGTCGGCGTTGCCGAACCGACGATCCAGCGCATCGGCGCCAACCGCGTTCTCGTGCAGCTGCCGGGCGCCCAGGATCCGTCGCGCCTTCGCCAGCTGCTCGGTTCGACCGCCAAGATGTCGTTCCATATGCTCGCCCCGAACAACCAGCCGGGCCCTGGCGTCACCATGCTGAAGGACGATCAGGGCAACAGCTATCCGGTTCTCGACCGCGTCGAAATCTCCGGCGACCGCCTCTCGGATGCCCGCGTCGGCTTCGACCCGAACACGCATGAGCCGATCGTCAGCTTCCGCTTCGACAGCGCCGGTGCGACCCGCTTCGCGGACATCACCCGCCAGAATGTCGGCAACCCCTTCGCCATCGTTCTCGACGACAAGGTGCTGAGCGCACCTGTCATCCGCGAGCCGATCACCGGTGGTTCGGGCCAGATCTCCGGCAGCTTCTCGCCGGATACGGCAACGACGCTCGCCGCCATGCTGCGCGCCGGCGCCCTGCCTGCCAAGCTGACGGTCATCGAAGAACGCACCGTCGGCGCCGACCTCGGCGCGGACGCGATCCGCATGGGTATCTATTCGGGTATCGTCGGCTTCGTTCTCGTCGCCCTCTTCATCTTCGTGCTCTACGGCACCTGGGGCTTCCTCGCGAACTTCGCCCTGCTGATCCACACGATCCTGACCTTCTCGGCCCTGACCCTTGTCGGCGCGACGCTGACGCTGCCGGGTATCGCGGGTGTCGTTCTCGGTATCGGCCTTGCGGTCGACGCGAACGTTCTTATCAACGAGCGCATCCGTGAAGAAACACGCAAGGGCAAGAGCGCCTTTGCCGCCATCGACACCGGCTTCCGCCGCGCCTACTCGACGATTATCGACGGCAACATGACGGCGCTTATCGCTGCCGCCATCCTGTTCTGGTTCGGCTCCGGCCCGGTCCGCGGCTTCGCGGTCACCATGGCACTCGGCCTGATCATCTCGATGTTCACCTCGGTCGCCTTCGTTCGCGTCACGATGATCGAGATCACCCGCCGCCGTAAGCTCAAGGTGCTGAACATCAAGCCGCTGCTGCCGATGATGTTCAACCCCTATGGCCGCCACATCCAGTTCATGAAGGCACGCTTCTTCGGCGTCACGGTCTCGGCCCTGCTGTCGATCGCATCGGTCGTGCTCTTCATCCATCCGGGCCTCAACTACGGCGTCGACTTCCGTGGTGGTATCCAGATGTCGGTCAAGACGACCGAAGCTGCTGATCTCGGCAAGTTCCGTGAAGGCCTGAACAGCCTCGGCCTCGGCGAAGTCTCGCTGCAGTCCTACGGCGACAACAACACCATGGCGGTGCGTGCGCAGCGCCAGGAAGGTGGCGAAGAGGCACAGACGGCAGCCGTCGAAAAGCTGAAGGCGGAGATCGTCAAGATCGATCCTTCGGCGACCGTCACCGGCACCGACGTCATCGGCCCGAAAGTCAGTGGCGAGCTTGCATGGGCGGGTATCCTGTCCGTCGTCATCGCCAGCCTTGCGATGCTTGCCTACATCTGGGCACGCTTCGAATGGCCATTCGCTGTCGGCGCCATCGTGACGCTCGTCCTCGACGTCACCAAGGCAATCGGCTTCTTCGCGCTGACCGGCCTCGACTTCAACCTGACGGCCATCGCGGCGATCCTGACGCTGGTCGGCTACTCGGTGAACGACAAGGTCGTCGTCTATGACCGCATGCGTGAAAACATGCGCCTCTACAAGTCGATGCCGCTGCGCGAAATCATCGACCGCTCGATCAACGAGACGCTGGCACGAAGCCTCTACACCAACGCCACCGCATTCCTCGCCCTGCTTCCTATGGCGATCTGGGGCGGTAGCGCGGTCGAGAGCTTCGCGATCCCGATGGTCTTCGGCATCCTCGTTGCCGGTGCTTCGTCGATCTTCATCGCAGCGCCGATCCTGCTCTTCCTCGGCGACTGGCGCCGCCGCCATGCCAAGCCGGCAGCGGATGCGAAGCCCGAAGCAGAGATCATTCCGCCGGACGCTGTGGAGCCGCGCAAATCGATCGGCTAAAAACCGGTTGTTAACAAAAGCTTGAGGCGGGCGCCGGTTGCAGAACCGGCGCCCTCTTTTTATGGTAGCCCTGAGGTCGAGGGGAGATACCGCCATGTCATCCAGCACGACGCCGCAGGAGACGAACACTACCGAGGAGCGCATCCGCCGCTTCCTCGCAGTCGCATCGCACGACCTGCAGTCGCCGCTCCGTCATATCGCCATGTATTCGGAAATCCTGCTTGAGGATCTCGAAGGCAGGATCAGCGCCGACGAAAAGCAGAGCCTGACGACCATTCTCGACAAGGTGCAGACGGCACAGCGGCTGACGAAGGCGCTGATGACCTTTGCCGCGGGTACGCCGCAGGTGGCGCGCGAGAGCGTCAATCTCAACGCCGCTGCACAAACGGCATGGGATGAGGCGATTGCCGAGGTTCCCGGTACCGATGCGACCCTCGTTCACGGCGAGTTGCCGGAACTGCGCACCGACGGCGCGCTGCTGACCGCGGTGCTGAGGCAGCTATTCGCGAATGCGATTTTTCATGGCGAGCGGGATGCCCTGCGGGTGGAGGTGACGGCAGCGCGGGATGGGTCCACGCTGGTCATCGCCGTTGCGGACAATGGACACGGCATCGATCCTGATCATCAGGGGCGCATCTTCGAAGCCTTCTGGAAGCTGCCGAAGCCGGGCCGCATTGCGGGTCCGGGGCTCGGGCTGTCTATCTCGCGCGAGCTGATCACTGCTATGGACGGAACACTCGATCTCGCAAGCTCATCCGAGAATGGCAGCCGGTTCGAAATCCGCCTGCCCGCCTGAGATTGTTAGATGTTGTAGTCGTCCTTCCAGAAGTCGGGGACGTCGTAGGTCACGTATTCGCGGATGATGTATTGCAGCGTGCGTGCATCCATCTCGTCTTTGCCGATGCGGAAATCGACGCCGTAATCCGGAAACTGCTGGAAATAGCCGTCGGAAATATCCGTCGAGATCACGCCGATCGGGCCGGTATAGCCGATGCCGCGCAATTCCGGCACCGTCTCGCGGAAATCGGCATTCGGCAGCAGGCGGTTGTCGAGCAGGATCAGGTCGAACTTGACGCTCTTCATCTTGTCGACGGCATCGCCCACCGACTGGGCATATTCGACATCGACCGCCGGCTCCGACAGGCTGCCGATCTTCTTTTTCAGCGAGCGGAACTCGATGAACTCGTCGTCCACGAACAGGACCTTGACGGTCCCCGCGGCTCTGGCCTCGGCTGTCATCTGATCTCCCCCGGTCACGAAACGAGCCCGTTTCTCAGCGCTATCGCAACCATATGAACGCGATTGACCGCATCGAGTTTCCGCACCGCAGCGGTGATATGCGAATTCACCGTATGCTCGGAGAGGCCAAGAATGATGGCGATCTCGGCAGAGGTCTTGCCTTCGCTCGTCCACTTGACGATCTCGGCCTCGCGCTGCGTCAGACGTCCAGTCATTTCCTGGGTCAAGATTTCCTCGTACAGCTTGTCGAAGATGCGCATGACATCGAGGAGGACATCGGCGATCTCGCTCTGGTCCGGCTCCTGGCGAATGCCGCTGAGCACCAGACAGTAGCGGCGGCCCTCGGGCGTGAAGAGCGGGATGAAGAGGAAAGTGTTGCCGTTGAACTCGTTGAACACCAGATCGGCCGGATAGCCTTCCAGCTGGGCGCTCTTGCCGAAGACCGGCGTCGTCAGGAACTGCGCGGACTTGGCCTTGATCGTTCCCAGCGCTTCCTTAAGCGTCTGGATGAACAGGCTGGCGCGGCGCTCGGCGATATTGGTGATGACGATTTCGCGCTCACCGAACGGGGCGGCGGCTTCAGAAATCTTCGCCAATGCGAAATTGTCGAAGTGATAATGGTGCGACGCCGCCTTGAACAGGCGGAAGAAATCGGTGCGGTTGATGGCCCGGTTCAGCTCGGGCCCAGTATGAAAAGGAACAGCCGCTGCGTTGGTCATTCCGGCAACCTTACCTCGAAGCCTTCACAAGTCACCCCACCTCATCCCGAAATCTTGGGATATACGTCCTAAACGCGAACAGTTAGAAAAATTTCCGAGACAGTTGATGAGGATAAAGGAACAGGGACCTCCAATATCCTGAGGCATAAACGCTCATCGATTTCTCAACCGCAAGTGATGCAAAGGCCAGATGTACTGAAATCGTAGTCTTACCTAGGTATCGCATTTTTCGTTATTCTTGATCTCTCGAATAGCGGAAAAAGTGCCGGAAGTAAGCGCGGGAGGGCCGATAGATCCGTTCAGCTAAGGGGTTGGCTGAAGTTCGTGGCGGCGAACAAGGGTCGGTCGGCTCTCTCAGCGCTCAAATCACTCCTCTTCCCATTGGTTGTATCTTGAGACGCTGAAACGGCCTTGTCAATCGGCCTTTCCGTGCGCGCCAGAGCGTTCCGAGCGTCGGTTCCATGCTGCTCAACCGAGCGGAATATCTTCAGGATTCAAAGGCTTCAGGAAAAACACATGAGCGCCGGCTGCCAGCGAACGCTGGCGGTCTTCTTCCGCATCCGAGCCGCTGCAGACACCCAGCCTGATGCCTGCGAATCGCGGATCCTGACTGATCTGCCGGATCAAAAGCAGCCCGCCATCGAGCGGCATGTAGAGATCGGCGATCAGCAGATCAGGTATCGGCTCGCCTTTTCCATGGCGCGCTTGCAGCATTTCCCACGCCTCCTGCGGCTGGGAAAAGGTGACGAGATCCGCCTTCAGCACGTTCTTGCGGCGCATGTAGTCGAGATAGAAAAGATCATCCTTGCTATCATCGATGTAGAATATCAAAGGCATAGCTGCTCGATCCGATCATCGGCGGGCCTCGCTTCACTGACCCGAAACATGACACTAGATATGTTTCGCTAACAATCGCTATCAATCCTGTGAAAATCGTCAGTAGAACACGATCGCAACCCTGCGTTTCCTATTGAGTATTTGCTGAATTCGGAAAAGATGGCACGAACTCAGGAGGACAGGGCGCGTGTGGGCTGAAGCCGCTGGCAAATCGCGGGACGACGAGCGGAAGAAGAAGCGCTATCGGGCGACAGCACTGACCGTCAGCAGCTTGATCGGGCTGCTCGGTATCGCCGCGATTGCCGGCTGGTTGCTCGAGGTCGAGGTGATCGTCTCGGTGGTGCCGGACTTTCCGGCGATGGCCTTCAACACGGCGCTCTGCTTCATCCTCTCCGGCTTCGCGCTCGCCGGCTCGGTCTCGACCAGGCGGCGCTTCAATATCGCGGCCTCGGTGTTTGCCGCCGGCGTCATTGCGATCACGCTGATCCGCTTCAGCGAAATCATCGCACTCGGACGAACCTCACATCTCGTCGATCGGTTGCTCACCAATCTTCTGGTTTCCCAGGAATTCTCCGACCTGATCGGCGGCGGCATGGGGCCAAATACGGCGCTGATCTTCCTGATCGGCAATGTCGCGCTGTTTGCGACGCTGAACTGGAAGGACGAGCGGGCGCCGCTCGTCCAGGAACTGACGAGCTATGTGGCGATCACGCTCGGGATGATCGCCTTTGCCGCCTATATCACCAGCGCCGAGCATGGCTACCGGTGGGGCCCCTATGCGGCGATGGCGCTGCACACGTCGATCGGCATGATGGTGTTCGGCGGCGGGTTGCTGGCGAGCGCCTGGTGGCGGCAGCCGCAGGGTGGCGCCAGCGTGCCGCTCTGGATCCCCGGCGTCATCTGCTTCACCGGCCTGCTCGCCGACCTCTATACGCCGCTCGGCGTTGCCAACGGCATTCTCTATGTCCCCCTGGTGCTGACGGCGCTCTGGTTCGGCAATCGCAAGGCACCGCTGTTCTTCGCCTTCGTCTGCACCATCCTGATCCTGCTCGGCTTCTTTGCCGTCAGCCACCCGGACGACATTCTCTGGCAGGAAATCGCCAATCGCACGGTCACCATCGCGATGCTGTGGCTGATCGCCTATCTGGTGCATCACTATATGCGCAACAGCGCGAGCCTGGAGACCGAGCGCATCCGCTTCAGCTCGCTGGTGCGCAACACGCCGGATGCCGTCATCACCATGGACGAGCGCGGGGTGATCTCGAGCTTCAATCCGGCCGCGGAACAGATGTTCGGCTATACGCCGGCCGAAGCGCTGGGCAAGAATATCAAGATGCTCATGCCGGAGCCCTATCACTCCGAGCATGACGGTTATCTCAGCCGTTACCGGCAGACCGGCGAGGAACGGATCATCGGCACGACCCGCATGGTCTCCGGCCGGCGCAAGAATGGCGCTGCCTTTCCGCTCGATCTCTCCGTCAGCGTCGTGCCGACCGGTGGTTCGCGCACCTTTGTCGGCATCGTGCGCGATATCAGCGAGCGCATTCGCCAGGAGGAGCGGCTGAAGACCATGGTCGGCCAGCTTGAGGCCTATACGGCCGATCTGGAGCGCAGCAACCAGGATCTCGACGAATTCGCCTATATCGCCTCGCATGACCTGAAGGAGCCGCTGCGCGGGCTGCACAATCACTCCCGCTTCCTGCTCGAAGATTACGAGCAGCAGCTGGACGAGGATGGCGTGCGGCGTCTGAACCGCCTCGTTCGCCTCAGCCAGCGGATGGAGAAGCTCGTCAACGACCTGCTCTATTTCTCCCGCATCGGCCGGCAGCAGCTGGCGGTGAAACGCACCGACATCAACCTCGTGGTCAAGGATGTCGTCGGCACGCTCGAAGTGTTCCTGGAGGAGCGCAATGCGCAGGTGACGACGGATGGGGAGCTTCCCGAGGTGGTCTGCGACGCGACGCGGCTGACCGAGGTGTTCCGCAACCTCGTGACCAACGCCGTCAAATACAACGACAAGGCCGAGCCGCTGGTAACGATCGGCTATCTCGATCATTACCGTGGCAAGGACGGCTCGGGGGCAAGCGACGTGTTCTTCGTGCGGGACAATGGCAAGGGCATCGCACCGGAATTCTACGAAGACATTTTCCGCATTTTCAAACGCCTGGAAAAATCGCGGGATTCGGATGATGGGACCGGAGCCGGTCTGACCTTCGTGCGCAAGATCATCGCCCGCCACAATGGCGAGATCTGGCTCGAGTCCGAGCTCGGGACAGGCACGACATTCTATTTTACGCTGGGAAGCAAACGAGAGGACCAGAATGCAGCCGCGTGACATGCAGCCGATCCTGATTGTCGAGGACAGCGAGGACGACTTCGAGGCGACGATGCGCGCCTTCAAGCGCACCAACCTGCGAAACCCCATCCGCTGGGCGGCATCCGGCCAGGAAGCGCTCGACGCGCTGGCGGAGATGAACCCGCGTCCCGGCCTGGTTTTACTCGACCTGAACATGCCAGGCCTCGATGGGCGCAAGACGCTTGAAGCCATCAAGTCCAATGCGCATTGGCGCAAGATCCCGGTCGTGATCCTGACGACATCCGACGACGAGCGCGATATCGAGGGCTGCTATGCGCTCGGCGCCAATACCTATGTGCAGAAGCCCGTGGATCTGGACGGGCTGTTCGCCGCCATCCAGCGGCTGAAGGAATACTGGTTCGAGATTGCCATCCTGCCGCACGAGGACTGACATTGGCGGAAGACTGCCCGGTACTGATCATCGACGACAATATCGACGACCGCGAGGTCTACCGGCGGATGCTCTCGCGCGTCGCCGGCATGAACTATATCGTCTCGGAAGCCGAAACCGGCGACCAGGGGATCAAGCTCGCCGAGAGCAAGAGGCCGAGCTGCATCCTGCTCGACTATTCGCTGCCAGGCCGCGACGGCCTCGGCGTGCTGGCGGAAATCCTCAAGCGCGACCCGACAGCCAATGTCATCATGCTGACCGGCCAGGGCAACGAGACCGTTGCCGTCGAGGTGATGAAAAACGGCGCGCGCGATTATCTGACGAAGGATTCGCTTTCGCCTGAATCCCTGCATCGCTGCATCCAGAGCGCCGTCATGCATGGCGCGCTGGAGATGAAGCTGGAGCAGAAGCGCCAGTCGCTGGAGATCTTCACCCGTGCCATGGCGCATGACCTGAAGGAGCCGCTGAGGACCATCAAGTCGTTCAGCAAGATCCTGCATGGCTCGGCAGCGCTTCCGACGGAAGACCGCGAGCTGCTCGACTACATCCTGAGCGCCGCCGACCACATGGAAGACCTGATCGTCAAGGTTTCCGGCTTCACCAAGCTGGAGGTCTCCGGCGATCTGGAGATGAAGCCGGTGTCGATCGCCGCCGTGCTCGACCAGGTCGAGGACAACCTGCATCAACAGATGGAAAGCCGCCAGGCAACGATCGTGCGCGGCGAGCTGCCGGAGGTGATGGGTGACGGGACGCTGCTGATCCAGGTGATGCAGAACCTGATCTCCAACGCCATCCGCTATTGCGAGGATCAGCGGCCCGAAGTGCGGGTGACCGCCGAGGCGGCCGACGGCGGGCTCTGCCGCCTGCTCGTCAGCGACAATGGCCCCGGCATCGATCCCGAGCATCGCGAACTGATTTTCCAGCCTTTCAAGCGGCTGGTCGGACGCGGTATCGAGGGAACCGGGCTTGGCCTTGCGATCTGCCGGCGTATCGCCCAGCTGCATGGCGGGGCGATCTGGTGCGAGGCAAAGACCGGGCGTGGGGCGACCTTCGTGCTCGAACTGCCGCTGGCGCGGAGCATGCCTGCCACCGCTGCCCGCGGTGCCGAGGCACAGGCGGCACGCGTCTCCGAGCAGAGCGCCGATACGGGTGGCCGCCTTGCCGAGGTGCTGCTCGTCGAGGACAGCCCGGCCGATATCCAGCTTCTCAAACTGAAGCTGATGCGGCGTGAAAAGGTGAGCTTCAACCTGCATGTGGCGACGAACGGGCGCGAGGCGATGCGGCTTCTGGAGGATCGGGCGGGCAACGTTTCGCAGCCGCCGATGGACCTGATGCTGCTCGATATCAACATGCCGATCATGGACGGTTTCGAGGTGCTGAACGCGCTTTCGGCGGACGCGCGCTTCAAGGAAATACCGGTTTGCATCCTGAGCACATCGAGCGACGAAGGCGACATGCAGAGGGCCAAAGACCTCGGCGCTCTCGCCTATATGATCAAGCCGCCGACGCTCCAGCAGTTGGAGCAGGCGCTCGAAGGCGTCGACAGTTTGGAATTGCAGCCGCGCGGTGATGCCCTAGTTCTTTGTGCAGAACAATCGAGGCAATCTCCAACGGCACTGGTATGACTTTAGTATCCGCATTAGTTCTGGCGCTTCTCGCCACTCCCCAACAATACGGACTGCTTTCGATGATTTCTGGCATACATCACATCACCGCCATCACCCGCAAAGTGCAGGCGAATGTCGATTTCTATGCCGGTTTCCTCGGTATCCGGCTCGTCAAGCAGACCGCAGGTTTCGAGGACGAAACCCAGCTGCATCTCTTCTATGGCGATGGCGAGGGCACGCCCGGCTCGCTGCTGACCTTCCTTGCCTGGGAAGACGGCTCACAGGGACGCGCCGGCTTCGGCCAGATCAGCGAGATCGCGCTGGCGATCGACCCGACGAGCATCGGCTACTGGCTGACGCGGGCCATGAGCTTCGGCATCCGCATGGAAGGGCCGGCCGATGAATTCGGCGAGCCGGTACTGCGCTTCAAGGACCCCGACAACATCATCCTCAAGCTTGCCGGCAACAAGGATCTGAAGACGGCGGCGGCCTGGACGGACGGACCTGTTCCCATCGAGCACGCCGTGCAGCGCGTGCGCGGCGCGACCATGCTGACCGAGACGCCGGCCGAAAGCCGCGCTTTCATCGAGAGCCATTTCGGCTATCGCTTCCAGGAAAACAAGGGCGCCATCGACCGGCTGGTTTCGGATTCCGGCGATGTCATCGATGTTCGCAACGCGAAGGGTTTCTGGTCGGGGGCGCCGGGCACCGGTGCGATCGATCACGTGGCTTTCCGCGCCGCGGATGAGGCCGAACTGAAAGCCGTTCATGACGCGCTTGCCAGTTCGACGGACTCGGCGACCAACATGCATGACCGGAAGTATTTCAAATCGCTCTATGTGCGCGAACCCGGTGGCACGCTGATCGAGCTTGCGACCGACAAGCCCGGGATGACGATCGATGAGCCGGCACCGACACTCGGCACCAAGCTGTTCCTGCCGCCGAAGGATTCGATCAAGGACCTGAAGGACCTCAAGGTCATCCTGCCGCAATTCTCGATGCCGGGCGAACCGCGCGTGAATTACCGCGAACTGCCCTTCGTGCACCGCTTCTACACGCCGCCGGATCCGGATGGCAGCGTCTTCGTGCTGCTGCACGGGTCGGGCGGTAACGAGACGACGTTGATGCCGCTGTTGCACAAGGTTGCCCCGCGAGCGACGCTGCTTGGCGTGCGCGGCCGCGCCACCGAGGAAGGCTTCCCGCGCTGGTACAAGCGCATCACACCCTTCTCCTTCGATCAGGACGACATCAAGAACGAGGCGGAAGCCTTCGCGGCGTTCATCGATGGCGCCGTCAAATCCTACGGGCTCGACCCGAAGAAGATCGTCTATGTCGGCTATTCCAACGGCGCGAACCTTCTGAACTCGCTGATCTACCTGCACCCCTCGCTCATTCACAAAGCGGTGCTGCTGCGCTCCATGCCCGTCTTGACCAACTATCCGCATGCCGACCTGAAGGGCACCGACCTGCTCGTCATCAGCGGCAAGACAGACGCCTATGGCAAATATGCGAGCGAGCTGGAAGGGCGGCTGAAGACCTCGGGCGCGACGGTCGATTCGGACGTTATCCCCGGCGGGCACGATCTCGGCGACGCCGACGTGCCGATTATCCAGCAATGGCTGCTCAGAGAAAACCAGTAACGGCACCGCGCGGAAAGACTGTCCGCGCCGCCGCTTGTTCTTGGTTTTGAACTTGCGCTTGAAGTTAATCCGGCAGCAACCGGTGTTTTAGAACTTTGCGGCAGGCAGGATGCAAATAGCTGAAGTCACCGGTTTCAGCGCACAACCTTCTATTGTGCAGCGCAAATCAGCCAGTGAGCATCGGAAAAACAATCATCAAAGAAAAATAAATATATCTCTATCGGATTCACATATATTTTTGCGACATAAAACCGATATTACAGAGATTATATCGATGCTGAGATTACCTTAAATACCAATCGACTTATAAATTTCACGTTGATCACGAATTATTACAAATATTCGGAAGATCAATTTACATAATTCACGAATAAAATTCATTCGCCTATAAATTACCTCATTCTTTCCGTTTCTTCTGCGCTTGTTCTATTTTGCTGCATTGCAAAAATTTCTTGCCGAACCTCTGTGTCCGACCTATCTTGCCCCGGACATCGATCGCAGAAGGGGAAATTGAATGCCTCCTCGGCCCGTTGACATCAGCCTGATTATCTCATCGAGAAATCGGGCGAGTGGCCTGTTGAACTGCCTGGATGCGATTGCAAATGCCGCCCGTCTGTCGGGCGATTTGCAGTTGGAGCTCGTCTTCGTCGATAACGGATCGACAGACGATACGTCGGAAGTATTCCGCCGCTGGGCCGCGGTCGCGCCCCTGCATACCAATCTCATCTATGAGACATTGCCGGGGCTTGCCAATGCCCGCAATAGCGGGATCGCCGCGGCCGTCGGACGGCTTCTTGCGTTTACCGACGACGATTGCGAAGTGCTGCCCGACTATTTCACCGTGATCGCCGGTCTGTTTGCGGCTGACCAGGGCATCGTCATGCGCGGCGGCCGGGTGGAGCTCGGCGATGTCCGCGATCTGCCTGTCACGATCAAGACCGAGCGCGAACCGGCAGTGCTAACGAACGAACTCCATGCCGGTGGCTTCATCCATGGCTGTAACATGGTGTTTCCGCGCGCCCTCGTCGATCAGGTCGGCCAGTTCGATCCGCGCTTCGGCGCCGGAGCGACGTTCCGCTCGGGCGAGGACACCGATTACATCCACCGCGCCTTCAATGCCGGCATTCGCGTCGAATATGTTCCAGAGCTCGAGGTGAAGCATTTCCACGGCCGCCGCAAGGTCGAGGATATCCATCGCCTGCATGCCGGATACGCCTTCGGCAACGGCGCGCTCTACGCCAAATATCTGTTCGACAAGCGCTCGAACATGCGCGGAATGCTGCGCTGGGATATTCGCCAGGCGGTTCGCGAGGCGCTCGGCGGCCAGCCGATGAGCAAGGAGATGGGGCTGACCTATCGCCGCCAGCTCAGGGACAATCTGACCGGCATGCTCGCCTATTGGCGCAGCACGCGCGGCAAGACCCCGGTCGCAGCCCGCACCTGAAACAGATCCAAAGGCCGCCCGCGAGCGGCTGCAATCGATAGGACGCCGAATGGCAGAACATGCAGTTGCGCACGCCGACCTGAAAAAGAAGACGGCCCTTTCCGTCCTCTGGTCGGTGGTCCGCGTGGCCTGGAGCACGATCGCGACCTTCGTGATCTTCGTGATCCTGGCGCGCATTCTCGGCCCCGGCGATTTCGGTACCTTTGCGCTTGCCAGCCTCTTCGTCGAGATCGGTCGCGTGCTTGCCTATGCCGGGCTTGGCGATGCCATCACCCGGCAGCTCGACCTCGATGAGGAACTGGCCGACACCTGCTTCTGGGCGACCGTCGCCTTCAGCGCCATCGTGGCGGCGATCGTCTTCGTCTTCGCGCCCTATTACGGCGAGCTGGTTCGCGACGAATCCGTGTCCGGCATCCTGCGCTGGCTGGCGCCGCTGCTGCCGGTCTCCTCGCTTGCCGTCATCCACAATGCGCGCCTCGCCCGGGAGTTCGGTCACAAGAACCTTGCGGCGCAGAGTATTGCCGCCAGCCTTCTCTCCGGCATCACCGCCGTCGTCTGCGCCTATCTCGGCTGGGGCATCTGGGCGCTGGTGGCGCAGACCGCCGTCAATGCCGCGGTAACAGTCGTTCTCGGCTGGGTCGCCTATCCCTGGATGCCGCGCCTGCGCTTCAACGTCGAGAAGTTCCGCTCGGTCTTCCTGTTCAGCGTCAGCCTTGTCGTCACGCAGCTGATGTGGATGCTGCTGGCCCGCGTCCAGGACATTTTCATCTCGCGCTGGTACGGCGCCGTCGAAGTCGGCCGTTATCGTATCGCCTGGCGGCTGATTGAACTGATCGGCCAGGCCGTTCTGGCGCCGATCGGCAGCGTTTCGCTGGTAACGCTCTCGCGCCTGCAGAATGACCGCGTCGCCTTCCGCAATGCCTATAACAAGATCGTCGGCGCCGCGGCACTTGGCACCATTCCGCTGCTCTTCGGCTTCGGCGCCCTGTCGAACGACATGATCGCCCTGCTCTTCGGCGACAAATGGGGCAATGCCGGCGATATCGCCACCGTGCTGGTGCTGATGTCGGTGCCGTTCGTGACGAACTTCTTCGCCTCCTCGGCGCTCTCAGCCGTCAACCGCGCAGAGTCGATCCTTTCGGTCGCCGCCCTGCAGTTTGCCGCGACGCTGCTGCTGACGTGGCTGCTGGTGCCATACGGCATTCTCGCCGTTGCGGCCGGTTACGTCCTGCGCGCCTGGCTGACGATGCCCTATCAGCAATATGTGCTGCATCGCTGTGCCGGCATCGACTCGCTCGGCACCTTCAAGGCCGTGGCGCTGCCTTTCTGCGGTGCCGCCGTGATGGCCGTCTGCGTCTGGTTCGCGCACCCCGTCATTGCCGCTCATATCCAGAGCCGCTGGCTGGTGCTCGGGTTCAGCATCGGCCTTGGCGCCGTCATCTATCTCGCCTTCCTGCCGGTCTTCGGCAGATCCGCAATCCGCCCCTATATCGCGCTCGGCAAGTCATTGCTGCCGTTCGGGAAGCGGGCAGAGGCCTAGCCGCCGGGGCTGGGCCAGACTCTTCAACAGGAGCCACTGTATGCAGGAAACCAACATTACGATCATCAACCGCCTTCAGGGTTTGATCGCAAATTGCCTTTCCGATCTTGTCGATCCGGCCGAGCGCTTCGCGCTGCTCGATTTCCCGAACCACTACAATATCGGCGACAGCGCCATCTGGCTGGGGAACTTGCCTATTTCGACCGCCGCAAGACGCGGCCGGCCTATGTGACGGAAATCCCGACCTACAATGACGAGCGCATGCTGGCGGCGATCGGCGATGGCCGCATCTTCCTGCATGGCGGCGGCAATTTCGGCGACATCTGGGCCGGCTACCGGCAGTTCCGCGAGGACATGCTGACGAAGTACAAGGGCCGGCCGATCGTGCAGATGCCGCAGACGATCCACTTCAGGGAGCAGGCCGGTATCGACAGCACGGCCCGCGCCATCGAGAAGCACGGCAATTTCACGCTTCTGGTGCGCGACCACAAGAGCTTCGAATTCGCCAAGCGCTGGTTCCAGTGCGATGTACGGCTTTGCCCCGACATGGCCTTCTGCATCGGTCCGGTCAGCCGCCCGGCGCCGCAGCACGAGCTGCTGCTCAACCTGCGCGAAGACCAGGAAGTCGGCGCGCCGCAGGATCTGACTGCCGCCACCAGCCGCCCGGGCACGGTGAAATCCGACTGGCCTGATGAGCCTGCCGATTTCCAGCGTCATACCAAGCATACGGCGATCCTGAAGGGGCTGATGTCCGGCCGCATCGGCGGACGCGCGAAGATGACCGAGCTTGCCTATCGCGAGCGGGCGCAGCAGCGCTTCGACCGCGGCGTTGCCCTGCTCGGCTCCGCGCGGCAGGTCATCACCGACCGCATGCACGGCCATATCATGTGCGTGCTTCTCGGTGCCGACCATTGCGTGCTCGACAACAGCTACGGCAAGACCAGCAGCTTCATCGAGGCCTGGGGCACCTGCAACAATCCTGAGAAGGCAGCGATCGCTGCAACGGTCGACGAAGCGCTCGGCATCCTCGATGCCCGGCGCATGCAGCCGGCAGCCGTCGCCTGACGATCAGCCTCGCCGGGCGATCATGATCCCGGCGAGCACCACCAGACCGCCGAGCGCCTGCATCGGGCCGATCGCCTCGTTGAGCAGCACCCAGGCGAGAACGGCCGCCACGACGGGCTGCAGCAGCAGCGTCAGCGACGAGAAGGCGGCCGGCAGATAGGCGAGCGCGAAGGCGATCGCCACCTGGCCGCTGGCATGGCTGACGAAGGCGAGACCGAAGACGATCGCCCAGCCATAGGCCGTTGGCGGCAGCATCTGCGGCTCGAAGAAGAAGCCGAGCGGGAAGACGCAGACGGCGGCCGATGCAGTGCTCCAGAGCATGATGCGAACCGTATCGAAGCGGCTGCGCAGCTGGCCGATCGCCAGGATATAACCGGCATAGAAAACCGCCGCGATGATCGCGACGCCATCGCCGCGCAGATCGCCATTGCCGAAGGCCGAGGGACCGCCCTTCAGGACGATGACGCCGACAAGCGCCAGCGCGAGACCCATCACGAAGATGCGGGAGACCGGCGCGCGGAAGAAGATGAAGCCGATGACGGTGACGAAGACAGGCGCCAGGTTTGCGAGCAGCGTCGCATTGGCGACCGAGGTCATGGTGATCGACAGGTGCCAGGCAGCAAGATCGGCCGCCAGGATCACGCCCGGCAGGATCAGCATTGCGTAATCGGAAAGCTTTTCCGGCTTCGGGCCGCTGTCCTTCTTGATCAGCGAGAAGATGAAGATCGGGATCAGCGCCAGCGCCACGCGCCAGAAGGCCGTCGCCATCGGCCCGACTTCCGAGAGCCGCACAAAGATCGGCGAGCCGCCGATCGCGGCACCGCCGAGGATGAGCGCGGTCAGGGCAAAACGCTGGGAGGGAGCGGTTTCAACGGAGGGGGCTGCGGCCTGCGACATGATTTTCTATGCTCTCAGGGCGGCGAAGATTGAGGTGCCAGCCCTGAGGCGGATTATCAGATCGCCATGCCGAGGGATAGCGCAGGAACGACACCCCCGAAACAAAAGCTCAGCCGGTGACCACGGAGGAGAATTCCGGGTTGCCGCGGATCGTATTGCTGACGGTGCAGATTTCGTCTTCGGCGAGATGGGCGATCTTCTGGCGGGTCTCGTCGTCGATATCACCCTTGATCGAGAAGGCGATGTTGAACTTCTGCACGCGTGACAGGCCTTCGGGCGCCTTCTCGCCGGTCACGTCAGCGGTGATCTCGGTGATCTTGTCGAGAATGCCGAGATTGCTGGCGGTGATGCGGGCGCTGAGCACCAGGCAGGCCGAGAGCGAGGAATAGAGAAGATCGAGCGGGTTGAAGCCCGGCTGCGAGGGGCCGGTGACGATATTGATCTCACCCTTCGTCGCCGATGTGACATGCGGGAAACCGGTGCGGCCGAGAACGGCCTTGGCGCCTGTGGGTCTGGGTCTTGCTTTGAGATCGGCCATGCCGCGACACTCCATTTGATATGAGATTGAGATAGTGAGTTTAGCAGCGGGAAGCAACGAAACGGCTTCTCTCAAATCCGGAGACGCGCGCATTTGAATGCTGTATCAGGCAGCACATGAAGAAAAAACAGATCGCGATCATCGGGGGTGGCCCGGCGGGCCTGATGGCGGCGGAAACGCTGGCCCTTTCCGGGCATGCGATCACCATCTACGATGCGATGCCGACGCTGGCGCGCAAGTTTCTGCTGGCGGGAAAATCCGGGCTCAACATCACGCATTCCGAGGACTACGAGCGGTTTGCGGAGCGCTTCGCCGGTGCGTCCGCTCGGCTTCGCCCGGCGCTCGATCAGTTGACGCCTGCCGATATTCGCGACTGGGCAGCGGGGCTCGGGACGGAAACATTCGTCGGTTCCTCCGGCCGCGTCTTCCCCACGGTGATGAAGGCATCGCCGCTGCTCCGCGCCTGGATCGCCCGGCTGGAAAGCCAAGGCGTTGCGATCGCCAAACGCCACCGGTGGACCGGCTTCGACGGCGGCGCCTATGTGTTCGAGACGCCCGATGGCCGCAAGACAATAGAGGCCGATGCCGCGCTACTGGCCCTTGGTGGCGCCAGCTGGCCAAAGCTAGGCTCCGACGCCGCCTGGGTGCCCTGGCTGCGCGACAGGGGTGTCGAGATCGCCCCCTTCCGCCCGGCCAATTGCGGCTTCGATGTCGACTGGAGCGCGATCTTCCGGGAGCGCTTCGCCGGTGCGCCACTGAAGGCAGTGACTGCGACATCCGCGGCTGGCACCCTCCCCGGCGAATTCGTGATCTCGCGTCACGGCGTCGAGGGCAGCCTCGTCTATGCGCATGCGGCAGCGCTTCGGGACGAGCTTGACGGCAAGGGAACAGCATCCCTCATCGTCGACCTGGCACCGGACGGCCGTTCGAGCGCATCGCGACCGATCTCGCCCGGCAGGACAGGAAGGTCAGTCTCTCGAACCGCCTGCGCAAAGGTGCGGGTCTCGATGCGGTCAAGGCTGCGCTGGTTCGCGAACTTGCGCCGCAGGACGCCTTGCAGGATCCGCAGCGGCTTGCCGGGCAGATCAAGGCGCTGCCCATCCCGCTGACGGCAACCCGCCCGATCGCCGAAGCCATCTCGTCGGCCGGCGGCATTTCGTTCGATGCGATCGACGACAGTTATATGCTGAAGGCCCTGCCCGGCCTGTTTGCCGCGGGCGAGATGCTGGACTGGGAAGCGCCGACCGGCGGCTACCTGCTCACCGCCTGCATGCCGACCGGAAAAGCCGCCGCTGTTGGCATGCGGGCCTGGCTTGAGAAAACCACCTAGCCGGCCTTGTGCCGTATGCCCCTGATACGGTTGACGACTTCGGCCAGGAAGACACCGAACAGCGCCCCCATGCTCTTCGTCGCCGCATCCTCGAAATGCGCGTGGCGCGTCGGGGACAGGAACTGCAGCGTCTCCAACGCAAATGCCCCGATCACCAGCAGCACGGCGCAAAGCACGACACGGCGCGGATAACCGGTTACAAAGAGAATGCCCATCACCATGAAGGCCATCGCCCTGTCGACATCGACATCGATGATGTCGTGCGGCCGGTATTCGATGGGGCAGACGGTAACGAAGATGACGGCCGCCAGCGACAGCCAGGCGGCCACTCTTACCAGAAGCATCTTGTTCATGGCCCGAAGCCTAGACCCATGGCGGGCCGGCGCAATTCAGCCAAAAGTACAAAATGGGCTAATCCGCGCGCTGTTAGGCGGTGCGATCAAACAGTCGGCGTTTGTTGATTTGATGAGAAAGAAGAGTGGTGCCCAGACGCGGATTTGAACCACGGACACGCGGATTTTCAATCCGCTGCTCTACCAACTGAGCTATCTGGGCATTCCTGCTTCGGCCTGCATTCCTTCTGAGAAGGAACCGGAGGGTTTGGTGTGCCCCGGAAGCGAGCGGGGTTATAGCATCTTGTCGGGACATGGCAAGCGTCAAATGACAGTTTTTTGCCAGTTGTCGAATTTTTACAAATTAGCGAGCAAAATGAATGGGTTCGCTCGCAAAAATCTGTGGCTATTCCTCGTCCTCGTAACCGGCCTTCTTCTCATCCTCGGCAACGGGGATGGCATAGGAGCCCGTCAGCCAGCGCGAGAGATCAACCTCGCGGCAGCGGTTCGAGCAGAACGGGTAGTGTTCGCGATGCGATGGCTTGCCGCATTCCGGGCAGGGACGCGTCTTGCGTAGCGGTTCGACCTTGGCGGTCGGCTTCTTTTCGTCTTCAGACATGAGGATGTCTCCTCCGGGCTTAGCCCTCGGGCCACCGGCTGTGCACGTCGAAGCCTTCGCCAGTCAGCAAGAGGATGGTTTCATAGAGCGGCAGGCCCACGACATTGGTGTAGGAGCCAACCATTTTCTGCACGAAGCTACCCGCCAGGCCCTGGATGCCGTAGGCACCGGCCTTGCCGCGCCATTGGCCGGAGGCGAGATAGCTTTCGATCTCGAAACCGGAGAGGCGCTTGAAGCGCACCTTGGTCTCGACGATCTTCTGACGGACCTTGCGATCCGGAGTTACAAGGCAGACACCGGTATAGACCCAGTGGCTGCGGCCGGAAAGCAGATGCAGTGAGGCAGAGGCCTCGTCCGCGAATTCGGCCTTGCCGAGGATGCGGCGGCCGACAGCCACGACCGTATCGGCCGCCAGAATGTAGCTGCCCTTCCAGGCCATGTCGCCCTTGATCGCAGCGAGAGCGGCTTCCGCCTTTTCAGTGGAAAGCCGGCGCGCCAGCGAGCGGGGATGTTCCGATTTCTTCGGCGTCTCGTCGATATCCATCGGCATCAGCCGCGACGGTTCGATCCCTGCCTGATTGAGCAGGTCGACGCGGCGCGGCGAACCGGAAGCCAGGATGAGCTTGTATGTGAGCGCCATGGAACCTCGACCGGAAAGGAAGCCTCGAGGGCTTGCGGCCCAAGCTTACTTGAAACGGTAGGTAATACGGCCCTTGGTGAGGTCGTACGGGGTCATTTCCACAAGAACCTTGTCACCAGCCAGAACGCGAATGCGGTTCTTGCGCATGCGGCCGGCGGTGTGGGCGATGATTTCGTGATCGTTCTCAAGCTTCACACGGAAGGTCGCGTTCGGCAGAAGTTCGGTCACGATACCCGGAAATTCAAGGACTTCTTCTTTAGGCATATAAGGCTTTTCTTCCTGTCGGTTGAGATGGCGGACCTGGGCCGCCTCAAAATTTGCGCGGAAACTACACAATCAAGGGTCATTTGTGAACCTAATTGATTGGGCTTTCTTCCTTTTGTTCACGCCGACTGCGCGGCGATGCCACTTCGCCTGAGTAGCCGGCTCTCGATCAGCGCCGATATGTGATCCCGCACCTCTCTATAGGCATCGAGAATCTGCTCGCGGCTGCCGGTTTCGCCGGTCGGATCCATGGTCGGCCAATACACCACCTCAACGGCGTTGGCGCGCGTCAGTTCCAGGGCGGCGTGATGGGCCTGCGGCGACAGCGTGATGATGAGATCGAAATAATCGTCTTCGAGCTCGTCCAGCGTCTTCGGCAGGTGGCGGCCAAGCGACAGACCGATCTCCTCGAGCACCGTATCGACGAAGGGATCGCGCTCGCCGGCGCGAACGCCTGCAGAGCGTATATAGGTATTCGATGACAGCACACTGCGGGCGATGGCTTCGGCCATCGGCGAGCGGATGGCGTTCATGCCGCACATGAAGAGGATCGCGCCCGGGGCCTTGCCTTCTGCGGTGAGCGGAGCGGGCTCCATCCCGGTCATCCGCGCCAGTAGAGCACGCAGACCAGCGTGAAGATGCGGCGCGCCGTGTCGAAATCGACGTCGATCTTGCCCTTCAGCCTGTCCTTCAGCGTCTGCGAGCCCTCATTATGGATGCCGCGGCGGCCCATGTCGATCGCTTCGATGCGGCTGGGAGAGGCAGAACGGATCGCCTCGTAATAGCTCTCGCAGATCATGAAGTAGTCCTTCACGATGCGGCGGAAGGGCGTCAGCGAGAGGATATGAGTCGCGACATCGCCGCCCTCCTCCGTCCTGATGACGAAGACCAGCTTGCTATCGACCAGCGAGATGTTGAGCCTGTAGGGCCCACCCGGATGACCGGCCGGCTCGAAGGTGTTTTCCTCGATCAGATCGAAGATCGCGACGGCGCGCTCGTGTTCGACATCGGGCGTCGAACGGCCGATCGTGTCGTCGAGGACGACATCAGAAAGCCGGAAGTCGCCCTTCGCCATGCCTCACCTTTCGAGATTGAGGCGGATCGCGACCGATCGCGCGTGGGCATCGAGGCCTTCGGAAACCGCAAGCGCGATCGCCGCCGGGCCGAGTTCGCGCAGCTGCTGCGGGCCGAGGCGCAGGATCGAGGTGCGCTTGACGAAATCGAGCACTCCAAGGCCGGACGAAAAGCGCGCCGACCGCGCCGTCGGCAGAACGTGGTTCGAGCCGCCGACATAGTCACCGATCACTTCAGGCGTATGCGCGCCGATAAAAATCGCGCCGGCATTGCGGATGCCATCGAGCAGCGCGTCCGGATCGGCGGCGGCAAGCTCCAGATGTTCCGGCGCGATGCGGTTTGCGAGCGGGATGGCGTCCTTCAGGTCCTTGACGAGGATGATCGCGCCGAAATCGCGCCAGCTGGCGGCGGCTGTATCGGCACGGTTCAGTGTTTTCAGCTGGCTCTCGACGGCGGCTTCGACAGCCTTGGCGAATTCCGCGTCATCGGTGGCGAGGATCGCCTGCGAGCTTGCGTCATGTTCGGCCTGGGCCAGCAGATCGGCGGCGATCCAGTCCGGATTGTTGTCCTTGTCGGCGATGACGAGCACTTCCGAGGGACCGGCGATCATGTCGATGCCGACGGTACCGAAGACATGGCGCTTGGCGGCGGCGACATAGGCATTGCCGGGGCCGGTGATCTTGGCGACCGGCGCGATCGTTTCCGTGCCATAGGCGAGCGCCGCAATCGCCTGCGCGCCGCCGACACGGTAGATTTCCGAAACGCCTGCCAGCTTGGCGGCAGCAAGAACCGCCGGGTTGACGACGCCGCCGGTTGCCGGCACGGCAATGACGATGCGATCGACACCCGCAACCTTGGCCGGAACGGCATTCATCAGCACTGAGCTCGGATAGCTCGCCGTGCCGCCGGGCACATAGAGACCGACGGCTTCGATCGCCGTCCAGCGCGAGCCGAGGCCGACACCCATCGTATCCTCGTAGATATCGTCCTTCGGCAGCTGGCGGCGGTGGTGGGATTCGATGCGGACGGCGGCGACCTTCAGCGCACCCAGCACTTCGGCCGGCACGGCTTCGACGGCCGCATCGATCTCGGCCTCGGTGACGCGCATCGGCACCTTGGCGAAATCGATGCTGTCGAATTTCTTGGAATATTCGGCAAGTGCGACGTCGCCGCGGGCGCGGACATCATCGATGATGGCGCGGACGGCGATGTTGACGTCTTCGGAGACCTCGCGCTTGGTCGTCAGGAAAGCGGCAAAACGCTGCTCGAAACCTTCGGATGCCTGATCAAGCCAGATTGCCACGCTCAATTCCCTTCCAAACCAACGCTAAACGCCAAACAGCGCAGAAAAGATCGTTACGCGCCGGGATGGCGCGGCTTGGAGGCGGTTTCCCATGCTCCACCGATATCTGCAAGCTGAACTTCGATGCATTCGACATCAAGAACGATCTCTGCAGCGCCCGACAGCGTGATTTCGATCGTGCCTTCCGGACCTTCGCCCTTCGGCTCGAAGACGACAGAGAGAAGCGACAGCACTTCGTCGCGGCGCTTGCGGTCGATGCCGGTCGAGCGGACGGCGAGAACGCGCTTGAAAACGAGGGCGGCGCGGCGGCGCTCGAAGCCCTTGCGCTTGCCATTCGCCTCTTCCCAGACGAAGCGGTTTGCCGCGAAGGCGAACTGCGCATCCTTGGGCGACCAGGCGATGTCGCCGATCTTGAAAACGGCGTCCTGCAGATGCGCGGAGACCACGGCGAGGTCTTCACTGTCGAGTGCAAGAAGCTTCAGGTCGGTCATGCAGGCTGTACCCCCGGTCGATGATGCCGCATCGCCAGTATGACGATGCGTTAGACAAGGGAAATAGGACGCCGCGCGGCAATGCGCAACTCCCAAGCGGCAATGCGGCGCGGCCGCATTGCCGGGGGATAAAAGGGCGGAAACCGCCCTTTCCCTTATTCGCTGACGCGCTCGACGATCGCGCCGCAGCGCGTGAGCTTTTCTTCGAGACGCTCGAAGCCGCGATCAAGGTGATAGACACGCGACACCATGGTCTCGCCTTCGGCCGCAAGACCGGCGATGACGAGCGACACGGAGGCGCGCAGGTCGGTTGCCATGACCGGTGCACCCTTCAGGCGCGGAACGCCTTCGATCTTTGCCGTCTGGCCGGACAGCGAGATCTTGGCGCCGAGACGGGCAAGCTCCTGCACGTGCATGAAGCGGTTTTCGAAGATGGTTTCGGTGACATGGGAGACGCCCGACGAGCGGGTCATCAGCGCCATGAACTGCGCCTGCAGGTCGGTCGGGAAGCCCGGGAAGGGATCGGTGACGACGTCGACGGGCTTGATGCCGGCGCCATTGCGCTTGATGCGCACGCCGCTATTGGTGGCCGAGACGTCGGCGCCGGCGCGGCGCAGGGTTTCGAAAGCGGTTTCGAGCAGCGCCATGTCGGTGTTTTCGAGCACGACGTCACCGCCGGTCATGGCAACGGCCATGGCATAGGTGCCGGTTTCGATACGGTCCGGCAGAACGCGGTGGCGGGCGCCGGAGAGCGACTGCACGCCTTCGATGGTGATGGTGGATGTGCCGGCACCGGTGATCTTGGCGCCCATGGCGATCAGGCAGTTGGCGAGATCGACGACTTCCGGCTCGCGGGCGGCATTGCCGATCACCGTCGTGCCGCGGGCAAGCGTTGCCGCCATCATCATGACGTGGGTGGCGCCGACGGAAACCTTCGGGAAGGTGTACTTCGCGCCGATGAGACCGCCCTTGGGGGCCGTGGCATTGATATAGCCGCTGTCGATCTCGAGATTGGCGCCGAGCGCCGTCAGGCCTTCGAGGAAGAGATCGACCGGGCGCGTGCCGATGGCGCAACCGCCCGGCAGCGAGACGCGGCACTGTCCCTCGCGCGCCAAAAGCGGACCGATGACCCAGAAGGATGCGCGCATCTTCGAGACCAGCTCATAGGGGGCGGTCGTATCGACGATGGTGCGGCAGGTGAAATGGATCGTGCGCGAATAGGCATCGTCCTGGCGCTCGCGGCGGCCGTTGACGGCAACGTCGACGCCATGATTGCCGAGAATACGCATGAGCAACTCGACATCGGCCAGATGCGGCACGTTTTCCAGCGTCAGCGTGTCGCTGGTCAGCAACGATGCGATCATCAGCGGCAGTGCGGCATTTTTGGCGCCGGAAATCGGGATGATGCCATTCAGCTCATTCCCGCCGACAATTCTGATACGATCCATGGGGGCTTACGGGCTGCGCCCGCCTTTCCTGAAAGTTCTGCCTTTAAAAGGGATGGGGGTCTTTAGACGAATTCCCGCGACGCTTCAATTCGCCGCGGAGCCAACATTACGATTCGTCCATTTTTGCGGCAGGCAGGCCGATCGTCTGATCTGCCTCGCCGGAACGGCGCGCCCGGGTCTGCTGTTTGCGCCGGGAAAGATTTTCCCGAAGTTTTTCTGCAGCCCGCTCACGCCGGAGCCGGGCCTGCTCTTCGATCGCCGCCTTGCGGCCGTTTACAGGCTTTTTGCTATTGTCTTCCATGTGTTCTGCTTACCGGATTCCCGCCCTTGTCAAAAGAGCTTCGTCGTTAATCCACGCGAAGTTGGAAATTGCGGCTTGCGCTTGTCAAGAACCTGTGGCAATAGGCGCCCCGTCCACGCAACACAGCCCAACGGCTCGAAGCGTTCCTGGTCCTGCTGCCGTAGCTCAGTGGTAGAGCACACCCTTGGTAAGGGTGAGGTCGGTGGTTCAATCCCACTCGGCAGCACCAGTTTTCTTTGGAAAAAATAATTCAGAAATTCGCATGAGTTCGCGTCGGACGGTCCTCGCTGCGCCGAAAATACTTTGGCGTCCAGCAGCTACTCTTCGAGCTCGATTACCAACCCGGACGTTAGGTGAACTGGTGCCTTAAGCACATTAATCCGGTCTTCGCCGACCAGTTCATAACGCACGGCTAACGTACACCTGTCCCAAGCACTGCTATTCATGACATCAGCGGCGCTAGCCCGCTGGATTTTAATGCGCATGGTAACAGGCCGATGCTCGCGATCGACCCATCCTTCAAGAATTAGAGGAACATGAAATCCCAAATCTAAAGCGCGGTTTTTTTGAGTATTGTCAGAAGTCCCATACCAAAGTGCCTCAATCGGCTTGTCATCTTCGGCCCAAATGCCCCGTATGAGCATTCCGCGCCTATTCCAGTTCGTGATACGGATTAAGACTGCTTGCTCTGATTCCGTATGCTGAACGGCATCAAAAGTCGGAGGTGCGTCGCCAAGCTGAAACGCTGTTTGTTCCCGCTGGAGTCTCACTTGATTGTAAAGTGGGATCAAAGTGAAAAGCGCCACGAACGCGGCGACCCACCCGCTTAGCGCAGAAACCCACTCCCTAAAGCAGTTGCTATCTTCCTGTGAGCAAAAGATCGACCTCGCGGGCGGAAAGCAGGAGATCGTCCAAATTAATACGGCGATCATGACTACGCCTGCGATGGGAGCAGACCATCTATCCAAGAACTTAGACAAACCTCTAGCCTCAACTTTTTCGAGCATATTCGGATTCAATAGCTGCAGAATTTCCAAAGTAAACCACACTTGCATTCTATCGGGCGGCAAGAGTTGATTTGCGGCAGTGAGCCCATTGCCCCGCCAAAATAACCCGCTAAAATACCCTCATGCAGCGCCCTTCCGGGAGGAACGCGAGGGGCTGACTGCGCGTTTTGGCGTACACACTGGAGGAATACGCCTATGGCAACTGAAAGATGGGATAGTCCGGTCAAGGTGGGTTTCGAAGATACCGATGCCCGTACCGTGAACGGTCCGTTCGATGCATTGAAGTGCCTTGCCGACCTGTGGCCCGCAGCGCGCGGCCTCCGTTACCTCAAGGCCCGCAGCACCTGCCGCGCCGCTCTCGATGGCCGCAAGACCGCCGAGGAAGCGCGGATGGAGTTCGTGGCAGCTGCGGAAGAGGCGAAGCTCAAGCTTCACTAAACGTCTCGCCGGGCGAGCCGGGCTTGCCCGCAATCGGGCATGGCTCACTCGCCGGGAACGGTGGCAACGTCATGCGGACTGATATCGCTGAATGCGGTTTTGCCGGCGCCGTACCGGAACGGGATGGCCGTTAATTTTCGCTTAACCGTGGGGGAATCTGGCGCGGGATAGCCCAAGTATTGCCGTTGCGCCCTCGCGTTGTGCATCAATAGAACATCTGCAGCCATCATGATGATGGTCAGAGGCTCGTCACCCTCTGCACTATGCAGACGAGCCTCGAACAACCGATATTCTGGCAATACTTCAAGAATTTCATGCCTTAACAGGCGGCGTCGCTCTGGCTGTCCATTTCCAGATAGCCGACACCGATGATCGTTCCGTCGGGAGCGCGGATGAAGGACGGCACGTAGTGGGATTCGGGCTGCGGGCAGGCGACGGTACCGCTATATTCGTTCAGCGCCATCTGGTCCTGTGGCAGGGCCGAGTAATAATCGACATCGGTTTCGAGAGCGGCGGATGCGGGAATGGCGAAAGCAGCACTTGCAATAAAAAGGGCTGGAACCCCCAGACGGATGCAGGTCCTCATGACTATCTCCAGCGTTGAAATCCGCCCAATCAACCCGTGAAGGGCAGCTTTGGTTCCCCGCTTTTCTTCGCACGTTTTCGTGCGCATTTGCCGGAACTTTTCGGGCAGCGGCGCTGTTCAATAAGGTTGAGAACAGCATGGCCGGACGAAGTAGAATTAATCATGAAAACACTGATGCTGATCATCATCGCGCTCATGGTCGCTTCCATTTTGAGTATCCTCGTCATCAAGCCCTTCGAACAGGGCGGCAGCCAGGACGACACGCCGCAAAAGACCATCCAGCAGCCGGAGCCTAAGTAGCGCCCCGCTCTTGCCCCCGCAAATTTCAGCGCGCTCTACTTGGCGAAGCGGATTTTTGGCGCCATATCAATGATGGGTCGAAATGGGGGCAGCTTTCATGTTCAAGGTCATCGTTCCGGTTTTCACCGCCGCCGCCATGCTGGTGGCCTGCAGCGCTGCCGATAGCGCCGGGCCGACGCCGATCCCGGGAAGCCTCACCTATGGCGGGCCGGCGCGCTCGAAGCTGACGAAGTCGCCGCCCGGCAGCTATGTCTACAACAGCTTCTACAATTCGAGCGGCCAGAAGGTGCAGGAGACCTATATCCTGCAACCGGACCGGACGCTGAAGCTGACGCGCCAGGAAGTGGTTTCAGACTTCGTTTACTGACCGCGCTTGACAGGAATCACTATCAAGAACATTCAAGGAACGTCTCATAGTCCGTGACGCCAAGCGCGCGGGCGCCAACCGGACGGCTGGATGTATCTCGAAAAGCTCAACCCGCAACAGCGCATGGCCGTGGAACACGGAACCCTTACCGAGGGCAGCCATGTCGCAGGCCCGCTGCTCGTCATTGCGGGCGCCGGTTCCGGCAAGACCAATACGCTGGCCCATCGCGTCGCGCATCTGATCGTCAAGGGCGCCGATCCGCGCCGCATCCTGCTGATGACCTTTTCGCGCCGGGCTGCCTCCGAGATGGCGCGGCGCGTCGAGCGCATCTGCGCCGAAGTGCTCGGCGCCAATTCCGGCATCATGGCGGATGCGCTTGCCTGGAGCGGCACCTTCCACGGCATCGGCGCGCGGTTGCTGCGCGATTATGCCGAGCAGATCGGTGTCGATCCGGCCTTCACGATCCACGACCGGGAAGACAGCGCCGACCTGATGAATATCGTGCGCCACGATCTCGGCTTCTCGAAGACCGAGAACCGCTTTCCGACCAAGGGCACATGCCTGGCGATCTATTCGCGGGTCGTCAATTCCGAAGGCGAGCTGCCGCTCGTCTTGCGCGATGCGTTTCCGTGGTGTGCGACCTGGGAGAACCAGCTGCGCGAGCTCTTCGGCGCCTATGTCGAAGCCAAGCAGGCGCAGAACGTTCTCGATTACGACGACCTGCTGCTCTACTGGGCGCAGATGGTGGCCGAGCCGATGATTGCCGAGGATATCGGCAGCCGCTTCGACCATGTGCTCGTCGACGAATATCAGGATACCAACCGGCTGCAGTCCTCGATCCTGCTGGCGCTGAAGCCGGATGGGCAGGGGCTGACCGTCGTCGGCGACGATGCGCAGTCGATCTATTCCTTCCGCGCCGCGACGGTGCGCAACATTCTCGACTTTCCGGCCTCGTTCACGCCAGCCGCCAATATCGTCACGCTCGACCGCAATTACCGCTCGACGCAGCCGATCCTCGCCGCCGCCAATGCGGTCATCGATCTCGCCTCGGAACGCTTCACCAAGAACCTCTGGACAGAACGGCAGTCTGCCGAGCGGCCGCGCCTCGTCACCGTGCGCGACGAGGCGGATCAGGCGCGCTTCGTTGCCGACAAGGTGCTGGAGAACCGTGAGGAAGGCGTGAAGCTGAAGGGCCAGGCGGTGCTGTTTCGCGCCTCGCATCACAGCGGCGCGCTGGAGGTGGAGCTCACACGGCGCAACATTCCCTTCGTCAAATTCGGCGGGCTGAAGTTTCTGGACAGCGCGCATGTGAAGGACATGCTGGCCGCACTGCGCTTTGCGCTCAATCCGCGCGATCGCGTCGCCGGCTTCCGGCTGATGCAGATCCTGCCCGGTGTCGGGCCCTCGACGGCGCAGAAGACGCTGGATCATATGGCGGCCGATCCGAGCCCGATTCAAGCGCTTGCCGAACTGGCCGCACCGCCGCGTTCCGGCGATGACTGGACGGCCTTCGTGTCCGTGATGCAGGAGCTGAAGACCGGCAAGGCCGGTTGGCCGGCCGAGATCGGGCTCGTGCGGGAATGGTACCAGCCGCATCTGGAACGGCTGCATGAAGACGCCTCGACGCGCCAGGCCGACCTGCTGCAGCTCGAGCAGATCGCCGCGGGCTATCCTTCCCGCGAACGCTTCCTGACGGAGCTGACGCTCGATCCGCCGGATGCGACAAGCGATCAGGCCGGCGTGCCGCTGCTCGACGAGGATTACCTGATCCTCTCCACCATCCATTCGGCCAAGGGGCAGGAATGGACCAAGGTCTTCATGCTGAACGTCGTGGACGGCTGCATTCCCTCCGACCTCGCTGTCGGCACCAGCGCCGAGATCGAGGAGGAGCGGCGGCTCCTCTATGTCGCGATGACGCGGGCGAAGGACAATCTCGATCTCGTCGTGCCGCAGCGCTTCTTCACCCATGGGCAGAATGCGCAGGGCGACCGTCACGTCTATGCCGCCCGCACCCGCTTCATCCCGGCAACGCTCCTGCAGTTCTTCGAAGTCTGCGGCTGGCAACAGGCCAAGGCCGAGACGGCGGCCAGCCAGCACGCGCGTCAGGTGCGGATCGATGTGGGCGCGCGCATGCGCGGCATGTGGCGCTAGGACCGCCTAAAGCGACAGAGGTTTGACGCTGCCGAAAAACGGTTCGATCGCCTCCGGGCTGACGGCGGCAAGCTCTGCCGGTTTCCATTTCGGATTGCGGTCCTTGTCGATGACGGCGGCACGCACGCCTTCGTAGAAATCCGGTGTCTTCAAGATCTGCATGCAGGCTGCGAGCTCGCGGTTCAGGCATTCGGCGAGATCGGCGCTTGCCCTGCCCTGGCGCAACAGCCGGAGCGTCACCTTGAGGCTGGTCGGCGAGCGCTTGAGGATGGTGGCGCGGGTCTCGGCGGCAAACTCGCCCTCCTCTGCCTCAAGGGCTGCGATAATCTGCTCGACGCTGTCGAAGCGGAAGGCGCGGTCGATCACCTCGCGGTTATGCTGCAGGTGGCCGGCATGCGGGTGGATGGCGATATGTTTCAGCAGCGCATCGACCGCGGTCGAAGACGATCCGAGCGGCATGCGGGCCAGTGCATCGATCATCTCTGGCAAGCGGCCGGAGGCGATCTTGACGTCGGCGAGACCGGCATAGAGCGCGTCGGTGGCGTTCATTTCAAGACCTGTGAGGCCAGCCCATGTGCCGGTTTCGCCCGGCATGCGCGGCAGCAGCCAGGTGGCGCCGACATCCGGGAAATAGCCGATGCCGGTTTCCGGCATGGCAAGCCGGGTGCGCTCGGTCACGACCCGGTGGCGGCCATGCGCCGAGAGGCCGACGCCGCCGCCCATGGTGATGCCATCCATGACCGCGACATAGGGTTTCGGGAAGTGGGCGATGCGATGATTGAGCGCAAATTCCTCACGCCAGAAGGCTTCAGCATCCTCGGATCCGGAAAGACCGCTCTGATGCAGCGCGCGGATATCGCCGCCGGCGCAGAAGCCGCGCTCGCCCTCGCCTGTCACGACCACGGTTGCGACGTCAGAGTCATCCTCGAATTCGTCAAATGCAGCATCCAGCATGCGCACCATCGGCAGCGTCAAGCTGTTCAGGGCCTTGGGGCGATTGAGGCGGACAATGCCGGCGCTGCCGCGCTTTTCGATGAAGACTTCCCGGTCGCTGTTCTTGTGCATGGTGTGCCGCGCCTCCTTGATCAGCTAATCAATAGACAGGCAGGGCACTTCGTTCCAGTGGGGATCAATACGGAAGCAGCGCGTGGAGCGGTTCGTGAGCCATCGTCATGGCGTCGCGCTGGAGCGCATAGTCGATCGCGGCGTTGAGTTTCAGCGGCCTGGAGAAGTGGTAACCCTGGGCCAGCCGGACGCCCATGGCGCGCAGGCCGTCGGCGATTTCCTCGCTCTCGACGCCTTCGGCGACCGAGGCGATGCCGAGGTTCTGGCAGAGATTGGCGACCGAGCGGGTGATGTTCATCGAGCGGACATCGCGATCGAAATTCATCACGAAGGTCTTGTCGATCTTCAGCTTGTCGAAGGCCAGGCGGTGGATATGGCTGAGGCTCGAGAAGCCGGTGCCGAAATCATCGAGCGCGATCGAAATGCCGGCGGCGCGCAGCAGGCCGATTACCTGGTCGGCGGTATCGAAGTCGGAAAGCAGCGCCGTCTCGGTGATTTCGAACTCGATGCGTTTCGGATCGACGCCGGAGCGGTGGATCATCGCGAGCAGGTTCATCGAGGTCTCGTGGTCGCAGATGTCGCGGGCCGAGAGATTGAACGACAGGCAGAGATGATCGGGGATCTGCTTCAGCGCATCAAGCGCCTGGCCGAACAGCACGCGGGTCATCCGGCCGATGACGGCGGTGCGCTCGGCGGCGGGAATGAAGGCATCCGGGCTGATGCGGCCGAAGCGGGCGCTATCCCAGCGCGCCAGCGCCTCGTAGCCGACAACACGGCCGCTCTTCAGCTCGATGATCGGCTGGTATTCCAACGACAGTTCGCTGGAGAAATCGTTGGCCTGCAGCTCCAGCTCGATCTGATAGCGCTGGTTGAGGATCTTCTCGTGCTCCGAAGAGAAAAACTCGACGCCGCCGCGGCGCTTGCTCTTGACCTGATAGAGGGCAAAGTCGGCCTTCTCATAGAGGTCTTCGGCGGTGGAATCACGATCCTCGGGATAGACGATGCCGCAGGAGGCCGAGACCCGGACCGAGCCATCGGGGATTTCGAAGGCTTCGTGCACGGAGGCACAGAGGGCGTGGCCGAGATCGGCGACATCCTTGCGGCTGATGCCCTGCGGGAAGATCAGGCCGAATTCGTCGCCGCCGAGACGCGAGACAACAGCTTCGCTGCCGGCAAGTGCGGCAAAGCGGCGGGCGGTTTCCTTCAGCACGAGATCGCCTGCCGAATGGCCGAAGACGTCGTTGACCGGCTTGAAGCCGTCGAGATCGATGATGCCGATGACGGGCGGCTCGTTGGGATTCTGCTGCAGCAGGCGCTCCAGCGACAGGAAGAAGCTGCGACGGTTGGCAAGGCCGGTCAGCTGGTCCTGTAGCGCGTTGCGGCTGTTGACAAGATTGAGCTCCTCGGCTTCGGCCTGCTTCTTTTCCAGCTCCTCGGTCATCTGCACGAGACCGGCGAAGTTCTGGAAGTAGCTGTTGATCACCCTGAGGAACGGCAGGATCAGGAAGAGGCCGCTAACGGCAGTGGCGATGAAAACCGGATTGCCCGAGGACAGGAAGGTCAGCGCCATCGCGGTGAAGGTGATGACGGTGGTGATTGCAGCCGCGATCGGCAGATGCATGAGACAGAAGATGCAGGAAATGCCGGTCACGACGAGGAAATAGGCGATCTGGCCCTGCTGGAAGGCATTGCCATAGCTATAAAGCGCCACCGCCCAGAAGCCGAAGGCAACCGTCAGGATGCAGGAGCCAACGATCGTGAAGCGCATGAGCTTGTAGGCGCGCTCGGGGGTGACGTTTTCCTTGCCGTTGATTTCCCACCAACAGAGACGGAAGAGGCAGACGACGCTGAGGCCGGTCGGAATATAGAGCGCCAGCCAGAGCGGCGCGGTCTTGATATGGGTGATCGCGACGGAGAGCGCGTTGATGATCAGCAGGACATAGAGAATCGGGATCTGTGTCGACAGAGCCTGAAACTGTGCCATCAAGAACTTCGGGTTGTCTTTTTGCAGCCGTAGCGAAGCGATGAAGCTTTTCATTGTCCCTTTTCCCTTGGCCACAGAACAGCCAGAGAAAGCTTGATTTTTTCTTAGTTTCGCTGTTTTCGCACGGCTATCCCGCCGCGGATGGTAAATGCCGTGTTAGCGCGATCAGAACGACGCGGCAGCCAGTTCGCGGTAGATGCCCTGCAGATCGCCGACGCGGCGCTGCATCAGCTCCAGTTCCCAGTCGAGCGCGCTGCGCACGATGGTTTCGAGCGCATCATGCTGCGGGACCCAACCGAGCACGCGGCGCGCCAAGGTTGCGTCGGCGACGACACTCGCGGAATCGCCGGGGCGGCGTGGTGCCATGTGGATCTTGAAGGAGTGGCCATGAACACGGGTCACCATGTTCAGGACGTCGAGGACCGAATAGCCGAAACCATAGCCGCAATTGGCGACCAGAGAGCCTTTGCCCTGGCGCAGGTGCTGCAGCGCCTTCAGGTGCGCATCGGCGAGATCGGTAACGTGGATATAGTCGCGCACGCCGGTGCCGTCATGGGTCGGGTAATCGACGCCGTAGACGCTGACGCCGTCGCGCTTGCCGAGAGCGGCTTCGCAGGCGACCTTGATCAGATGCGTGGCGCCATTGGTGGACTGGCCGGCGCGGCCCTGCGGGTCGGCTCCGGCTACGTTGAAATAGCGCAGTGCCACATAGTTGAAGTCATAGGCTGCAGCGGCATCGCGCAGCATGAACTCGGTCATCAGCTTCGACTGGCCGTAGGGATTTTCAGGATTGAGGGTCGCGGTTTCCTTGACCGGATCCGACGTCTTCTGCGGACCATAGACGGCCGCGGTCGATGAGAAGACGAAATGGCGCACACCGGCTTCGATAGAGGCGCTGAGCAGCGCGCGAGTCTTGCCGGAATTGTTGTCGTAATAGGAAAGCGGGTCGGCGACCGATACCGGCACGACGGCCGAACCGGCGAAATGGATGATCGCCTCGATATCGTTTTCGATGAAGATGGTCCGCAGGATTTCGGGGTCGGCGACATCGCCGAGATAGAAGCGGGCCGCCGGCGCCACCGCCCAGCGGAAGCCCGTCGACAGGCGGTCGAGAACGACGACGTCCTCACCTGCCTCCAGTAGTGTCCAGACCATATGGCTGCCGATATAGCCAGCGCCGCCCGTCACCAAGATTGCCATGTCCCGCATTCCCTGTTTTGTCGCACAGGGGCATCAGACGGATTTTCCCTTTCGGATTTTCTTATCAAAGGCCCGTTTTGGACCGTTCCGGCGGGTAAGTTTGCGGGTGTGGTTAGAGGCCGATTTCGGCTTTCGCTACAATTTTATCGAACCGGCCGAATCCGGGGCAGATGCCCGGCTGAAGGAGCCGGGCACGCGGTATTCAGCGGCTCATGATGTAGTCGCAAAGACGCTCGGCGGCGATGCGCACCTGAGCCGGATCGCGCAGGAAGCAGGCGCGCAGGAAGAGCCCGCCGCCAGCGCCGAAGGCCGCACCGGGCGCCAGGCCGACGCCGGTCTTGTCGACGATATCGAGCGCCGCCTTGCGGCTGTCGGTGACGCCGTCGATCTTCAGGAACGCATAGAGCGCGCCATCCGGCTTCAGGGTCTCTACACGATTGGTGGCAATCAGGGCGTCGCAGAGGATATCGCGGGCTTCGGTGGCCTTGCGGACGTTGGCGGCGACGAAATCGTCACCGTGGTTGAGCGCCGCGACGGCGCCCTTCTGCAGGAACTGCGCGACACCCGAGGTCGAATACTGGATCAGGTTTTCGAGCACCTGGCCGGTTTCCGGCGGGCCGACGATCCAGCCGACGCGCCAGCCGGTCATCGACCAGTTCTTCGAGAAGGAATTGACGAAGAAGATCTTGTCGCCGGGCTCCATGACATCGAAGAACGACGGCGCGCGGCCGCCGGCATAGAAGTAGCGGGCGTAGATCTCATCGGCCATGATCCAGAGGCCGTGCTTGCGGGCGATCTCAAGGATCTGTTTCAGATCCTGCTTCGTCGCTGTCCAGCCCGTCGGGTTCGACGGCGTGTTGACGAAGAGGCCTTTGGTCTTCGGGGTGATGGCCGCTTCGATGCGGTCGAGATCGACAGCCCATGTGCCGCCTTCGAACTGCAGCTCGACACCGACAGAGCGGGCGCCGGCGATTTCTAGAGCTGCCGCGATATTCGGCCAGGCGGGCGTCAGGTAGACGATTTCGTCGCCGGGCGAGGTCATCGCCTGCACGGCGATCTGGATCGCCTGCATGCCCGAGCCGGTGACATAGAAATGTTCAGGAGACAGCGTCACGCCGAAGTGGCGGGCATAGTAATCCGAGAGCGCCTGGCGAAGCTCCGGGATGCCGCGCTGCCAGGTATAGAAGGTCTCGCCCGCCGCCAGCGCATCCATCGCCGCCTTGCTGATGAAATCGGGCGTCGGCAGATCGCCTTCGCCGACCCAAAGCGGCAGAAGGCCTTCGCGGCCGCGTGCATAATTGACGACTTCGACGATCCCGCTTTCGGGTGCCGTGATGGCGCGCGGGCTGAGGCTATTGACGATCGACATGAAGGACTCCGGTTTTGGCCTTCATAGAACAAAACCCGGCGCAAATCCCAATGAGAATGCGTGATGTTACATCGATTTTCGTGATGGATGGAGCCCTGCCCGAAAGCAGGGCTCAAATGCCCGCGGATCAGGCCGGGCGCTTGGCCAGGAGATCGCGGATTTCGGTGAGAAGCGCGACGTCGGCCGGCGGCGGCGCAGCTTCCGCAGCCTTCTCCTCGTTGCGCTCGACCTGCTTGCGCAGCGTGTTTACGCCCTTGACCATCAGGAAGATGATCCAGGCGAGGATCATGAAGTTGATGACCACCGTGATGAAGTTACCGTAGGCGAAGACGGCGCCCTGGGCACGGGCAGCAGCCAGCGTCGGTGCATTGACCGCCGACGACAGGCCGATGAAGTAGTTGGAGAAGTCGAAGCCACCGAAGATGGCGCCAACGATAGGCATGATGATATCGTCGACAAGCGACTTGACGATACCGCCGAAAGCGCCACCGATAATGACACCGACCGCCAGGTCCATGACGTTACCGCGGGCAATAAACGCTTTGAATTCGTTGAGCATCCGATCTGTCTCCCTCTGAAGTGCTCTCACTGACAGTCCGTGCGTTAATTAGCTACATCTCCGCCACAATTATTCAATTGTTAATTTTGAATAATCACCGCTTCCTACGTCTTGGACTTAATGCCTAGATCACCCCAATTTCCAAAGTGGGGGATTTCACCTAATCTCGCTTGCATCAGGGAGAACCGGCGCATGACACGCCGGTGGAGGATCGATGCTTCCGGGTTGGGTGATCATTGCTTCTGCCTTCGGCTACATGCTTCTGCTGTTTGCCGTCGCAAGCTATGGCGACCGCAAGAGCCGCCGGCTCGGCACTCTTGAGGGCGGCTGGCCTGTTGTCTATGCGCTGAGCCTGGCGATCTACTGCACCTCCTGGACCTATTTCGGCGGCGTCGGCCTCGCCTCCCAGCACGGGCTCGAGTTCGCGGGGATTTATATCGGCCCGATCCTCGTCTTCACGCTCGGCATGCCGGTATTGAGGCGGATCATCGAACTCGCCAAGGCCGAGAAGCTCACTTCCGTCGCCGACTTCATCGCGGCGCGCTATGGGAAAAATTCAACTGTCGCGACGATCGTGGCGTTGATATCGCTGGTCGGCGTCATCCCCTATATCGCGCTGCAGCTGAAGGCGATTTCGAGCACGGTATCGGTCGTCGTCAACCCGCAGGATTACGGCATCGGCAGCGGCAACCTCTATTTCCTCGACCTGCCGCTGATCGTGACTCTGGTGCTTGCCTGCTTCGCCGTGATGTTCGGCACCCGCCACACGGATGCGACCGAACATCAGGACGGGCTGATTCTTGCGGTTTCCATGGAATCCGTCGTCAAGCTGATCGCCTTTCTGACGGCCGGGGTCTGTGTCATCTGGTTCCTGTTCGACGGGCCGATGGATCTCTGGGAGAAAAGTGCGGCGAACCCGCTGGTGACGGCGGCGCTGGAGTACCAGACGCCGATCAGCCGCTGGATCGTGCTGACGCTGCTCTCGGCCTTCGCGATCATCATGCTGCCGCGGCAATTCCATGTGACGGTCGTCGAAAACCGGACGGCGAAGCAGCTGAAGCTCGCGGGCTACCTGTTCCCGCTCTATCTCATCGCTATCAATCTCTTCGTGCTGCCTGTGGCAATCGGCGGGCTGCTGACCTTTGGCGGCGCCGGCAATGCCGACCTCTATGTGCTGTCGCTACCTCTCGCAGGCCAGATGCCGGTCGTCTCGCTGATCACCTTCATCGGCGGCTTCTCGGCGGCAACGGCGATGGTGATCGTCGATTCCGTGGCGCTGTCGATCATGGTGTCGAACGACATCATCATGCCGATCTTCCTGCGGCGGAAGCTTGCCGGGCGCGCCAGCCAGCGTGACGATTTCGCCAAGACGCTCCTCAATATCCGCCGCAGCGCGATCTTCGCCGTGCTGCTGCTTGGCTATGCCTATTACCGCTCGACCGACAGCACGGCAGGGCTCGCCTCGATCGGCCTGCTCTCCTTTGCGGCGATCGGGCAGATCGCGCCGGCACTGTTCGGCGGTCTCATCTGGCGGCGGGCGAATGCACGAGGCGCGATCCTCGGCCTGACTTCCGGCTTCGTCATCTGGTTCTATCTGCTGTTCCTGCCCTCGCTCGGCGGGCCTGACTATTCCTATATCGCCAGCGGCTTCCTGGGCTTCCTGTTTCCCGGCACGACGGTTTTCACCGCTCCGGATGCCGATCCTCTCGTCAATGCCACGGCGATGAGCCTGCTCGTCAACACCGCCTTCTTCATCGTCGGGTCGATGACGCGCAATGCGCGGCCGCTGGAGCGCATCCAGGCGGGCATCTTCGTCAAGCGCCAGTCGCGCTCGCAGTTTGCGACGCGCGGCTGGAAGACGCGGATCAGCGTCGGCGACCTGAAGGCGGCGATTGCCCGCTATCTCGGCGAGGAGCGGATGCAGCGTTCGCTCGCGACCTATGAGCAGAGCTCCGGCCGCAAGCTCGAAGACGACCAGCCGGCCGACATGGCGCTGATCCACTTCACCGAACAGCTGCTCGGCAGCGCCATCGGCTCGTCCTCGGCACGGTTGGTGCTCTCGCTGATCCTGCAGAAGATTGAGGATGCCTCTTCTGACACCGCCTGGCTGCTCGACCAGGCGAGCGAGGCGCTGCAATATAACCAGGACATGCTGCAGACGGCGCTCTCGCAGATGGACCAGGGCATCGCCGTTTTCGACAGCTCCAACCAGCTGACGATCTGGAACCGGCGCTTCCGCCAGCTGCTGGACCTGCCCGAAGATGCCGGACGTGTCGGCTTTCCGCTGTCGGAGATCGTCGCCATTCTCGGCCAGCGCGGCGATATCGCGCCCGCCGATCTCGTGCAGACCGTTCGCCACTTCCAGACGCTCGACAAGCCCTTCTCGCTGGTGCTTGGCGGCGGCGAGCGGATCATCGAAGTGCGTTCCAATGCCATGCCCGACAAGGGCATCGTTGCGACCTTCACCGACATCACCCAGCGCGTTGCCGCAGACCAGGCCCTGAAGCAGGCGAACGAGACGCTGGAGCAGCGTGTTGCCGAGCGCACCGTAGAACTGACGCGAGTGAACCACGAGCTTGGCGAAGCGCGGGCCGCCGCCGACGAGGCCAACATCGGCAAGACGCGCTTTTTCGCCGCCGCCGGCCACGACATTCTGCAGCCGTTGAATGCGGCGCGGCTCTATTCCTCGGCGCTGGTGGAGCGGATGGCGCAGTCGGACAACGGGCCGATCGTGCGCAACATCGATTCGGCGCTGGAATCGGTCGAGACTATTCTCGGCGCCGTACTGGATATCTCCCGGCTCGATACCGGCGCCATGCGGCCGCGGCTGACGACGGTGCCGCTCTCCGACCTGCTTCAACGCATCGAGACCGACTTTGCGCCGATTGCGCGTGAGAAGAAGCTCAAGCTTACGGTCATGCCGACGACGCTGCGGGTGCGCTCCGACCCCAATCTTCTGCGCCGTCTCGTGCAGAACCTCGTCTCGAACGCGATCAAATACACCCTGACGGGCAAGGTGCTGGTCGGGGTCAGGCGGCGTGGCGACAAGGTGGTGATCCAGGTGATGGATTCCGGCATCGGCATTCCGCCCTCAAAATTCCGCACCGTCTTCAAGGAATTCGCGCGTCTCGACGAAGGTGCCAAGACGGCGACCGGGCTTGGGCTTGGCCTGTCGATCGTCGATCGCATCGCCCGTGTTCTGAACCATCCGGTCGAGCTGCATTCGACGCATGGCAAGGGCACGGATTTCCGCATCGTCATGCCGCTCGACGTGACGAAGGCAGGGAGCGCGCCTGTCGCCGCCGTTACGGCTGAACGTCAGACGCAGACGCTGCGCGGTCTCAACATCCTCTGCATCGACAACGAGCCGAAGATCCTCGAGGGGATGCGGCTCCTGATATCCGGATGGGGTTGCGAGGTGCAATCGCTGGCCTCGCTTGCGGAGGTCGCCGATTTCCGCTCGGCGGCGCCCGATCTGGTTATCGCCGATTACCATCTCGACGATGGAACCGGCATTGCCGCCATTCTCGATCTCCGGCAGCGTTTCGGAGCCGAGCTCCCGGCCCTGCTGCTGACTGCCGACCGGACGCTCGAAATCCGCGCCGAGGCGGAGCGCTACGGCATTGCCGTGCAGCACAAGCCGGTGCGCCCGGCAGCGCTGCGCGCCTTCATCACGCAGATTTCAGGGCAGAAGCGGGCTGCAGCGGAATAGATTTCATCATGTCTTCCACCAGTGCCGAGACGCGCTCCGGCCCAAGGCCGTGTCGAAGAGGATGCGGTAGATGATCGGCGCGACGACCCGATCCAGCACATGCTCGATATCCGGGAAGGCCTCGCCGCGGCGGGCGGCGCGGGCGGCGATCACGCCGATCTGCTGGCGGGTGAAATCGCAGCATTGCTGCGCGCCTGCGGCCTCGATTGAAGCGAGCGTATCGCGGATCACCTGCCGTCCGGGGCCGGAGGCCATTTCCTCGGCATATTGCTCCGCCCATTGCTGCAGGTCGCGCTGGGCATTGCCGGTATCTACCGGCTGCATGTCCGGCCGCAGGCGCTCGACGGCGACGTCTGCCAACAACTCGCGCAGATCGCCCCAGCGGCGATAGATCGTCGAGGGCGTGACGCCGGCTTCGGTGGCAATCAGCGGCACGGTGATCTCGGCGCGATCCATCTTTGCCAGGAGATCCTGCACGGCCTTGTGCACCGATGCCTGAACCCTTGCGCTTCTGCCGCCCGGACGCGGGCCTTCCCTGCCTGCCATCTCTCTTACCCTGCCTTTCCTGCCCCGGCGCCGATGGTTCAACGATTCTCATAGAACCATAAACGCAAATTATTTGCTTTTAGAATCGCGCCGCCGTACATGAGGCAAACGCAACGATTTAGCTTTAAGAGGTATATAGATGGTCTCGGATCGCAAATCCAGTGAAGCGGACGCCGCAGCCCGCAATCCGATCGCCTTTCATGCCGTGACGCTCGCCACCTTCTTCGGCGCGTCAGCGGCGCCGACACCGCTCTATCGCATCTATCAGGAGAGCTTCTCCGTCTCGCCTGTGATGATCACCGTCGTCTTCGCCGTCTATGCCTTCGCGCTGCTGACGGCACTGTTGATCGCCGGCTCGATTTCCGATCATCTCGGCCGCAAGCCGGTGATCTTTACGGCGCTGATGCTGGAGATCGCGGCCATGGCGTTGTTCACCGTCGCCAGCGGCCCCGGCTGGCTGATCGCCGCCCGCATCGTCCAGGGCCTTGCCACAGGCATTGCCGGCGCCTCGATCGGCGCGGCGCTCGTCGATGTCGATCGCGCCCGCGGGCAGCTCGTCAATTCGCTGGCGCCGCTTTCGGGCATGGCGGTCGGCGCGATCGGCACCAGCGCGCTGATCCAATACGGCCCCTTCCCGCTGCACCTCGTCTACGCGCTGCTGCTGATCGGCTTCGCGATCCAGGCTGTCGCGATCTGGCTGACGCCGGAGACCGGCGGCAAGCGGCCGGGCATGCTCGCCTCGCTGAAACCGCGGATCGCAGTGCCGCCGCAGGTGAAGCGGACGCTGGCGCTGGTGACGCCGATCAACATCGCCAACTGGACGCTCGGCGGCTTCTATCTGTCGCTCGTACCCTCGCTCGTCGTCTCCACCACGGGCAGCCATGCGCCGCTGACGGGTGGCGCTGTCGTCACCGCGCTGATGATCTCCGGCGCAATCGCCGTCTATCTGCGCCGTGCGCAGGCGCCGAGGACCAATCTTCGCTTCGGTGTTTCGGCAACGACTGCGGGTATTCTGACCGTCGTCGCGGGTGTGCATCTCGCCAATGTTCCGGTGCTGCTCGCCGGCACGCTGCTGACCGGCATCGGCTTCGGCGTCAATTTCATGGGTTCGGTCGGCTCTATCATGCCGCTTGCCAAGGCTGACGAGCGGGCGGGCCTGCTGTCTGCCTTCTACATCCAGAGCTATCTCGCCTTCAGCCTGCCCGCCATTCTGGCCGGTTTCCTGGCGAAATCGATCGGCTATGCGCTGACGACGGATATCTATGGCACGGCGATTGTACTCGTCAGCCTTGCCGGGCTGCTGGCGGTGATAAGGGCGGGAAAGCCAAGCGCGGCGGTTGCATAAAACGCAGCCGCCTATGCGCGCATTGGTAGGCTAATGCAAAAGGCTGAATTGCAATAGCGTGCGATCCATCGCCTCATTGAGCCGGGCAACAATCTTCTATCCTCATCGACACGGGTCCGCCCTGGGCCCCTGCCAACGCTTTGGTTTCACACATGCGCCTGATTGTCGTCAATGACGTGTCCGTTGTCCGGGGTGGCGCCACCAAGGTTGCGATCCAGTGCCTGGAGGCATGCGTCGATGCCGGGGTCAACTGCACCTTCTTCGTCGGCGACGACGGGGCGGGGCTCAAGGAATACGGGCTTGATGTGCGCACCATTGCGCTCGGCGAAAAGCCGCTGCGCGACGGCCCTGCGATCGCCAATATCTTCGACCGGCATTTCAACAAGCGGGCCTATGAGGCGCTTTCCGGCCTGCTCGCCGAATCCGCCGACGAGACTGTCGTGCACGTGCATGGCTGGAACCAGATCCTCTCGCCTTCGATCTTCCACGCGCTGTCGCAGAGCAAGGCGCGCGTCATCATCACCGCCCACGACTTCTTCCTCAATTGCCCGAATGGCGGCCTGTTGAACTACAAGAGCGGCGAGATCTGCTCGGTGACGCCGATGTCGATGAGCTGCCTGACCACCAATTGCGACAAGCGCAACTATCTCCACAAGCTCTGGCGCTTCCGCCGGACCTTGGCGCAGGCGGGTGTCGGCGATGCCTTCTGGGAGCGGATCGAGGTGATCCTCGCCCATGAGAACATGGAGGCCTATCTGACGCCGGGACCGCTCAAACATTTCCAGACGCTGCGCACGCCGACCGAACCGCTGACCCGCCAGCCGACCGAACCCTGGCTGCGCGACCGCATCATGTTTCTCGGCCGCATGACCTGGGAAAAGGGTGTGCGGACGCTCGGCGAAGCGCTGCGGATGACCGGCCAGGCGGCGACGCTGATCGGCCGCGGGCCGCTGCTCGAGGAAATGCAGAAGACCCTGCCGCATTGCTGGGTGCCGGGCTGGCTGGATGATGCCACCGTTGCCAAGCTCGCCGGCGAGGCGCGCGTCTTCATCATGCCGTCGCGGATGCCCGAGCCCTATGGCCTGGTCGCGGCAGAGGCGATCATGAGCGGCATTCCGCTGATCGTCAGCAGCAATGCGCTGATCTCGGAAGAGATCGCGGCGAATGGCGCCGGATTGGTGTTCAAGAGCGGCGATGCCGCCTCGCTCGCCGATGCGCTCAACAAGGTCAAGAGCGACAGCCTTGTCCAGAAGCTCACCGAGGGCGCCCGCGCCTTCGGACAAAAGATCGCGCCCTCCCGCCAGGAATGGGACCAGCGGATGATCGCGATCTACACGGGGGAAAATGCCTTTCTTGCGGCCTAGGAGGGATCATGGCGCGTGCATTGGTGACTGGGGGATGCGGCTTCGTCGGCCGGCATCTATGCGAGCGGCTGCTTGCCGAAGGAATCGGCGTCGTCTCGGTGGACTTGATCAAGCCGGGCACCGGCGCGCTGCCGCCGTCGCCCAGGCTGCTTTCCAACCGCCGTTTCACCTTCCTGCAGGAGGATTGCCGCAGCTATTTCGAACGCACGGACGAGCATTTCGACTATGTCTTCCATCTCGCGGCACTCGTCGGCGGACGGATGACGCTGGAGAACCAGACGCTTCTCGTTGCCGAGGATCTCGCCGTCGATGCCGCGCTCTGGCGCTGGGCGGGCGAGAGACGCCCGGGCAATGTGGTCTATTTCAGTTCGAGTGCCGCCTATCCCGTTTCGCTGCAGACCTTCGAGGCGCAGACGATCCTCTCCGAAGACATGATCTCCTTCGACCGGCCGATCGGCGTGCCCGACCTCAGCTACGGCTGGACGAAGCTGACCGGCGAATATCTGATGAAGCTCTATGTCGAGCGCTACGGCGGCCGCGCCGTCGCCTACCGCCCGTTCAGCGGCTATGGCGAAGACCAGGACCTAGCCTACCCCTTCCCCGCCATCTGCCGCCGCCTGATCCGCGAACGCGGGGCGCCGAACGTATCCGTCTGGGGTAGCGGCCACCAGTGCCGCGACTTCATCCACATCTCCGACTGCATCGGCTTCGTCATCGATACGATGGACGCCATGACCTCAGGCACCAGCCTCAACCTCTCGACCGGAAAAGCCACCTCCTTCATCGAACTCGCCAGACTGATCGCCCGCGAACTCGGCTGGTCACCGGAGGTAAACGGCACCGCCAGCCGCCCGGAAGGCGTGTTCTACCGCTGCGGGGATACGGCGCTGCAGCGGGAATTCGGGCTCGCCCCGAAGGTGAGCCTTGAGGAGGGGATCAGGCGGTCGCTGGCGTTTCATCGGGAAATGGAAGTGATGGCTTACTAACGATCCTGCGGCGACAGCATTCGCCAACCCTAGCAGCCTCAGCCGCTTCGAATCGGTGCATAGCGGTGTAGCACGTATGTTGACGTGAGTTATAAACTCGAGTCATCGCAATTTTGTGAAAGGTCAAAACAACTCAGACTAGATCAAAGCTTCCGAATATATATTATTCGACGATCATTATCGGTGTCGAATCAGGCGGCTAGAATGCTGAGTGTTGACAAAGTCCAAAGGTCCCGGCTGATTTTGGCTACCAGTGGGGCTATACCATGTGAGGGCGAAACCGAGTCACTAGTCTCGAAGGTCAAGCGTCGCATAGTATCTTACGCCGCTCAAAAAATAGGTGACCTTCCTCAAAACCTCGCAGATCTTCCCGAGTACGATAGTATTGAAGGACATCTTTCGACAATTTCATTCTCGGTCGGGGATCACTCGATTTAGATTTTACGCCTATCGGAGCCTGATGAGACCACAGCTGGGAGATTCTGGATTGTTGAACTGTCAATCGGAGTCTTTACATCCGAGATTCTTTTTGGCTGTCGACTATACTGTTACTCGCGCAACTACGATTTTGATTTTATCCCGGCCTCACCTCGAATTTTCAAATCCATTGTCGAGGAGTTCGGCCTAGCTGAATACGGAACCCGCCTAGTTAAGAAGGCGACAAAAATGGATAGCGCCGAGGAGGTAGACCTCCTTGTCGATCTCATCAAAAACGAAAAGCGCTGGCGTAACGTTATCGTCTTGGCAAGTGACGACAATTTCGATTGCTCAATTGATCAAAACAGACTTGCGCACAAGCTTGGCGGCATAGCTCACGTCTATTTCGTTACCCCAAAAGCGTCGTTCGCGCTCTCGAATAAACTCGGTAACGTTCTTTCAGTATTCGACAAAGGTGTCCGTATGTATCGTCCCAAATTTGGCGACGACGACGACAAGACCAGCCATCCGTTAATGATTAGGCGACGACTCGATAACATATCGATTGAAGATCGCCTACGATACGAAGAGTACCTTATATCAGAATGCTTTCGAGCATCGATAGAGCGCGAAAATCTGCCGAAGATTGTCCCGAGCTTTGTCGACGTCAAATTTGCAGCCTCAAAGGCCAATCTCACACAGCTTGGCGAAAGCGACGCGCCATCAGCGGGGCAGAAGATTGAGGCAGAAGTTGCCGCGCGGATAGCGGCGGAGTCCCAAGTCGGCGAAGCTCTGGCAATGGCGTTGCAAGAAGAGGATATGAGAAAAACAGCTGAGCAGGAACGCGATACCTATCGTTCTCAGCTTTTCGCAATTAAGGATAGAATTTCGACCCTGGAAGCTCGGCTCGCGCAGGCTGGGGAAAGCATAGAAATCGGCGACCGCCCGACAACCTATGATGCGATTGCCAACTGGGTAGTTACAAATTTTTCCGGAAAGCTTGTGCTCCATCCCAGAGCACAAAAGGCGCTTAAATCTGCGACCTATCAAAACGCAGAGGAAGTAGCTGCAATCCTTTCCATCTTAGCCAACGAATATCGAAACGTATTGTTGGGCGAATTGAGACGGGAAGATTTCGAACAGATTTTGAACGAGAAACACATCGAAATCAGCGGATCGATAAGCGAGGAAAAAGCAAAGAACTTCGGCGATGAGTATTATGTAGTTTGGGCAGGCAAGAAGAATTTCCTGCATGGCCACGTGCAGAAAGGAAACTCTCGTGACGACCGGTTTTGCCTTCGCATTTATTTTTTCTGGGATGCTATCGACAGCATCATCGTCGTGGGTTGGCTGCCATCGCACCTTAAGAACCGCCTGTCCTAGATCAATGGAATCCCCCATCAACCCCTTGTTAAACCTTTATTGACCATAATCGCCGCCTCAGGCGCGGTATTGTAGGCGTTCACCGGACCTCTGCTGCCTTTACTCGCGTAAGACGGAGATGGTCATATGGAATGTGCGGCGAAGACGCGGGCGGGTCAGGATGGGAAGGGGTTTGGCCTCTTTTCGGCGCTGGCGCGGCAGGCTGTGCGGGCTGTCGTAGCGTCGTTTCTGGCGGTGCCGGCCTTTCTCGGGTCCGAGGTTGCGGCTGCTGCCGAAGACCGGGCGCTGAAGCTTTATTTCACCCATACCGGCGAAAAGGCGACGATCACCTTCAAGCGTGACGGCAGGTTCGATCCGCGCGGCTTGAAGCAGATCAACCGCTTCCTGCGCGACTGGCGCCGCAACGAGCCGGCGCGCATGGATCCGCGGCTGCTCGATCTCGTCTGGGAGGTCTATCAGAAGGCCGGCGGGCGCGATTACATCCATGTCGTCTCGGCCTACCGCTCGCCTGCCACCAACAACATGCTGCGCACCCGCTCGCGCGTGACGGGCGTTGCCAAGAACAGCCAGCACATGCTCGGCAAGGCGATGGATTTCTATATTCCGGGCGTGCAGCTCGCCAAGCTGCGCGGCATCGCCATGCAGATGCAGGGCGGCGGCGTCGGCTACTACCCGAAATCCGGCTCGCCCTTCGTGCATCTCGACGTCGGCCGGGTGCGCGCCTGGCCGCGCATGTCGCGCCAGGAGCTGGCGCGGATCTTCCCAAGCGGCAAGACCATGCATGTTCCGGCCGACGGACGGCCGCTGCCGGGCTACAACCAGGCGGTCGCCGAATATAGGAAGCGCGGCAGCGTGAAGACCGTCGAAGTCGCCTCCGTCGAGGACGACGAGGATACGGGCAACAGTGCTGCACTTCCGAGCAAGCTCGCGACGGCGCTGGTGCCGACGCCGCGCAGCAGCGTGAAGCGCGACATTCCGATGCTTTCGGCCGTGCCGGTTCCTGAAAAACCCGCACCCGAGAGCTATACCAATCTCGCCTCGCTCAGCGTGCCGCTGCCGGTTCTGCGGCCTGGCAGCGAGAAGGCGAATGCGCCTGTCGATCCGGTGCAGACGGCCTCGATCGATCCGGTCGCCATCCGCCCGGAAATCCGCCCCGCCGGCCCCTCCTTCGGCACCAGCGCGCTTGCCTCTCTGAAGCCGAGCTCGATGCCCGGCGCGCAGGCCGAGCTGATGGCGGCGCTGCCGCTAGCCAAGTCGCCGGAGCTCGATGGCGGCGTTTCCAGCATTTCCGACGAGGCACTGATGGGCTGGGCGCTGCATGGCAACGGCCGCGAGCTCGGCATGAGCGCGCCGCGCATCATCCGCCGGGCGATCCTTGCCGATCACAGCATGGCCTACGAGATCCTCGACGACGAAGAGGAAGCCGACGACGCCGAGTTCGATGTTGACCGCTTCGGGTCCGATCAGGCAGGCTGAGGGGATGGGCGCCGCCTGAGCGCCCCTCTGCGCCTCGCGATGGCGCGTGCCTGAATGGAGTCTTGAGAATTGAGTACCGCTTTCGTCAAGGAAGAGAGCGCCGAAACCGCGGCAGAAACCCACCTGCCCGACCGGCCGATCTCGCCGCATCCGAACCTCGTCACCGAAGCCGGGCTGAAGGCGCTGGAAGCACAGCTTCAGCAGGCGCGAGAGGGCGTGGAAGCCGCAGCCGGGATCGACGACGTCAACGAGAAGCGCCGCCAGACGGCCATTCCGCTGCGCGATTTCCGCTATTTCGCCGAGCGCGTGCGCACCGCGCAAGTGATGCCGGCACCTACCTCCAACGACATCGTCGCTTTCGGCAGCACGGTGACCTTCAGCCGCGACGACGGCCGCGTGCAGACCTACCGCATCGTCGGCGAGGACGAGGCCGACCCCAAGGCGGGGTCGATTTCGTTTGTTTCGCCGGTGGCGCGGGGGCTGATGGGCAAAGGTGTGGGTGATGTCGTGATGGTGGGCGACCAGGAGCTGGAGATTACGGCGATCGGGTAGTCTTCACGGGTCGTCATCCTCGGCCCTGTGCTGAGGATCTAAGGAGTCCCTTCGGCTGCCGTTACACACCAGTCAGCCGTTGCAGATGCTCGGGACAGGCCCGAGCATGACGGCGTGGTGGTGGGTCGCAGGCCAACCAGAGGCGGCTTACGCCGCCTCCTTCTGCCCGCGGTAGGGATCGAAGCGGCCGTAGAAGGTTTCGCCCTTGGCGGCCATGTCCTTCAGGAGCGGCGTCGGCTTGAAGTGCGGGCCGTAGGAGGCCGCGAGCTTTTCCGCCAGTTCGACGAAGGCCTTGGCGCCCATGCCGTCGATATAGCTGAGTGCCCCGCCGGTGTACGGCGCAAAGCCGAAGCCGAGGATGGAGCCGACATCGGCCTCGCGCGGATCGGTAACAATGCCTTCCTCGACGGTGCGGGCCGCTTCCAGCGCGATGGTGACGAGGAAGCGCTGCTTCAGCACCTCGATATCCACCTCATCGGCCTTCTTCTGCGGATAGAAGGTCTTCAGTTCAGGCCAGAGCGATTTCTTGGCGGGCTTCGGCGGGTAGTCGTAGAAGCCCTTGGTGTTCTTGCGGCCGAAGCGGCCTTCCTTCTCGACCATGCGGGCGACGAGCTCCATATGGCGCGGGTCGATCGCCTTGTCGCCCAGATCGGCGACGGTGGCCTTGAGGATCTTCAGCGACAGGTCAATCGCCACCTCGTCGTTCAGCGCCAGAGGTCCAACAGGCATGCCGGCCATCTTGGCGGCATTCTCGATCATGACGGGCGGCACGCCTTCGATCAGCATGTCATAGCTCTCGGCCATGTAGCGCAGGACGCAGCGGTTGACGAAGAAGCCGCGGGTGTCGTTGACGACGATCGGCGTCTTCTTGATCGCGGCAACATAGTCAAGCGCCACGGCAAGCGCCTTGTCACCGGTTTCCTTGCCGAGGATCACTTCGGTCAGCATCATCTTCTCGACCGGCGAGAAGAAGTGGATGCCGATGAAATCCGCCGGGCGCTTCGAGCTCTTGGCAAGGCCGGTGATCGGCAGGGTCGAGGTGTTGGAGGCGAAGATCGCACCCTCGGGCAGCACTTCCTCGACAGCCTCTATCACGGCCTTCTTGACGTCGCGGTCCTCGAAGACGGCTTCGATGACGAGGCCGGCATCCTTGAGATCGGCGTAATCGGCAGACGGGGTGATGCGGGCGAGGATCGCGGCTGCCTCATCCTGCGTCAGCCGGCCCTTGCCGACGGAATCCTTCGCCAGCCCCTCGCCTGTCGCCTTGCCCTTGCTGGCTGCGTCGATATCGCGGTCGATGAGCGTGACTTCGAGACCGGCAGCGGCCGAGACATAGGCGATCGAGGCGCCCATGAAGCCGGCGCCGACGACACCGATCTTCTTCAGCTCGGTCTTCGGCTGACCGGCCGGGCGGCGCGCACCCTTGCCGAGTTCCTGCATCGAGATGAACAGCGAGCGGATCATCGAGAAGGCTTCGGTGGTCTGCAGCACCTGGGTGAAATAGCGCTGCTCGATCTTCAGCGCCGTATCGAAGGGCACCTGCAGGCCTTCATAGACGCATTTCAGGATGGCGAGCGCGCCCGGATAGTTACCTGCCGTCTCGCGGCGCAGGATCGCCGGTGCGGCCGGCCAGAGCTGCGCGGAAGCCGGCGTCCAGATGCCGCCGCCCGGAACCTTGAAGCCCTTTTCATCCCAGGGAGCGACCGGTTTCAGGCCATCCTTGATCATCTGTTTGGCAGCCGGGATCAGCTGATCCGGCTCGACAACCTGATGCACGAGGTTCATCGCCTTGGCGCGCGAAGCGGAGAGCGACTGGCCCGTCGTCATCATCTGCAGCGCGGACTGCGCATCGGCGAGGCGCGAGACACGCTGCGTGCCGCCGGCGCCCGGGAAGATGCCGACCTTGACTTCGGGGAGCGCGATCTTGACCGACTTGGCATTCGAGGCGATGCGGCCATGGCAGGCGAGCGACATTTCGAGCGCGCCGCCCATGCAGGTGCCGTTGATCGCCGAGACCCACGGCTTGCCGCAGGTTTCAAGCTTGCGGAACAGGCCGGTCATGCGACCGACGAGATCGAACAGCTTCTGGGCGGCCGTATCCGGATTGGCGGCTTTCTCGGTCTGGTACAGCGTGAACATCGACTTGATCATCGACAGATCGGCACCGCCGGAGAAGGACGACTTGCCCGAGGTGATCACCACGCCCTTCACGGCGCTGTCGGCGACGGTGGCGTCAACGATGGCGTTGAGCTCCTCCATCACCTCTTCGGTGAAGACGTTCATCGACTTACCGGGCATGTCCCAGGTGACGAGCGCAATGCCGTCTGCGTCGGTCGCGAGGGTGAAATTCTTGTAGGTCATGGTCTTTCCTCCCTCAGACGCGTTCGATGACGGTTGCCGTGCCCATGCCGGCGCCGATGCAGAGCGTGACCAGCGCGGTGTTCAGATCGCGGCGCTCCAGTTCGTCCAGCACTGTGCCGAGGATCATGGCACCGGTGGCGCCGAGCGGGTGACCCATGGCGATCGCGCCACCGTTGACGTTGATCTTGTCGTGGTCGATGTCGAAGGCCTGCATGTAGCGCAGCACGACGGCGGCGAAGGCCTCGTTGAGCTCGAAGAGATCGATATCGGCGAGCGACATGCCGGTGCGCTTCAGGAGCTTTTCGGTGACGTCGACGGGGCCGGTCAGCATCAGCGCCGGGTCGGAGCCGATATTGGCGAAGGCCTTGATGCGGCCGCGGGCTTCTTGCCGAGGCTTTCGCCACCGGCCTTGGAGCCGAGCAGCACGGCGGCTGCGCCATCGACGATGCCGGAGGAATTGCCGGCGTGGTGGACGTAATTGATACGCTCGACCTCAGGGTGGGCCTGGATGCCGACAGCTTCGAAGCCGCCCATCTCGCCCGGCATCTGGAAGGACGGGTTCAGCGAAGCCAGCGCCTGCATGTCGGTGCCGGGGCGCATGTGCTCGTCGTGGGCCAGGATCGTGAGGCCATTCTGGTCCTTCACCGGGATGACGGAGTTCTTGAAGTAGCCTTTCTCCCAGGCGGTGGCGGCGCGCTTCTGGCTTTCGACGGCATAGGCATCGACGTCGTCGCGGGAGAAGCCGTATTTCGTGGCGATCAGATCGGCCGATACGCCCTGCGGCATGAAATAGGCCGGGAAGTTGACGGAGGGGTCCATGAACCAGGCGCCGCCGGACATGCCGAGGCCGACGCGCGACATGCTTTCGACGCCACCGGCAATCACGATGTCATCTGCACCCTGGGCGATCTTGCCGGCGGCGAAATTCACGGCGTCGAGGCCCGAAGCGCAGAAACGGGAGATCTGCATACCGGGCGCACGGGTAGAATAGCCTGCTTCGAAGGCAGCCGCCTTGGGATCACCGCACCGGCATCCATGACCGGATCGACGCAACCCATGATAATGTCATCGACGGTGTTGGTGTCCAGCCCGTTGCGATCGCGGATCGCTTCCAGCGTCTTGGCGGCAAGGCGCACGGACGGCACTTCATGCAACGAGCCATCCTTCTTGCCGCGGCCGCGCGGCGTGCGCACGTGGTCGTAAATGAATACGTCGGTCATCGTCTTTTCTCCCTCGCGGCGTATGGCGCCGTTCAACTCAGAATGCTTCGGCGGCCAGTTCCATCATCGTGTCGGCGCCGGTTTCGATGCGGGCCTTGCGCAATGCCGTCTCCGGCATGATGCGCTCCATGTAGAACTTGCCGGTGACGAGCTTGGTCTTGAGGTAGTCGGCACGGGCGCTATCGCCATTCGCAAGCGCGTCTTCGGCAGCCTTCGCCATCTTCGCCCACATATAGCCGAGAACGACGAGGCCGAAGAGGTGCATGTAGTCGGTCGAGCCGGCGCCGGCATTGTCGGGCTTGGCCATGGCGTTCTGCATGAACCACATGGTCGCCGCCTGCACGTCGTTCAAGCCCTTCTTCAGATGCTTGGTGAAGAAGGCGAGCTTTTCGTCGTTGCGGTTTTCCTCGCAGAAATCGCCGATCTCCTTGAAGAGCGCCATGACGGCGCGGCCGCCGTTGAGGCCGAGCTTGCGGCCGACGAGGTCGAGTGCCTGGATGCCGTTGGCGCCTTCGTAGATCATGGCGATACGGGCATCGCGGACATACTGGCTCATGCCGTGTTCTTCGATATAGCCGTGGCCGCCGAAGACCTGCTGGGCCATGACGGCGTGGTCGAAGCCCTTGTCGGTCATCACGCCCTTCAGGATCGGGTGACAAGGCCGAGGATATCGTCGGCCGTCTGGCGTTCCTTGTCATCGGCAGAGCGGTGGGCGATATCGGATTTCAGCGCGGTCCACAGCAGGAAGGCGCGGCCGGCCTCGTTGAAGGCGCGGATGGTCATCAGCGAGCGGCGGATATCCGGATGGACGATGATCGGGTCGGCCTTCTTGTCCGGCGCCTTCGGGCCGGAGAGAGAACGGCCCTGGATGCGCTCGCGGGCATAGTTGACGGCGTTCTGATAGGCGATCTCGGAGATCGACAGGCCCTGCAGGCCGACACCGAGGCGGGCTTCGTTCATCATCACGAACATGGCGTTGAGGCCGCGGTTTTCGGCACCGATCAGGTAACCGGTCGCCTCGTCATAATTCATGACGCAGGTGGCGTTGCCGTGGATGCCCATCTTGTGCTCGATCGCGCCGCAGGAGACGGCATTGCGGTCGCCCGGCATGCCGTCTTCCTTGACCATGAACTTCGGCACGATGAAGAGAGAGATGCCCTTGGTACCCTCCGGCGCGCCCTCGATGCGGGCGAGCACCAGATGGACGATATTGCCGGTCATGTCGTGTTCGCCGGCGGAGATGAAGATCTTCTGGCCGGAGATCTTGTAGCTGCCATCGCCCTGAGGCACGGCCTTGGTTCGCAGCAGGCCTAGATCGGTGCCGCAATGTGGCTCGGTCAGGTTCATGGTGCCGGACCATTCGCCGGAAACCATCTTCGGCAGGTAGGTCTGCTTCTGCTCGTCGGAACCGTGGACGAGGATCGCGGCGATCGCGCCCTGCGTCAGGCCCGGATACATCATCAGCGACATGTTGGCGGCAGAGGTATATTCGCCGACGGCAGCGTGCAGCGTGTAGGGAAGGCCCTGCCCGCCGAATTCTTCCGGCACGGCGAGCCCGGTCCAGCCACCCTGGCAATAGGCATCATAGGCGGCCTTGAAGCCCTTCGGCGTGGTGACCGAGCCGTCGTCGCCGCGCTTGCAGCCTTCCTGATCGCCTGAATAGTTGAGCGGGAAAAGCACCTCTTCGGCCACCTTCGCAGCCTCGCCGAGGATCGCCTCGATCATGTCAGGTGTCGCGTCCGCAAAGCCCGGGAGATTGTTGTAGCGCTCCAGACCCAGCACGTCGTTCAGGACGAAGAGCGTGTCATTAACCGGGGCCTTATAGACTGGCATCGTTCGAATTCCTCCAATTCGCAGACCGGACCGAGACCGGCACATGGGAGTGTCTTACAAAATATTGACGTTTGCGTAAACGTCAAATTCTGCATTTGCTCGAATTTGTGATGAGGATCACGGACAGCGGATCGACGGAGATTTCCGCCTGGAGGTCAGTGAAGTTCGGCCGACAGCGCGGCGCTTCTGCGAACGACGTCGCTCATGGTTTTCAACAGTGAGGAAAACTCCTCGAGGACGAGGCCGAAATAGGCGTCGTCGGTCTCGGCGAGTGCCGTAACCGAGGCGCAGGCATTGAAGATCAGCTTGTCTAGATTGTCGCTCTGATCGAAGAGGCCCTCGGAAAGCTCGTCATCGCGCAGTGTGTGAAGCTCGTCGACAATCTTGCGGATGAGCGAGCGCCGCTGCCAGCGATGCATGCCGGAGATGTTCTTCTGCGCATGCCGGATTTCGGACATCAGATTTCTATGCAAGAATCAGCCCTCGTGAGCCGCCCACTCTAGCTGCGCTTTGTAACGCTATCGTGTGAGCCTCGGGCGCAGGCAATTTGCCATCAGTTCCTGTTTGGTGGCGAAGTGGCCGAAGAGCTGGACAAGCTCGCGCTCCTGCTTGCGATCCAGGCCTTGTTTGCGGGCGAAATCGCTGACACTCCAGACTTTTCTGGAATCCTGTAGCGATGTGACTTTGGGGTCGACGTGCGAGCTCATGGGACCGCCCTCCTTCAAGGCGTCAAATCAACGCCGAGGACTACCCCTCAGTTCCTGCCGATCACGGCTTTTTGCTCTCTGTACGAAAGAAGACAAAGGGCGGGAAAACGCGCTGGAATTGTCGGGAAGCGCTCCGCTCAACCGTCCTCGGATTGTTCAACCCCAAAAGGCAACAGAGGAGGACTTCTCATGACCCGGATCTCGAACAATCTCTGGTTCGAAAAGGACGCCCAGCAGGCAGTGGATTTCTATGTCTCCGTAATCCCGGACTCGACCTTCATCCGCTCGACCGTCATTCCCGCTGATACGCCGAGCGGGCCGGAAGGCAGCTGCAAGGTGATCGAATTCCGGCTCGGCGACCAGAACTATCTGGCGCTTGAGGCAGGACCGCTCGATGCCTTCAACCATGCCTTCTCGATCATCGTCGAATGCGACAGCCAGGCCGAGATCGACCGCATATGGGATGCGTTTCTGAGCAATGGCGGAACGACGGAAGCCTGCGGCTGGCTGAAAGATCGCTGGGGCCTCTCCTGGCAGATCACCCCGCGCGTGCTCGGCGAGATGATGGCCGATCCGGATCGTGCCAAGGCGCGGCGGATGACGGCAGCGATGCTGCAGATGGTGAAGCTCGACATGGCCGAGCTGCAGGCAGCCTTCAGCGGCTGAGTGCGGCGCCAGTCACAGGTGGAGCGGCCTTGGCGAATTTCTTCGCGCCGGCGACGCAGGCAACCACGGCCAGCGTTGCCGCCAGCATGCTCCAGCTGACGCTCTCCTTGAGCAGTGTTGCCGCCAGCACCAGACTGAAGAACGGCTGCAGCAGCTGCAACTGGCCGACACCGGCGATGCCGCCAAGCGCCAGGCCGCGATACCAGAAGATGAAGCCGATCAGCATGCTGAACAGCGACACATAGCCAAGGCCAAGCCAGGCGGGATTGCTCATTTCAGGCAAGGTCTGCGGCATCGCAACGACCGACAGGACCAGCATCAGCGGCAGCGACAGGACGAGCGCCCAGGAGATCACCTGCCAGCCGCCGAGCTTGCGGGAAAGGCGCGCTCCCTCGGCGTAGCCCAAGCCGCAGACGACGATCGCCGCGAGCATAAGGAGATCGCCGACCGATGTCGCGCCATCGCCCTGCGCCAGCGCGAAGCCGGCGACGATGGCGCTGCCGAGGCAGGAGAACAGCCAGAAGACCGGCTGCGGCCGTTCTCCGCCGCGAAGCACCCCGAAGATCGCCGTAGACAGCGGCAGGAGACCGATGAAGACGGTCGAATGGGCCGAGGTGATATGCTTCAGCGCGATTGCGGTCAGCAGCGGAAAGCCGATGACGACGCCGAAAGAAACGACCGCGAGCGAGACGAGATCGCTGCGCAGCGGGCGCTTCTCGCGAAAGAGTATCAGCAGGCCACCTGCCAGAATGCCGGCGATCACCGCCCGCGCGACGGTGAGGAACAGCGGGTCGAACCCGGCAACGGCAACACGGGTCGCGGGAAGCGAACCGCTGAAGATGAGAATCCCCATAAAGCCACTGAGCCAACCGGCTGCCGTCTTGTCCATGTGCGCATGCTCCTGTTCTCGCCCGCTATGAACCCGAAGGCATGGCATTGCCAGCAACAGTACGGTACAGTTTGCGCAAACTGTTATGGACACGGATACAGTACAGATGGATCAAGCGGTCAAAAACCTGGACAGTGGCAAGCGCATCGGTGCCGTAATGACGGAAATCCGCCGGCGGATTGCCGGGCGGGAACTGGTACCGGGGTCGCGCCTGCCATCGGTGCGCGCTTTCGCGAAGATCATGCACGTCTCGGCCTCCACCGTCGTCGAGGCCTATGAGCGACTGGCAGCGGAGGGGCTGATCCGCTCTCGCCCAGGCTCCGGTTTCTATGTCTCGAGCTCGCCGCAGCCGCTGACGCTTTCGGAGATCGGGCCGAAGCTCGACCGGGCGATCGATCCGCTCTGGGTCTACCGGCAATCGCTGGAGGACAGCCCCGATCTCCTGAAGCCCGGATGCGGATGGCTTCCGGAAAGCTGGATGCCGGTCGATGCGATCCGAAAGGCATTGCGCACCATTGCCCGGGGAGAGGATGCCGTTCTTGCCAATTACGGCACGCCGCTCGGCCAGCTTCCATTGCGGCAACTGCTTTCCCGGCGGATGAACGAGCGTGGCATTCCCGCCTCCCCCGACCACATCATCCTGACGGAATCCGGCACGCAGGCGATCGATCTGGTCTGCCGGTTGCTGATAGAGCCCGGCGATACGGTCATCGTCGACGATCCCTGCTATTTCAACTTCCATGCATTGCTGCGCGCCAATCGCGCCAAGGCCATCGCCGTGCCGATGACGCCGCAGGGGCCGGATATCGAGGCCTTTGCGCAGGCGATCGAGCAGCACAAGCCGCGGCTATACATCACCAATTCCGCCATTCACAATCCGACCGGGGCCACCTGCTCCGCCGTCGTCGCGCACAAGCTGCTGAAGCTCGCGGAACGGGCCAATCTGACGATCATCGAGGACGACATCTTCGCCGATCTGGAACATGAGCCCTCCCCGCGCCTTGCCGCCTTCGACGGCCTGGAACGGGTCGTGCATGTCGGCAGCTTCTCGAAGACACTTTCCACCTCAGTGCGCTGCGGCTTCATCGCGGCCAAGCCGGAATGGGTCGAGCCGCTGATCGATCTCAAGCTGGTGACGAGCATCGGCGGCGGCCGGCTGAATGCCGAGCTGATCCTCCTGCTTCTGACCGACGGCAGCTACCGCAAGCATCTCGATACGCTGAAGGTGCGGCTTTCGAAGGCGATGGACGAGACGATCGGGCGGCTGGCGCCGCTCGGCATCACGCCCTGGATCAGGCCGCAATCCGGGATCTTCCTGTGGTGCCAATTGCCTGACGGGATCAATGCGGGCGATATCGCTCAGTCCTGCCTTGCCGACAATGTCGTGCTGGCGCCCGGCAATGCCTTCAGCACGGCGCCGGAGGGGAGCCGGTTCCTGCGCTTCAATGCCGCGCAATCCGGCGATCCGCGCATTTACCGCGCGCTTGAGAAGGCCCTGAAGGCGGCGCGTCACATGCCGGCGATCAGGTAGCGGTCGCGGCCCGCGGCCTTTGCCTGATAGAGCGCGGCATCGACGACCTTGAGGAGATCGATGCGATTGCTCCCTGCCTGTGGCGCCAGCGCTCCGCCGATGCTGAGACGGGCACCGACCGATATGCCGTCGACCTCGAAAGGTTCGCGGAAAGCGGCGACAAGGCGCTCGGCCACGGATGAAAGTGCAGCAGCATTCGGCGGATTGGGGATGAAGACGGCAAACTCGTCGCCGCCCATGCGCACGGCAATATCACCGGCCCGGATGACGGCGCGGATGCGGTTTGCCGCCTCGCGCAACACTTCGTCGCCGGCATGGTGGCCGAGGCGGTCATTGATGCCCTTGAACCCGTCCATGTCGAGATAGAGGGCGCCGAAGGTCTGGCTCGCCGCAAGCGACCGCTCGAGCTCGCCATCGACGAGGCTCGCGAGCGCCGTGCGATTGTAGAAGCCGGTCAGCGGATCGGTCATTGCCGCGGCGCGCAGGCTGGTTTCGGCAAGGCCCATGACCATGTTGGCCTTCTGCAGGCGCAGCAACGCACCCGCGACCAGCGCGAAGCGGCTGAGATTGCCGATCTCGGCATCGGACAAATCCCGCGGTTCCACATCGAGAATGCAGAAGGCGCCGACGGCCAGGCTGCCCTCCATCTCGATCGGCGCGCCGGCATAGAAGCGGAAATGCGGGTCGCCGGTCACATAAGGCATATCCGACAATTCGGGATGGCGCTGCAGATCGGGAACGATGACGAGATCGTTGGCGTAGACGACACGGGTGCAGATCGAGAGATCGCGCGAGCACTCGGCGAGCTTCATCCCCGCCTAGCCGGCAACGCGCTGCCAATCCTCATCAATGATATTGATGGCCGCGAAGGGTGTTTCGAAGACGCCACGCGCCAGCTCGGCGAGAGCCGCAAGCTCCGGCGTCGAACTGCGGCTTACGGCATTCAAGGCGCGGACCGCCAGCAGCCGTTCTGCTTCATTGGCGGGGAGCCGGACGACCTGTCCCATTCATACCTCCGTCAGTTCGCAACCCGTTGCTAAAACATGATGTCATGATTTGTCAGGGCAAGGGCAAAGTTTGACGAATGTTAACAAGGCGTTGCCAGCAGCAATGTCTGGCAGCGGACATTGGCGCGGAAAGCTGGTAAACTGATTTCGGGCTTGCAACCGGAGGAGCGCATGGACGACCGTCAAGCCATTTCAGATCTGATCGAGCGGCAGTTTGCCAGTCTTAGCTGGGCGCATGGCACTGGGCCCGATGCCGAGGGCTTCATGGAGGATTTCCATCCGGATGCCCTGCTATTTGCCTCGGCGCGTCCCGCAAGAGCACAGACGCCGCGGAAATTCCTGGAGCGCATGGAGGGGCTGTCGCAGACGTCGCTGCGCGCCTTTGCCGAACATTGTCCGGCGCGAGAAATCCGCATCTTCGGCAATGTTGCCGTTGCGGTTGCCGCCTGTGAGAACGTCGAGAACAATCGCGAGCGCAGCCGCAATGTCGAGATGATGCTGCTGGTGAAGGACAGCAGCGGCTGGAAGATCGCCGCGCAGGCATGGGACAAGATGACGCCGGGCCAGAGCTTTCCGGACTGGCTTTCGTAAGGCGGTTGCTTCCCGCGACAGGTGCGTTACATTTCGTTGGCTAACCGAAGAACGAGCTTGGGAGGAGCGACTTCATGAGACGGATGTGGCCTGAGGAGTTCAATTTCATCCTGAACGGCGCGGAGGAAGTGACGCTGGATATTCCGGCGACCGTGCACGAAGACGGCTCGCATGGCGAGGCGACCCATCGCCAGGCGCTGCGGGTGCGGATTTCGCAGCAGGATTACGAGCGCATCTGGCCGCTCGCCGAGGCGCGCTACCGCCTCGACGGCAAATTCGCCGGCAAGGCGATCACGCTGATCGCCAACAATCCACATTACCATACCTGGCATCCTGCCGATGGCGGCACCGCGGACGAGACATCGGACAGCGGCAGGCACTACACGACGAAATATGTCGTCGTGCATTTCCTGCTGGATGACGTGCGGGAGGCAGCGGCGGCCTGAGGCCGCCCGCCCTTACGCCTCATCAAGCGCCAGCGTGAGATCGGCAATCAGGTCGTCGGGATGCTCTATCCCGATCGACAGGCGGATCGTTGATTCCAGCACGCCGATGCGCTGGCGCACATCTGCCGGCACGCCCGAATGCGTCATCGTCGCCGGATGGGAGGCGAGCGATTCCGTTCCGCCGAGGCTGACGGCCAGCTTGAAGATCTTCAGCGCGTTCAGGAATTTGAACGAGGCCGGCTGGCCACCCCTGATATCGAAGGAGAAGGTCGAGCCAGCACCGCTGCACTGGGCCGTGAACGTGCGGCCGACCGGGGACTGCGGATCGTTGTAGGGCAGATAGTGAATCTTCTCGACCTTCGGATGCTCGCGCAGGAAACCGGCGACGGCTTCGGCATTGCTGTTGGCGCGCTCCATGCGGATCTGCAGCGTTTCCAGTGAACGGCCAAGCATCCAGCAGGAATGCGGATCAAGCTGCGTGCCGATCGCCCCACGCAGTGCCTTGACCTGCTTCATCACGGCCTTGCGGCCGAGTGCGGCGCCGGCGATCAGGTCCGAATGGCCGCCGACATATTTGGTCAGCGAATAGAGCGAAATGTCGGCGCCATGCTCGATCGGGCGCTGGAAGACCGGGCCGAGCAACGTGTTGTCGCAGGCGATGATTGGCGTATGGCCCTGCTTTTCGCCGATCGCATCGGCGACACGGCGGATCATCGCGACATCGACGAGGCTATTGGTCGGATTGGCCGGCGTTTCGATGAGGATGACGGAGACGCGGCCCTTGGCCATCGCCTGTTCGGCCGCGGCGTTTACCGAGCTCTCGCTGACACCATCGGCAAAGCCGACGGCGGAGACGCCGAGATTGAGGAAGGTCCTAGCAAGCAGCGTTTCCGTGCCGCCATAGAGCGGCTGCGAATGCAGGACGGCATCGCCGGGACGGACGAAGGCGAGCAGCGTGGTGGCGATCGCCGACATGCCCGACGAGAAGAGCGCGCAGCTTTCGGTGCGCTCATAGACGGCAAGGCGGTCTTCGACGATCTCGCTGTTCGGATGGTTGAAGCGGGAATAGACGAGACCCGCACCCTTGCCCTCCGGCGGCTCCTTGCGGCCGGAGACATAGTCGAAGAAATCCCGGCCATCCTCGGCGGACTTGAAGACGAAGGTCGAGGTCAGGAAGACCGGCGGCTTGACGGCGCCTTCCGACAATTCCGGATCATAGCCGTAGTTCAGCATCTGGGTTTCCGGATGCAGGGCGTGATTACCGATATGGGTTCTCGACGGGTGCGGCGCGGTCATGAAACGTCTCCTCAAACAATGTCACGGACTTCGCCCGGCAAATTATATCAGATGCAGCGGCGGGTTCTTGCTATTTGGCGCGGCCTGATATTGTTGGAAGCAACTTCTTGCGGAGATCAGCGAAAAGTGACGCAGAAAATTGCCGATACCATCGACCGCCGTATCCTCAAGGAATTGGCGGCCGACGCGCGCATCACCAACAACGAATTGGCGGAGCGCGTGGGGCTTTCGGCATCGGCTTGTTTGCGGCGGCTGCGGCGCCTGGAAGAGACCGGCGTCATCCAGGGTTACACCGCGATGATCGACCCGGCCGTCGAGGGCTGGACGATGACGGCGATCGCCTCGGTGCGGCTCAGCCGCCAGCACGAAGACGAGATCCGGATGTTCGAGGATGCCGTGCGCGGCTGGGACGAAGTGCTGGAATGCCACCTCGTCACCGGCTCGAAGGACTATGTGCTGAAGGTGATGAGCGCCGGGCTCGAACAATACGAGCGGTTCATCAAGGACAAGATCGCCAAGCTGAAGTGCGTCGACACGATCGAGACCAGCTTCGTGATGAACACCATCAAGGCGCGGCGCTCCTGAGCGTCAAAAATGCCCACAAAGCCTCAAGTGTTAAAAAATTCTCACACAAATTAACGGGTTGTTTACCACGTTTCGTGAAAGGTGCGCGGTGAGCAGTGGTGATCCGCATTCCTTTTCCTAGTCTCGCGTTTTTCGTTGGAATGCCGCTACGCCGTCCAGTTTGAGGAAAGTCTAAAAAACTAAACTCGGATGAAACGGTCTCTCAAGCCAATAGCCGAACCCTGACGAGGGACGCGGCAGACGAAGCGAGCAAGAAGATGAACGGATCGCGATCAAATTCTCCCCGGAGCGCCGACAGGTCCTCCCTCGACGCGCTGAACCGCACGATCGAAGGGCTCGAGGCGCGTATCGAAGGGCTGATGGGCACCAATGGTCCGCGGGATCCGGCGCCACGGGCTGCTGCTCCCGAACGCGATAGCTACGCACGTTCCTACGAGCCGCGGCCGGCCTACGCCGCCGCCGAGCCCCGTCCAGACCCGCTCGCCGAAATCCGCCAGCGCCAGCGCATTCTCGAAGCCGGCCGCGAACGCGCAGCCGCCGAACGTGCCGCCTACCGCGAACCCGTTCCTGCGCCGCGCGCACCGGCTACGGCCGCCGCTCCCGTCTACGGCGCCTCGAACGACACGATGACCGAAATCGCCCAGGCGCTCGTCAACCTGCGCCAGGATCTGAAGCGCGACATCTCCGAAGGCGTGACGCGGGAGATGAATGCACTGCGCGGTGAGCTCCGCGAGATCAAGTCGAGCGCTCAGGACAACCGTTTCGCCGACGACATCCGCGCCGATATGGGCCGGCTTGCGCACAGCATCGACCAGCTCTCGCACCGCTCCGCGAGCCCGGAAGCCGCTGGCCTGCGCAGCGAATTCGACGAACTGCGCTCGCTGATGGATGGCTTGGCCCGCGAAGATTCCGTCCGCCACATGGAGCGCCGCTGGGACAGCTTCGAAAATCAGCTGCACACGATCGACACCGCCGGCCTTCAGGAAGAACTGGTTTCGCTCGCCTACCGGCTCGACGACATCAAGCGCCATATCGGCGGCATGGGCGAGAGCCCGGCTGTCCGCGCTCTCGAAGACAAGCTGATCTCCATTGCCAGCGCGATGGAACAGTTCGGCAGCATGATCCAGCCGCATGACCGGGCGATGTCCGAGCAGTTCGCGGCGATGGATACGCGCCTCGACGAAATCAGCCGCGCCATTGCCGCCAGCAGCCGCAATGCCTCCAACGGCGACCCGGCGCTGATGCACCGCCTCGAAGGCCGTCTCAATGCGCTCGGCGAGCAGATCGACCTGATGGGCCGCAGCGTTGCCAACCGCACGGCACCGGCCGATGGCCTGACCGACCGGCTGGAAATGCTGACGCGCCGCGTCGAGGAGCTGGCCAATACCAAGGCGACGGCCCATCTCGACGAGCGGCTTGAGCAGCTGTCCTACATGCTGGAGCGCGCCCAGAAGGCCGCACCGCAGCCCGACCTCAACCGCACGCTGGCCGATATCTCCAGCAAGATCGACGCGCTGGAAACCGGCGCCGTCAACGACGTTCTTGCCGAGCGGCTCGACTATCTCGCCCGCCGCATCGACCAGATGGAAATCCAGCCGGCTCCCGTCATGGCGGCACCTGCCATCGACGACAGCGCTTTCCGCCGGATCGAGGGACGTCTTAGCGACATCGCCGCCCGTCTCGAAGAGAGCACCGCGGCACCGGCAACCGACTCGCGGGCGCTGAAGAGCCTCGAAGACCAGATCGCCAATCTCTCCACGCTGCTCCACGAGCCGCGTGCAGATGCCGGCATCTCCGCCGATCTCGACCGCCGCATGGGCGCCATCGAAGATTACATGGCGACCAGCGACGAATATATCATCGAGGCTGCCCGCCAGGCGGCTGAAGCGGTCGTCGAAGCCTATTCGCGCAATGGCGGCCTGCAGGCCGGCAGCGTTCCGGCCGCCGACATGTCGGCTCTGAATGCGCTGGCCGCCGATCTTCGCCACCTCGAAGACCTGAGCCGCAGCGGCGAGGAACGGACCCACAAGACGTTCCAGGCGCTGCATGAAACGCTCGTCCATATTGCCGACCGCCTCGACGACATGGAAACGCGCAACCGGCCTGCCGCCCGCATGCCGGCCGCCAATGTCGATTTCGAAGTCGACCCCTATTCGCTGATCCCTGCCGGCGCAGAGGCGGAAAAGCCTGCGGTGTTCGGCACCAAGGGCGTGGCGGCACCGCGCGCAGCCGTGGCTGAAGCCGTTGCGCCGCAGCCGGCCCCGGCTCCCGCCGTCAGCGAAACCAGCGCCATCGCCATCGAAGCCGCCACCAAGCCTGCGGCCGAAGCCAAGCAGAGCAAAAGCCTGTTCCTGGCGATCGGCAAGAAGCTGATGCCCGGCAAGAAGGCGCCGAAGGCCGATGCCGCCGAGCGCACGATCATCGATCCGGCTCCGTCCATCGACCCTGTCGATGTCGTGCCCGGCGAAGAGGCCAACGAGCTTCTCGAGCCCGGCTCCGGCGCGCCTGACGTGAAGAAGATCCTGGAACGGGTTCGCGCCAGCCAGAGTGCGGCGCGCGCCAACCCGAAACCTGCCTCGGAAAACGACCGCGCCGACTATATCGCCGCTGCGCGCCGCGCCGCCCAGGCCGCCGCTATCGAATCCGACCCGAAAGCCCAGCCGCTGAAGGCCGACAAGAAGAGCAAGGCGCCGAAGCCTGCCGGTGGCGGCAGCGCCTTCTCGCGCTTCCGCCGTCCGCTGCTTCTGGCAGCCGGCGCCGTGCTTCTGGCGATCATGGCATTCCCGCTTGCCCGCACGCTGACCACAGGCCAGAGCGCACCGCCCGCCGAAGTCGCGGTCATGAGCGATGCGAACCAGGCTCCGGCAACGGCAGACACAGCGGCCGTACCGCAGATCGACAACCAGGCGACAGCCAATCTCGAAGCACCGGCGGCACCAGAGGCCGTTCCCCCGGCCGCCGATCCGGCACCGGCATCACCGGCCGATCACCTGACCGATGCCGCACCGCTCGATGGCGAAGGTGCTGCGACGCTGACGCCGGGCGCTCCGGCTCAGGATGCCACGGCCTTTGCTCCGAAGGATGCTCCGGCCACCACCAATGCGGCACCGGCACAGCCTGAAATCGCTGTTCCCGATGTAATCCAGCCGACGGCACTTGCCGATGCGGCACGCGGCGGCGATGCGCTGGCCCTGTTCGAAATTGCCGCCCGCTACAGCGAAGGCCGCAATGGCGTCACCGCCAGCGAAGCCGATGCGGTCAAGTGGTACCAGATGGCCGCCGACAAGGGCTTTGCCCCGGCGCAGTACCGTCTCGGCAGCATCTACGAGAAGGGCACCGGTGTCGCCCGCGACATCAACAAGGCCAAGGGCTACTACGAGCAGGCTGCCGATCAGGGCAATGCGAGCGCGATGCACAATCTCGCAGTGCTCTATGCCTCCGGCGCGCTCGGCCAGCAGGACTATGCGACGGCTGCCAACTGGTTCACCAAGGCCGCCAATCTCGGCATCACCGACAGCCAGTTCAACCTCGCCATCCTCTGCGCCCGCGGCAATGGCGTGACGCAGGATCTCGGCGAGAGCTACAAGTGGTTTGCGATCGCTGCCAAGGGTGGCGACAAGGACGCCGGCGCCAAGCGCGACGAAGTCGCCAAGGCGATGAAGCCTGCCGACCTCGACAAGGCGAAGGCGACAACCGAGGCCTGGAAGCCGCAGCAGCTCGACAACAAGGCCAACGGCATCGACGTGCCCGACGCCTGGACCGGCAAGGGCACCAGCACCTCAAGCGTCGACATGAAGAAGGCGATCCGCAACATTCAGGCGATCCTGAACAATAACGGTTTCGACGCCGGCACGCCTGACGGCGAGATGGGCGCCAAGACCGTTTCGGCGATCAAGAGCTTCCAGAAGTCGATCGGTCAGGATCCGTCCGGCAAGATCAACGACGATACGGTCAAGGCCCTGCTGGAGCGCAACGCCAAGAACGCCACCAAGGCATAAGGCGCCAATCAGGCCCTCGCCTCGAAGAATCACGACGACCCTTTTGCCTTCGCCGCAAAAGGGTCGTTTTGCTTTCAGAGTTTCGCGGCGGGATTGATTGCCGGTCGGGGGATTCGTGAGCATTCAGCGGGACAGGGTTCCCTATTTCAGCCAGTGGGAAACGCCGGAGATGACGTTATCGGTGCTTGCCGAGGGGTCGGCGGCGCTGCTGCGGGATCCGCTCTGGCGGCAGTCAGGCGCCGAGACGGTCGAGGACTATGCGCGCTGGGCGGTCAATGTCTGCGGCATGGCCTGCCTGAAGATGATCCTGGCAGCGCGCGGCGAGCTGCATCCAACGCTTGCCCTCGCCCGCACCTGCACCGCCTATGGCGGCTATGTCGTCAACGAGCTCGATGCCTCGATCAAGGGGCTGATCTACGCGCCCTTCGTCACCTATGTGCGCGAACGCTTCGGGCTCTTGGCGGAGACGATGACGGGTGTCGCGACAGAGAGCATTCCCACGCTGCTGGCCGATCGCCCGTTCCTCATCGCCTCGGTCAATAGCGGCATCCGCTGGCCGGAGAAGATACCGCCGTCGAAAGGCGGGCATCTCGTTCTGGTGACGGCGGCGTCGGCTGAGACGATCCGTTTCCACAATCCATCCGGCCATGACGCCGCGAGCCAGGCAGACGTGACGCTGCCGCTTTCCGTCTTCGACCGCTTCTTCGCCAATCGCGGCATCGCGATCGGCTTCTGAAACCTATTTCGACACCAGATCATTTTGGAGGTTTTCATGACATCTTCCCGCGGCAAGCTGCGCATCGCCGTACTTTTCGGCGGCCGCTCGGCCGAACACGACGTCTCCGTGATGTCGGCGACCAACGTGATGGGGGCGCTGGAGCCTTCGAAATACGAGGCGGTGCCGATCTTCGTGACGCGGGAAGGCGAATGGCTGCTGAGCCGCTTCGAGAATGGCACCCTCGCCAAGCCGGCAAGCGGCACCGAAATCGCGCTGGTGCCAGGCGGGCGCGGCCGGATGATCGCGATCGATGGCGGCCGGATGAGCGATGCCGGGACGATCGATATTCTCTTTCCGGTGCTGCACGGCATTTTCGGCGAGGACGGCTCGGTGCAGGGGCTGGCCGAAGTGGCCCGCGTGCCGCTGGTCGGCTGCGGCATCCTGGGTTCGGCAACGGCGCTCGACAAAGATATCGCCAAGCAGCTTCTGCGGGCCGCGGGGCTGCCGGTGGCGCGGGCGGTGACCGTGCATGCGGACCAGGCGCCGTCCTTCGATACGCTCGAGAGCGCCCTCGGATTGCCGCTGTTCATCAAGCCGGCGCGTCAGGGCTCTTCGGTCGGCGTGCGCAAGGTTTCCGGCAGCCAGGAATTTGCACCGGCGCTTGCGGAAGCCTTCAAGCATGACCGCAAGCTGCTTGCCGAAGAGTTCATCCGCGGCCGCGAGATCGAGTGCAGCGTGCTGGAGGACACCAAGGGCGGATTGTTCGTCTCCCGCCCGGGCGAGATCATCCCGGCCGAGAGCCACGGCTTCTATAGCTACGATGCGAAATATATCGACGAGGACGGCGCGGCGCTGAAGGTTCCGGCGGAACTTCCGGCCGAGGTCGAGGCGAAGATCCGCGAGACGGCAGCGCTTGCCTTCCGGGCGCTCGGCTGCGACGGCATGGCGCGCGTCGACTTCTTCCTGACCGAGGACATGAGTTTTCTGATCAACGAGGTGAACACCATTCCTGGATTCACCAATATCAGCATGTATGCGAAAGCGATGGCGGCAAGCGGCGTCAGCTACCCTGATGTCATCGACCGGCTCGTCGAGCATGGTCTCGCGCGCGCCGGTCTCTGAGCCGAAAATGCCCCTTCCCGGTGTGGCAGGCACGCACCGGGAAGAAAAACGCCGCGACTTCGCCCCGCCTTGTCACAAAACCTGAAAAAAGCCGGATTATTCGGGAGTTATCGCTCGCGGAATGTGCGGCCTGGATGTCGTTTCTCGAAAGCCTCTGGCAACGATTTCCCATTATGATGCGCCATTCGAACGGGACAAGCGCGCCTGCCCGGCGGGGGCAGTGAGTAATCGGGGTCGGTTGTGGCAATCTATCTGCCCATCGCAGAATTGTCGGTGAACATCTTCATCATTCTCGGCATGGGCGCCGCTGTCGGCTTCCTGTCGGGCATGTTCGGCGTCGGCGGCGGCTTCCTGATCACCCCGCTCTTGATCTTCTACAATATCCCGCCCGTCGTCGCCGTCGCCACCGGCGCCAACCAGGTCGTCGCTTCCTCGATCTCGGGCGCGATTACCCATTTCCGGCGCGGCACGCTCGATGTGAAGCTGGGATCGGTGCTGCTGGTCGGCGGTCTGTCGGGCGCCACAGTCGGCATCTGGATCTTCTCGCTGCTGCGCCGCCTCGGCCAGCTCGATCTCTTCATTTCGCTGCTCTACGTCGTCTTCCTCGGCACCGTCGGCGGGCTGATGTTGCTCGAGAGCGTCAACGCCATGCGCCGCGCAGCCAAGAACGTGCCGCCGACGCCACGCAAGCCCGGCCATCACCACTGGGTCCACCGCCTGCCCTTCAAGGTGCGGTTCAAGAAATCGAAGATCTATCTCAGCGTCATCCCGGTCATCGCGCTCGGCTTTGCGATCGGCATCCTGACCTCGGTCATGGGTGTCGGCGGCGGTTTCATCATGGTTCCCGCCATGATCTATCTGCTGCGCATCCCGACCAACGTCGTCGTCGGCACCTCGCTGTTTCAGATCATTTTCGTGACCGCCTATACGACGATCGTGCAGGCGGCGACCAACTTTTCCGTCGATATCGTGCTCGCCTTCATCCTGATGGTCGCCGGCGTGATCGGTGCGCAATACGGCGTGCGTGTCGGCCAGAAACTGCGCGGCGAGCAGCTGCGCGCGCTGCTCGGCCTGCTCGTTCTCGCCGTCGGCATCCGTCTGGCGATCTCGCTGGTGGTAACGCCGGCCGATATCTACTCGATCGTGATGGGAGGCAATTGATGCGTTGCCTTCCGGCCCTCGCCCTTTCGCTCTTCCTTGCCCTGCCGGGTCTCGCCGCGGCGCAGACGCTGCTGCCGGGGCAGAATGCCGAGAGCGTGCGCGAGGGACTGGAGATCGGCACCTCGACCAGCGAAATCGCCATCACCTCCGACTTCAAGGGCGCCGATCTGACGATCTTCGGCGCGGTGACCGAAACCGACCAGCTGCTGCTCGCCGTCGGCCAGTATGACGTTGTCGTGGTGCTCGAGGGGCCGCGTGAGAACGCGACGGTGCGCAAGAAGCAGCGGGTCTTCGGCATCTGGATCAATACCAGCTCGATGACCTTCGAGGCCGTGCCGCACTCCTATTCGATGTCGAGCTCACGGGCGATCGACGACGTCACGACGCCGCTCGACCTTACCGACGAGGGCATCGGCATCGACCATATTCCGCTGACACCTGTCGGCTATGTCGGCGATGGCAGCAGTCTAGGGGAGTTCCGCGAAGCGTTCCGGCGGCTGCAGCAGAGCGGTGGCCTTTACGAGCGCGATCCATCCGGCGTGCGCTTCGTCAGCTCCAACCTGTTCAAGGCGAGTCTCCGCCTGCCCGCCAATATTCCGAACGGCGTGCATACCGTTCGCGCCTATCTCTTCAAGAGCGGCAAGCTGGTGAACCAGAAATCCGTGCCGCTACGCGTCATCAAGACCGGCATCGAGCAGATGATCACCGATGCTGCGCATGAGCGGCCGATCGAGTACGGTGCATTCGCCGTATTCCTGGCGCTGGTGACGGGCTGGGCCGCCAGCATCGTGTTCCGCAAGGATTGATCAGGCGCTCTTTTCGCGCGCTGCAACCTCGTTGCGGGCCTGCGTCAGGCGGGCAAGCACGGATGGCGTATCCGTCGGCAATGGCGTGCCGAGATGCCTGGCGCGCAGCTCGTCCATGAAATCCGACCACAGCTGTGGGCCGCCCTCCTCCAGGATTTCGGCGCGGATTGCCAGCTCGTCGGAAACCGGCAGATGCTTGCGGCCCCAGGCGCCCATATGCGCGAGAAGCGGCACGAGCTCGATGGCCATTTCGGTCAGGCTATAGACCGACTTCTGCTTGTGGCTCGGGTCGTCTTCCTTGGTCAGCAAGCCGTTCTCGACAAGGCGGCGCAGGCGGTCGGCGAGGATGTTGGTGGCGATGCCCTCGCTGGAGCCCTGCAGCAGTTCGCGGAAATGGCGCCGGTTGCCGAACATGATGTCGCGGATGACGATCAGGCTCCAGCGGTCGCCGAGAACCTCCAGCGTCAGGTTGATGGGGCAGCCGGAACGGTGCTCTTCACTCATGCTCATTCTCCAAAAGCCGCTTGCATTTTGCCATCAGAATACCGGCGGTTCAATCAGGTGCGAGCGGCAGCGGCGACCAGTGCCGCAGCGGCTTTTCCGGCGGTCTCGATATAGGATGGATCGCGGCGCAGAAGCACGGTGGCGAAGCCGCCATCGAGCAGCAGCATGACCTGCCGCGCCAAGGTTCTACTGTCGCTTACTCCATCGGCTTCGAAGGTCTCCGCGAGCCAGTCCTCCACGCGCTGCTTATGGGCGATACCGGCCTTCACCGCGGGATGGCCGGGCATATCGGCAAGCTCGGCGGCGGTGCGCAGGAAGCCGCAGCCCTTCCATTTCGGATGGCGCGCGGCTTTCGCCAGCTCGTCGAAGATCGCCTTGACCTTCTCCTCAACGCCGCCCTCTGCCGCAGCATACCATTTCTGGAACAGCGCGAGGTTCGGCTGATCGCGGCCTTCGAGATAGGCGGTGATCAGGTCGTCCTTGCTGTCGAAGTGGTAATAGAGCGTCCGTTTTGTGACACCGGCCTTCTCGGCGACAGCGTCGACGCTGACGGCGCGGATACCCTGCCCGTAGAAGAGCTTGGCGGCGGCATTGACGATACGGTCACGGGTGCTTTCTGTCGGCTGTTTCATGAGGGCAAAGTATACCGACTAGTGAGTGTTACCAAGAGCGCTGTGAGCCTATGGATCAGCTCCTCGGAGATGGTGGAGCGAGCGGCGATGGATAGCGGGAGCGAGACAGGCATTGCAGGGCAGCGTATCGATATCGGATGCCGCGATGGCATCAACCTCGGCGGCCACCTCTGGCCAGCCGTTGGCCGTTGCGATGGCGCCGTGATCATCAACCCGGCAACCGGCGTGCTCACCAGCTACTATCACCGCTATGCCCGGTTTCTCTCCGCTCATGGCTTTCAGGTGCTGACCTATGATTATCGCGGCATCGGTCTGTCGCGCCCGGATCGCTTGCGCGGCTGCGGCTATCGCTGGCGCGATTGGGGAGCTCTCGATTTCGAGGCCGCGCTCACCTTCGCGCGGGAACACGATCCGCTGCTGCCGGTTGCTGTCGTCGGCCACAGCATCGGCGGCTTCCTGCCGGGGTTTGCAGAGAGTGCTCCCGGCATTGAGCGCATGCTGACAGTCGGCGCGCAATATGGCTATTGGGGCGATTACGCCAGATCGCAGCGCCGCTCGCTGTTCTGGAAATGGCATGCCGCCATGCCCGTTCTTACGGCGGTGCTTGGCTACTTTCCGGGAAGGCGGCTCGGATGGCTGGAGGATCTTCCGGCCGGTGTTGCCAATGAATGGAGTTTTCGCCGGGCGCGGATGGAGCATAGCTATCCGGCTCCTGAGCGGAAGGAAATCATTGCACGCTTTGCTGCGGTACAAGCACCCATTCTGGCGATCGGCATGTCCGACGATCCGATCGGCACGCCGGCCGCGATCAGCCGCGGGCTCAGCTATTTCAGGAATGCGGATGCGAAACAGGTGACGATCACGCCGGGCGATCTCGGGCTTGAGGCTGTCGGCCATTTCAGCCTGTTCCATCAGCGGCATGCGAACGGCTTCTGGCTGGATACGCTTCTGTGGCTGCGCGACGGGATCAACCCCTGGCCGCAGCGGCTCTGCCCCGCTCCCGCCTTTTGAGGGACACAACTTCGCCTTTGAATAAAAACCGGTCTTTAAGATTTACCAGTTAGCAATCTCTCGAAACGAGAGGTTCTGTTTTGCGTATCCGTACACTTCTCGCCCTGGTGCTGCTGGCGCTCGTTGCCGGCTGCGCAACGGCACCCCGTCAGACCCGGAATATCTGCGCGGTCTTCGACCAGCGCGACGGCATTTTCACCAGCTGGCAGCGTTCCGCCGAGAAGGCTGAAGCCAAGTATGGTATCCCGGTGCCGATCCTGATGGCGACGATGTATGTCGAATCCGGCTTCCAGCCCTATGCCCGCCCGCCGCGCACGAAACTCTTCGGCTTCATTCCCTGGACGCGCCAGTCGACCGCCTATGGCTATTCGCAGGCGCTGAACGGCACCTGGGATCACTACCAGTCCGCCACAGGCAACTGGGCCAGCCGCCGCACCAACTTTGCCGATGCCATCGACTTCATCGGCTGGTATCACTCCGAAAACAGCAAGGCGACCGGCATTGCGCCCAACGACGCCTACAGCCTCTACCTCGCCTATTATTCCGGCCCGACCGGCTACCGCCGCGGCGACTGGCGCTCGAACGGTCAGCTGCAGAAGACGGCACAAAAATTCGCGACCATGGCGGCGAACTATCAGCAGCAGTTGCAGGGATGTAATTGAGACTTCCTTCTCCCCTCGGGGAGAGGAGTTACCCGCGCAGGTTTCCGAACCTGACGGAGTAGATGCGGTCGCGACCCAGGAGATGGGCGACAAGTGATGCGTGATCGAAGAGCCCCTTCATCGCCTTGTGGCCAAGGTCGAGCCCACCGCTCATGACGCCGAAGGCGGGCATCAGCAGCCGGGCGCCGTCGGTGGCGAAGCAGGGGCGGCGGATCGATTTTTCGCGGCGACGGACGGTGGCGGCCGGATGAAGATGGCCGGCGATTTCGCCCTGCTGCAATCCACCCTTCGGCTCATGCCGGAAGGTGAGGCCGGCATAGTGGATCTCGTCGGCGCAGATGCCGGGCAGATCCACGGTCCCGTCAGGGTCATGATTGCCGTTGATCCAGATCCATTCGCGGCCACGCGCCATGTCGGCGATCAGCGTCCGGAAAATATCCGGCAGGTGCTCGGAACCGACGCGATCATGGAAATTATCGCCGAGCGAGACGACGATCTTCGGGTCGTAGCGGGTGATGACGGCGGAGAGGACCGTGAGCGTCGCCAGCGTATCGTAGGGCGGCAGCATCATGCCGCGGCGGGCGAAGGCGGCGCCTTTCTCCAGGTGGAGATCGGAGACGACGAGCGCGCCTGTGTCGGGCAGGTAGAGAGCGCCGAGCGGATCGCAAACGGCGGCGACGCCACTGACCGACGTTTCCACGCCGGGCATCGGGACCAGTCCGTTGAGTTCGCGCGCCAGCGCCAGGCGGTTCATTGCGGTCTTCTATCCTAAATCTTCAGCTCATCGCCTCGGCGATCAGGTCGTCTGCGGCTTCGGCCAGCAGTGCATCATGGGCTTCGCCCGGCACCGCCTCCTTGCCGATCTCGAGCATGACAGGCACGGCGAGCGGCGAAATATGGTCCAGCGCGCGATGCGTGATGTGACCCTTGATTCGTCTCAGCATATCGCCAAGGCGTGAAATATCCAAAAGCCCGGTGCCCGCGTCCTGCCGCGTCGCCTGCAGCAGGATGTGATCCGGCTCGTGGCTGCGCAGCACGTCGTAGATCAGATCGGCCGAGACGGTGACCTGCCGCCCGCTCTTTTCCTTGCCGGGATGACGGCGCTCGATCAAGCCTGCAATCACGGCGCAATTGCGGAAGGTGCGCTTCAAAAGGAAGGATTCGTCGAGCCAGGCTTCGAGATCGTCGCCGAGCATGTCCTCGTCGAAAAGGTCGGCGAGACTGAGCCGGCCGCTGCGGATCATCTCGCCCAGATCCTCCAGACCCCAGATGCCGAGCGAATAATCGGTGCAGACGAAGCCGAGCGGTTTGGCGCCTGCGCGCTCCAAGCGCCGGGTCAAGAGCATGCCGAGCGTCTGGTGTGCCAGCCGGCCCTCGAAGGGATAGGCGACCATGTAGCAGCGGCTGCCGCGCGGGAAAGTCTCGATCAGGAGCTCGTCGCGCTTTGGCAGCATCGACTTGTCCTTCTGGATCGAGAGCCAGTCGCGCACCTGATCCGGCAGATCATCCCAACGATCGGGATCGGCGATCATCGAGCGGACCTGATCGGCGAGATAGGTCGAGAGCGGAAACTTGCCTCCGGCGTAGGAGGGGATCTTGGGATCGAGCGAGAAGGCTTGCGATGCCAGCGCCTCGTTCTCGCGGATACCCTCGAAACGCAGCACCTTGCCGGAGAAGATGAAGGTGTCGCCGGGAGAGAGCTGCTCGAAGAAATACTCCTCCATCTTGCCGAGCACTGCGCCGCCACGGCCGATCCGTCCACCCTCCCCACGCTTGACCATCTTGAGATTCAGCATCGGGCTTTCGACGATAGTGCCGAGATTGAGCCGGTATTGCTGGGCGACCTGCGGATTGGAGACGCGCCAGAGACCGTCCTTGTTCCTGCGGATACGGGCATAGCGCTCATAGGTGCGCAGCGCGTAGCCGCCGGTGGCGACGAAATCGACGATGCGCTCGAAGGTCTCCCAAGAGAGTGAGGCGTAGGGCGAGGCGCTGACGATCTCGTCATAGAGCTGCAGCATGTCGAAGGGGGCGGCGCAGGCCATGCCGAGAACATGCTGGGCGAGCACATCCAGCGCCCCCTGCCCGACCGGCGGCGTGTCCTGCGCGCCGATATAATTGGCGTCGAGCGCCGCCTGACACTCCATCACCTCGAAGCGGTTGGCGGGGACAAGGATCGCCTTGGAGGGTTCGTCCATGCGGTGATTGGCGCGGCCGATGCGCTGGGCAAGGCGCGAGGCGCCCTTGGGGGCGCCGACATGGATGACAAGATCGACGTCGCCCCAGTCGATACCGAGATCGAGCGTCGAGGTGGCGACGACGGCGCGCAGCTTGTTGGCAGCCATCGCCGCCTCCACCTTGCGCCGCTGGCTGACATCGAGCGAGCCGTGATGCAGGGCGATCGGCAGGTTATCCTCGTTGATCGTCCAGAGCTCCTGGAAGAGCATTTCGGCCTGTGAGCGGGTATTGACGAAGAGTAGCGTTGTCTGGTGGTCGAGGAGCTGTCTGTAGACATCGGGGATCGCATATTTGGCGGAATGGCCGGACCAGGGGATGCGCTCTTCCGTTCTCAGGATCGAGATCTCCGGCTTGGCGCCGCCTTCGACGGTAACCAGACCGGCATGCCGCTCCTCACCCTCCTGCTGTGCTACCAGCCATTTCTGCAGGTCCATTGGATCGGCGACGGTGGCCGAGAGGCCAATCGTCTGCAGCTTCGGAGCCAACCGGCGCAGCCGTGCGATGCCGAGCGACAGCATGTGGCCACGCTTCGAGGTGACGAGCGAGTGAAGCTCGTCGAGCACCACGTATTTCAGGTCCTTGAAGAAGCGCTCCGCCTCGCCATTGGCGAGCAGCAGCGCCACCTGCTCCGGCGTCGTCAGCAGGATATCGGGCGGATTGAGTTTCTGGCGCTGACGCTTGGCATTCGGCGTGTCGCCGGTGCGGTTCTCGATGGTGACGGGCAGGCCCATCTCCTCGACGGGTTTCGTCAGGTTGCGCTCGATATCGACGGCGAGTGCCTTCAGCGGCGAAACGTAGAGCGTGTGGATGCCGGTGAAGGCCGAGCCGGGCGGGATCTTGCCGCGACGGGTGAGATCAGTGAGCGCCGGGAGAAAGCCGGCGAGCGTCTTGCCGGCCCCGGTCGGCGCAATCAGCAGCGTGCTCTCACCGGCTTCGGCGCGGGCCAGCAATTCCAGCTGATGGGCACGCGGCCGCCAGCCCTTTTCCGCAAACCAGCGGATGAAGGGGCAGGCAGGGTGATGCTGGTTTCGGCGTCGACGTGATCCACGCCATAAAGGTAGTGAAATCAGACCGAAAGAGAAGGGCATCGCCTCACATGGCGATGTAGCGGTCCTTGCGGTGATTGATGGCCAGCGTGAGGTTCAGAACTACCGCGCCAAGCACCGAGCAGGCGATGATGAAGGGGCTCGCGACAAAGAACGACAGCGCAAGAATGACGCCATCGAAGCCGAGCTGCACCAGACCGGCGCGCCAGCCGAAGCGCTCCTGGATATAGAGCGCCAGAATGCCGACACCGCCGAGGCTGGCGCGATGGCGGAAGAGCGCCAGCATGCCAGCGCCGATGACCAACCCGCCGAAAAGCGCACCGACGATCGGATCGACATGCGAGAGGCTGATGAAACGCGGCACGATTTCCGACAGTGCGGAAGTGAGCGCTATGGCGGCAAAAGTCTTGACGGTGAAAGCCGGGCCCAGGCGACGGAAGGCGAGATAGTAGAAAGGCAGATTGACCGCAAAGAAGCAGAGGCCGAAGCTCCAGCCGGTGGCGTAGTGCAACAGAAATGCCATGCCTGCCGTGCCGCCCGTCAGAAGGCCTGCGCCCGAGAGCAGCGAGACGCCGAGCACCGCCAGCATGCTGCCGGCGACCAGTCCCTGGGCATCATCGAAGAGCGAGTGGCGATCCGCCGAAGAGTTCAGGGCGCCTGCGAAAGCAGTCCGTGCGGCCATTATTTTCCCCTCTGATTTTTCGTTCTTTCTATCCTGACGCAGCTGCTTGGCAAGATGATTTAGGGGGGTGGGATCACATGCGGCCTTTTATCCATTCCAGCGGCCTGCATTTTCGCCGCATTCCGGGCGCGGCCTGACGGTCAACGCAGATGAGAGACATCGATGCCGACACGCCGCGCGATCCTGGCCACGATGGGCGCCCTCGCCCTTTTTCCCCGGACCTCGAATGCAGCGCCCGCTGCTGCTAGCCTGACGCTCTGGCCGGGCACTCCGCCTGAGGGCGGCGGCCCCTCCGGTGATGTCGAGGAAAATGCCAAGGGCGCGATCAGCAACATCGCGGTGCCCAAGATCGACATCTACCAGCCGGCCTCGCCGAACGGCATGGCGGTTCTGATTGCTGCCGGTGGCGGCTACAAGCGCATCGAGATGCGCAACGAGGCGCTGCCAGCCGCCCGCTGGCTGAATGCGCGTGGCATCACCGCCTTCGTGCTGTCCTACCGGCTGCCGGACGAGGGCTGGGAGGCCGGTCCGCTGGCGCCATTGCAGGATGCGCAGCGGGCGCTGCGGCTGATCCGGGCCAATGCCGGAAAGTTCAAGATCGATCCCGACCGGCTGGGCGTCCTGGGCTTTTCGGCGGGTGGGCATCTTCTGGGCATGGCGGCGGCGCGGTCGGCCTTCGCTTCCTATCCGGCGATCGGCGATGCCGATGCGCTGTCGGCGCGGCCCGCCTTCGCGGCCCTCGTCTACCCCGTCATCACCCTGAAGCCGCCCTATGACCATACGTCGACGCGCAAGGTGCTGATCGGCAGTCATCCGAGCCCTGCCCTGAGTTCCGAATGGTCGGTCGAAGACCATGTCAGAGCCCGATGCTCGCCGGTGTTTCTGGCGCAGGCAGAAGATGATCCGGTTTCCGATCCGCAGAACACGCTGATCATGCAGGCGGCGTGCGAGCAGGCGCATGTACCCGTCGAGCTGCACCGGCTGGCCGATGGCGGACATGGGTTCGGCATGGGCAAGCCCGGCACCGCCTCGATGCAATGGCCCGGCTATTTCGCCAACTGGCTCGACAAGCAACCACTGTCTCCCGGCTGAAAATCGACACGTTTCACAAGCCGCTTGACTCCGACGTCAATCGTGGATACTTTTTATCCACGATTTGAGGAGATGGTTTCGATGAAACTCAGCGACGGTGTCGAGCAGGCTATTCACTGTGTGGCAGTTCTCGCCGGCTTGTCCGCCGATGGCGTGCTTTCGGCCGCCGCCCTTGCGGAATTTCACGGTGTCTCGACCAGCTATCTCCTGAAGCACATGCAGGCGCTGTCGGGCGCCGGTCTGGTCAAGACCGTGCCCGGGCCGAAGGGCGGATACCGGCTGGCGAAGGAACCGGGCGAGATTTCGCTGCTCGATATCGTGCTCGCCGTCGAAGGCCCTGCACCCGCCTTCCGCTGCAGCGAAATCCGCCAGCGCGGGCCGAACCCGTTGCCGCAGCGCTATTTCACCAAGCCGTGCCAGGTGACGGCGGCGATGCTGAAGGCCGAGCGCGCCTACAGGGCCGAGCTCGCCAAGACGAAGATTGCAGACATTCTGGCGGATCTTTCCGCCGATGACGACGGAGGCATCGCCGCCCGCGGCTGCGCCTTCATGGAATTGCACGAACGCAAATCAGCGGCTCGCTGAGCCTCAACCCCCAAGGAGAATGACGATGCAACCCCGTTTCAATTTCGCCAAAGCCTCGCAGGATGCCTACAAGGCCGTCGTTGCCCTCGAGCAGTATGTGCAAACATCGGGCCTTGAGCGCCGCTTCATCCACCTGATCAAGCTGCGGGCATCGCAGATCAACGGCTGCGCCTATTGCGTCGACATGCATGTGAAGGAAGCGCGTCACGACGGTCTCTCCGAACAGTGGATCAACCTGATGTGTGTCTGGCGTGAATCGCCGGTCTACGACGCGCGGGAACGGGCGCTGCTGGGCTGGGTCGATACTGTCACGAACATCGCTTCGACGGGCGCTCCGGATGCGGATTTCGAAACGCTGAAGGCGCATTTCAACGAAGAAGAGATGACCAAGATCACGGTTGCGATCGGCACGATCAACGTCTGGAACCGTCTTGCCGTGAGCTTCCGGGCACAGCACCCGATCGACCAGCCGGCAAAGGCCGCCTGAGCCTGCAAGCCCCTCTCTCCGGATGGAAAGAGGGGTTCATTCATCAATTCGTCTTGGGTGCGGTCTGGACCGGCCGTTCGGCGGAAGGATCGACGCCATTGAAGAGCTGGCGGAGGGTCTGGGAGATTTCCTCGGCTGAGGCACCCTTCGCGTATTCTTCCTTCATGCGGCGTCTGACAAGCTTTTCCAGTTCTGACATATCGTCACCTCATCATTTCCGGCGCGAGATGAGTTTCGCGCTGCAGCATTGATGAGGCAAGTTACGATTTGTTCACGCGCGCTCACAGAGCGATGTAGCGATCGGCGCGATGGTTGATCGTCAGAAAGAGATTGAGCACGACGGCGCCCAGCACCGAGTAGAAGACAACCGGCGGCGTGGTGACGAAGAAGGCCGCGGCAAGCACGCACATATCGACGGCGAGCTGCACGAGGCCGGCGCGAATGCCGAAGCGCTCCTGCATGTAGATGCCGAGAATGCCGACGCCGCCGAGGCTGGCGCGGTGGCGATAGAGCGCCAGAAGACCGAAGCCGAGCAGCAGACCACCGAGAAGAGCGGCCCAGGCCGGATGGATCGTGGCGATCGCCATGACCTTCGGCTGCAGGCTGGTCAGCGCCGAGGTGAGGCCGATGGCGATGAAGGTCTTGATCGTGAAGGCGACGCCGAGCCGCTTCCAGGAGAGATAGAAGAACGGCAGGTTCAGGAAGAAGAAGGCCAGGCCGAAATTGATGCCGAAGGCATAGTGCAGCAGGAAGGCGATACCGGCGGTGCTGCCGGTGAGCAGGCCGGCGCTGGCGAGCACATAGAGGCCGAGAGCCGAAATGAGCGCGCCGGAGAAGATGCCCTGGACGTCCTCGACCGGGGTATGCCGGGTGGCGGTGGTGTTCCAGAAACCGAGGGCACTGATGAGCTGGGTCATGTCGCTAATCTCCAAACGGCAGACGAGTTCAAGAGCGCCGGAGACAATCCCGCGCGACGGATTTTCAATGATGAGAGGGCCGAGGCGTTCATGCTGATCGCGGCGCTTGTCGGCTATGGGCTGAATTATCAGGCTTTTCGCAGGTGCGAGCAAGCGAAATATGTAAGCAATGCTGACCTATTTCAAAATCGCAACAAAGATGCGTTCAGCCATTTCGCCGCGTAAGGAAAAGAATGCCGGAAACCGGTTTGCCGCCATCTTTGCGAATGGTGGTTTTCTCGATTTTCAGGACATCAAAGCCGTAGCGGGCGCAGAGACCGCGCACATAGGCTTCGGAGTGGGCGTAGCGCAGCGACGGCGCCAGATGGAAGCCATCGCCCTCGCCGGCATCCTCGACCGACAAGGCAAAGTCCGCGCCTGAGGCTGCAAGCCGGGCGGTGATCAGGAAGACGCTTTCGAGATTGCCGAGATACATCAGCACATCGGCAGCAGTGACGAGATCGGCACGGTTCTCGGGCTCGCCCGAGAAGATGCCGGAAGCTTCCGGCTCCAGCGACAGGTCGGCTTGCGCCAGAAGCGCATAGACGTGTTTCTCCTCGGCCTTGGCCAGCATGTTCTGCGACAGGTCGTAGCCTTCCAGCCGCGCCACTTGGCCTGCGATTTCGGGCCCGAGCAGGCCGGTGCCGCAGCCGAGATCGACAGCGAGCGTGTAATGCCTGCCGGTGGAAGTGACGAGGGCGGCAAGCTTCTGCGGCACGGAATAGTCGAGCTTCTCGACGAGCGAGGTCTCGAAGCGGCCGGCATAATCATCGAAGAGCCGCTCGACATAGCGGCTCGGTGGCTGGTCCGGGGTTTCGGTTTCGCCGAGCAGCGCGAGCTTCAGCGTTGCGCCGAATATATCGTCAGGGTCGAGGGCCAGGGTTTTCCGGTAGGCATCGGCAGCCTGAGTGCGATGGCCGGCCTTCTCGCGGTAGGTCGCCAGCCGGTACCAGCCGGCAGCCCAGCCGGGTGTGAGCTCCAGCGCCTGCTCCATCAGCTCGGCAGCCGCATCCGGCTCGCCGCCTTCATCGAGCATCTTGGCGTAATCGGCGCGGCGGTCGGCGATGACGTCGCCTGAAGTGAGCTGGCTCTGCTGCATGATGAGACCCGTTGAATGCCCGCGCATTTGGCTGCGGCCACAAAAAAACTCAAGTCCTATTTCAGAGGCGGAGCCGTCGGCTCTGGAAAAGGCTTGCGGGCAGCGATTCGCGACCGTATCTCAGAGCAAACAGGAGATGTGAATGTCCGATCAGGTGAACAAGTTTCTCGGCGACTCGCTCGGCCGCACGTTGGTGAAGCTCTTGGTGGTTTCGCTGATCGTCGGCTTCGTGATGACGATCTTCGGCTGGACGCCCTATGAGATCGTTTACGGCATTCGCGATTTCATCCGGGAAATCTGGTACCGCGGCTTCTCGGCTCTCGGCCGCGTCGGCGATTACCTGCTGCTGGGCGCCACGATCGTCATCCCGATCTTCGTCATCATCCGTCTCTTCAATTATCGCCGCTGAACATGACCTTCACAATCGTTTCCCGGCGCGGGCTGCTGCGTCTTTCCGGTCTGGCGCTCGTCGCGGGCGTTGCAAGCTGCACCACAACACCGAAAATGTCGTCGACCCCATCTGACGGCCAGGACGAGACGGCGGCGGCCCTGCCCCTCGTCAACCAGCTGCGTGCCAAGAACGGCCTGCCGCCGCTCAGCATCGATCCGGCAGCGAGCGCGGCTGCGATCTTTCAGGCAAAGCGCATGGCAAGCGCCGGCAAGATGGCGCATCTGATGGGCATGACAGACAGCTTTGGCGCCCGTGTGAAGGCGAGCGGCGTGCAGCTGCCCGCAGCCGAGAATATCGGCGTCGGCCAGAAGTCGGTCGACGGTATCGTCCAGGCCTGGATCAACTCGCCGCATCATCTGGAAAACATGCTCGGCCGCTATAGCGGCGTCGGCGTTGCCGTCGCGCATAATCCATCTTCCAACAACTGGCCCTATTGGGCCATGGTGCTCTCGAACTGAGGCGATTCTGCCTCCTGATCCGAGGCAGGCATGAGCGCTACCAGCGAACGCAATCTACTGGCATTTGACGTCACTCACCGGCTGGTGCTGTCGATCGCCATTCCGATGACGCTCGGCTTCATGACGACGCCGCTGCTCGGCCTTGTCGATACCGGCGTCGTCGGCCATATGGGCCAGCCGGATGCGCTGGCGGGTCTGGCGATCGGCGCCATGCTGTTCGACCTGATCCTCGGCAGCTTCAACTTTCTCCGCGCCTCGACAACAGGCCTGACCGCGCAGGCGCTCGGGCGCCATGATCTCCGCGAGCAGCAGGGCGTCTTCTGGCGGGCCTTCATCTCGGCGATCGCCTGCGGTCTCGCGCTGCTCTGTCTTTCGCCGCTGCTTCTCATTGCCGGGCTGAAGCTGATGGGGCCGGAAGCGGGCGTGGCGCAGGCGACCAGCACCTATTTCTCGATCCGCATTCTCGCCGCACCCGCAGCCCTTGCCAATTACGCCATTCTCGGCTTCGTGCTGGGCCGTGGCCAGGGCACGATCGGCCTGGCGCTGCAGATCCTGATCAACGGTATCAATATCGTGCTCGCCATCTATCTCGGCCTCGAGCTCGACTGGGGCGTGGCGGGCGTTGCCTGGGGCACGATGGTCGGCGAAAGCGTCGGTGCGCTGGCCGGTCTCGCGATCGTGCTGCGCAGTTTCAAGGCGGGCGACCGGCCGCAGCGCGCCGAGATCTTCTCGCGCCACCGTCTCTCAGAGCTCTTTGCGCTCAACCGCGACATCCTGATCCGCACCTTCGTGCTAATCGGTTCCTTTGCCATCATGACCCGGATCGGCACCAGCTTCGGCGCCGTGACGCTTGCCGCCAATGCGGTGCTGATGAACTTCTTCCTGCTGTCCGGCTATTATCTGGATGGCCTCGCCAATGCCGCCGAGCAGATCACCGGGCGGGCGATCGGTGCCGCACACCGCCCCGCTTTCGACCGTGGGCTGAAGCTGACGGCGATCTGGTCCTTCGGCCTTGCCGCCGCCGTCTCGGCCTTTTTCTTTGCCGCGGGTCCCTGGCTGATCTCGGTGCTGACGACCTCGGAAGACGTTCGCGCCGCCGCCAATACCTACATGCCCTGGGCGGCGATCACCGGCCTGACCGGGGCGCTCGCCTTCCTGATGGACGGCGTCTTCATCGGCGCCACGTGGTCGTCGGACATGCGCAACCGGATGCTGATGTCCTTTGCCGGATATCTGGCAGCGCTCGCGGTCTTCGTGCCGCTCTTTGGAAATCACGGCCTGTGGCTGGCGATGAACGCCTTCCTGCTGTTTCGCGGCATCTTCCTGGCGATGCTGGTGAAGCCGCGGGCCGATCAGACCTTCGCAGCCGCCCAGTAATCCATCCTGGTGTCGCGGAGTTCGCGGATCGACGAGACTTTCTCGCGGTCGAGGAGCTTTGAAAGGCCGCGGACGATATCGCCGGGCAGGCCCGGTCCCTCATAGACCATGCAGGAATAGAGCTGGACGAGATCGGCGCCAGCCTTGATCTTCTCCAGCGCTGTTTCGGCCGATGAGACGCCGCCGACGCCGATGATCGGCAATTCCTGACCGACGCGCTTGCGCATGCGGGCGAGAACCGCCGTCGACTTGGCAAAGAGCGGCGCGCCGGAAAGGCCGCCCGCTTCCTTCGCCTGCCGCTGATCCTTCAGACCGTCGCGCGCCAGCGTGGTGTTGGAGACGATCAGACCGTCGAGCGCATGAGACAGCACTTCGGCAGCGATATCATCCATGCCCTCCTCCGTCAGATCGGGCGCGATCTTCAGGAACACCGGGATCTTGCGCCCGGCCTTGGTGGCCTCTTCATCGCGAGCGGCGAGAACTGCCGACAGCAGCGCGGCGAGGCTTTCACGCGCCTGCAGGTCGCGCAGGCCAGGCGTGTTCGGCGAGGAGATATTGGCGGTGAAATAGCGGGCGACGGAATAGAAGCGACGGATGCCGGTGACGTAGTCGCCGATGCGGTCCTCGCTATCCTTGTTGGCACCGATATTGACGCCGATGATGCCATCGCCGCGGATCGGCGCGAGGCGCTGGAATGCGGCCTCATGGCCCTCGTTGTTGAAGCCCAGGCGGTTGATGACGGCGTTGTCCTCGACGAGGCGGAAGATGCGCGGGTGCGGATTGCCGGATTGCGGCTTGGGAGTGACCGTGCCGATTTCCGTGAAGCCGAAGCCGAGCCGCAGCAGCGCTTCCGGCACTTCGGCATTCTTGTCGTAGCCAGCGGCCATGCCGAGCGGATTGGCGAAGGTGAGGCCGGCGACGGTCTGCGCCAGACGCGGATCGGCAGGGATGCGGCAGGCTGGAACCAAGCCGGATTTCAGACCGGCGATCGACATGCCATGCGCGGTTTCCGGATCGAAAAGGAAGAGGCCTTTGCGCGTTGCCTGCTTGAAAAGGTCCATCATCAGATAAGCTCCGGAAAGATATGATTGCCTGCCTCGTCGAGCAGCAGCGGCTTTTCCCAGATGACGGCAGAAAGCGGCAGCTCGCCATAGAGATGCGGGAAGAGATCGCCGCCACGCGAGGGTTCGAAGATCAGCTTGTCGCCGAGTTTTGCCGTCTCGGCGGCGACGAGCATCAGGCCCGCCTGTCCGGCGAAATAGAGCGCTGCCGTCTGGCGCGCCTGAGCTGCCGTCGAGAGGTGAATGAAGCCGTCGTTGAGATCGATCCCGGCGCCGCGGAAGACGCCGTCCTGGCGTGCCTGCTGCCAAAGGGTTTCCGTCACGATCTTGTAAACCGCCGGTGTCACGGTCATGATGGCCTCACGAATGGCTGATCCTGGTTGCCAGCGCTTTGCCGCAAAGAGACGGCGATGTCCACGGCCCGCAGGCGAAAAACGACAGCCGCACCGAAAATCCGGAGGATGATCAGATGAAGACGATCGCAATCGGACTTGCCACCCTGCTTTTCCCCGCCACGCTGCTTGCCGCCGAACCCGATACGGCGCGTTTCCAGCTCGAACGCAGCGGCGATCATTTCGTGCGCCTCGACAAGCAGACGGGCGCCATGTCGCTCTGCGAGGAGAAGGACGGATCGCTGGTCTGCCGCATGGCAGCCGACGAACGCGCTGCCTACGAGGACGAACTCGACCGTCTCTCGGACCGGGTCAGCGCGCTCGAAAACAAGAGCATCGTCAACAAGGCGCTGCCCTCTGATGCCGAAATCGACCGCTCGATCAGCATCATGGAGAAGATGATGAAGAGCTTCATGGGCGTGGCGAAGCAATTCCAGGAGGATGAAAAGACGGCGCCTCTTCCGCAGAAGACCTGATTTGATATAGTCATATAAGGATGGAGACATGTGTGGCGGGCGCCGCCGCGCATGGGAGGACAGGATCGAGCTCTTGGGAGGGAGTGATCGATGCAGGAACAGACGATCATCATTGCCGATGACCACCCGCTTTTCCGGGATGCGCTTCGCCAGGCCGTGTCAGGTATGGAGGGCGAGCAGAGCATCATCGAAGCCGGTGATTTCAGCGCGGCCCGGGCCGCAGCCAGCGATCATTCCGATGCCGATCTAATGCTGCTCGACCTCGCCATGCCGGGTGTCAGCGGTTTCTCCGGGCTGATGTCATTGCGCTCGGAATATGCCAGCCTGCCGATCGTCATCATCTCTGCCACCGACGACGCGACGACCATCCGCCGGGCGCTGGAACTCGGCGCCTCGGGCTTCATCTCGAAATCATCGGGGATCGATGATATCCGCCGCAGCATCCAGACGGTGCTGGCCGGTGATATCGCGACGCCCGAGAATTACCGGGACGGCCAGGAACAGGATCCTGACGTCGCCGACCTGATCCACCGCCTGCACACGCTGACGCCGCAGCAGAGCCGCGTACTGACCATGCTCGGCGAAGGGCTGCTCAACAAGCAGATCGCCTATGAACTCGGCGTATCAGAAGCGACGATCAAGGCGCATGTCTCTGCCATCCTGTTGAAGCTCAATGTCGACAGCCGCACACAGGCGGTGATCCAGCTCGGCAAGATCAACATGGCGATGGTCGCCTGATCCAAAACAGGATTTTATTCCTCTATCCTCTTTACTATGCGTGAGCTTGGCGTTAATCTTTGCGCCGACTGGAGAGTAGCGCTCAGCGCGCAGGATCACGCACGATGCTGTCACACGAGCAGATTTGGGGAGCGATCGACAGGCTTGCCGAGCGGCACGACCTGACGCCGTCAGGTCTTGCGCGGCGCGCCGGCCTCGACCCCACCTCCTTCAACAAATCCAAACGTCTTTCGGCTGATGGCAGGCTGCGTTGGCCATCGACGGAGTCGATCGCCAAAGTGCTCGATGCGACCGGCGCGACGATGGAGCAGTTCCTGACCTTCATGCGCCCGGCAACGAGCTTTTCCGGACTTCCGGATGGATCGTTCCCGGCGCAGGGCAGCTCCATTCCCCTTCTCGGCTTTGCGCAGGCGGGCGCCGGCGGCTTTTTCGACGATGGCGGCTTTCCGGCTGGCCAGGGCTGGGATGTCGTCGAGTTTCCCGCCGCGCCCTCGCAAAAGGCTGGCGTCTATGCGCTTGAGGTCCAGGGGGACAGCATGATGCCGCTCTATCGGGACGGCGACGTGCTGATCGTCGAGCCCGGCGCGCAGGTTCGCCGTAACGACCGCGTCGTCGTCAAGACACGCGAGGGCGAGGTGATGGCGAAGGTGCTCTTACGCCAGAGCCCGCGCTCCATCGAATTGATGTCGCTCAATCCCGAGCATCCGAACCGGACGATCGAGCTTTCCGATGTCGACTGGATAGCCCGCATCATCTGGGCCAGCCAATAGGAAAATCTTCCATGAGGCCTGCGGCACTTCTGACAGCTGTTGCGGGTATCGCCATCGTCATGGGCATGCTGATGGCAGGACGCGAGCGGTTTTCCGGGCCGGATGCATCGGCTGTCGCCAGCGAAGCGGCCGCGCCTGACGCGGGCGGCGGCGACGCTCCTCCACCACCAACCACCGATCCGCAGGCCAGCATGAACGCCCGGCCGGTCGATGATGCAAGCCAGTTCTATCCGGCACAGGTGGAAGGCAAGCCGCTGGAGCGTGTCGCAGCGCCCGAGCCCGAGAAGCCGAAGCCGGAACCGAAGAAAGATGCTGTCCTGCCGCGGCCGGTTGCCGAGAATGCGGGCGTGCTTGCCTTCGGCGACCGCAAGCTTGCGCTATCAGGCGTTATCGCCACGCCCGACGACAAGACCTGCAAGGATGCGGATGGCAGCGAATGGCCATGCGGCATGCTGGCCAAGACGAATTTCCGGCTGTTCCTGCGGCTGCGCTCGGTCACCTGTGATCTCGACGACGCCAACTGGTCGGGCACGGCAACGGCGAGCTGCAAGATCGGCACGCAGGATCTGTCCGCATGGCTGGTCGAAAACGGCTGGGCCGAGGCTTCTGCCGGCTCGCCGCTGATGGAAGCCGGCGAGAAAGCCAAGACGGAGAAAAAAGGTATCTTCGGCGACGATCCGCGCAAGGGCGCGCCGGTGGCGCCGCCGCCCGATCCGCCTGCAGACAATCCTCTCGATCCGATTTGACAATCCCTTGTAATGCCTGAGGGCAATTCCTAAACTTCGGAAGAACAGAGGAAATGACCGAAATGAACAAGCCGCTTTCCGCCCATGATGCCCTGATCTACGTGATGGTGATGGCCTCGGCCGTCGACAGCACGATGAACGACCGCGAGATGGAGCGTATCGGCCAGCTGATCGGCTTCCTGCCTGTGTTCCGCGATTTCGACGATGAGAAACTGATCCCGATCGCCCGCGATTGCGCCTCGCTGCTCTCCGGGCCGGAAGGGCTGGATGTGGTGCTGGAGACCGTCAAGGATACGCTTCCGGCGAAGCTTTACGACACCGCTTATGCGCTCGCCGTGGAAGTGGCCTCGGCCGATCTTTCGGTCAAGGCGGAAGAACTGCGCCTGCTCAGCCTGCTCCGCGACCGGCTCGGGCTCGACAAGCTGACCTGCGCCGCAATCGAGCGCAGCGCCATCGCCCGCTTCCGCAAGGGCTAATACAAACCGTTCGGGAAATAGCGCAGGTAGATCTCCTGCAGGCGGCCGTTGCGTGACAACGCTGCCAGCGCATGGTCGAGCGCCGCCGTCAGGATCGCATCATTCCGGCGCAGCATGATGGTCATCCCCTCGCCCAGGAACTGTTCCGACGGGTACGGTCCATCGAAGAGCGAGCAGCATTTCGCAGAGGCCTGGGACGATACCCAGAAGGATAGCTGCAGCGCATCGGCAAAGGCGGCATCGGTCTTGCCATCCTTCAGAGCCGTCAACAGCGCTTCCTTGTTATCAAAGGGGACAGACTTGATCGCCGGGAAGTAGGCGGCGAGCATGGCTTCGTGCACCGTTCCCTTGACGACGCCGACCTGCTTTCCAGCGAGCGCCGCGGCGCTATTGCCCTTGATATCGGCCTTGTCATTGCGGGCGAAACGGGCGGGAAGCATCAGATAGGGACGCGAGAAGGTAAACCGGCTGCGCAGCTCTGGCGAGACGGCGAGCCCGGCAATGACGGCGTCGCCCTGCGAGGCTGCCAGCGCTTCCGTCATATCGGCGAAAGGCAGCGCCTGGATCTCGCATTTCGCGGCAATCTCCAGCTCATTGCAGATCTCGCGGGCCAGATCGACATTGAAGCCGGCAAGCTTGCCGTTCTGATCGGTAAAGTTGAACGGCGGAAAATCGACCGAGGTCAAAAAGCGCAGCCGCACCAGAGCCGAGAGATCCGGCTTGGCAAGGCGTTCGCGCGAGTCGAACAGCAGAGGCAACGCGGCAGACGGCTGCTGCGCACCGGCACTCAACGGCGAAAGCACAACCAGCGACAGCAGAAAGGTGAAGAATCCCTTAAAAGCTAGGGATGCAATTGAGGATTGTGCCATTACTATCCAGCCTCGGGTTAGGGGCAGGGCGTCGCCGCTTCGGTGACGGTGTATCAGAGTCATGCGTATCGGGGAATATGCGCCCGGCGGTGCCATCAATGGCGCACGGGAAAACCATGGCAGCAATACCCAGACTATCTCCGCCGCGGCGGAGGACGATGACCTGTTCCGCACGGAAGCGCGCGTTCTTCTGGAGCTCGGTATCGGCAAGCCGATGATCGCCGAGGCAGTGGCGCTTGCACGCGCCAACGGCACCTCGATCGAGGAACAGCTGCTGGCATCCGGCTGGCTTCTGCCGGAAAACTACTATGCCGGACTGGCGCGCATGCTCCGCCTGGACTTCGTCGAGACGCTGGATCCCGATCTGATCTACGATATCGACAATCTGGACAGCCAGCTGCTCGATCCCAGGATGCTCAAGCTCCATCACATGCCGCAAAGCATGAACGTGATCGTGCCGCAGGCGCGGCAGATCCCGGCGTTACAGGCGCGGCTCGCGGCGCGGCCGGACCTTCGCCCGCACATGCAGGTGACGACGCCTTCGGAAATGCGCCGGGCGGTCTGGGAGCGCGGTGCGCAACGGCGGGTCAGGCAGAGCGTCAATACGCTGTTTGATCGCGAGCCTGATATGAGCGCGCGCATCGTGCTGCTCGGCAAGCAGGGTTTTGTCGCAGGCGTTGCGGTGACCGCGCTTGCTGCCGGCATATTGGCAAGCGCTGACGTTCTGCTTCTTCTCCACCTCTTCGTCTCGCTATTCTATCTCGCGGCCATGGCGATCCGGTTTCTGGCGCTGGCAAAGCCCGCCCCGCGCTTCAATCTGCGCGCGGAAGAGAATGGACCGCTACCGATCTACACCGTGATGGTCGGGCTCTATCGAGAGGCGGCGGTCGCGGAACAGCTCGCCGCCTGTCTCAAGAGGTTGAACTGGCCGGTCTCGAAACTCGACATCAAGCTCGTCTGCGAGGCCGACGACCGCGAGACCATCGCGGCCCTCAAGGCGCAGGATCTCGGCCCGCATTTCGAAATCGTCGAGGTGCCCGCCGCCCGGCCGCGCACCAAGCCGAAGGCGCTGAACTACGCCCTGACATCCGCCCGCGGGAAATACCTGGCGGTCTACGACGCCGAGGACAGGCCGCATCCGGATCAGCTGCGCGAGGCCCATGCCACCTTTCTCAGGTCGCCCGATGACATCGTCTGCCTGCAGGCGCCGCTGGTCATCGCCAATGCGCGCGACTCCTGGATCTCAGCCGCCTTCGCGCTCGAATATTCGGCGCTGTTTCGCATGCTTCTGCCGGTGCTTGCCATGCTACGGCTGCCGATGCCGCTTGGCGGCACCTCGAACCATTTCAAGACCAAGATCCTAAAAGACGCCGGGGGCTGGGATCCGCACAATGTTACCGAGGATGCCGATCTCGGTATGCGTCTCTACCGTCGGGGTTATCGCTGCGGCGTTCTTAGCAGCCATACGCTGGAGGATGCGCCCTCCACCGCCAAAACCTGGCTTCACCAGCGGACCCGTTGGTTTAAAGGCTGGCTGCAAACGTGGCTGGTGCTGATGCGCGATCCGGCCCAACTGTTGCGCGAGATGGGAATATCCGGGTTTGTCGTCTTCCAGCTTTTGATCGCCGGGATGCTGCTATCGGCTCTTGCCCATCCCTGGATGCTGTTCTTCATCGGCAGCTCGATCATCGATCTCTTCCAGCAAGACGCGGTCATGGATCCGGCGCATAGGGTGTTGCTTGTGATGGACAGCTGCAACGTGATCGCCAGCTACATTCTTTTCATCCTGCTCGGCCGGAAGCGCATGACGCCATGGGAAAAGCGTGCGCTTCGTCTGCGCTGGCTGGCATTGCCGCTCTACTGGATGATGCTGTCGATCGCCGCCTGGCGGGCCGTCTGGCAGCTCCGCAGCAATCCGTTCTTCTGGGAAAAGACGCCACACGCGCCAAGCCGCAAAGCGGCATAGATTTCGATCCCGCGATTTTCGATTTCGTAGCGGCAAGCATCTCTTTTCTGTGGTTTGCCGCGCGCCGTTAGGGGCGCATTAAGCAATCTGGATTCTTATCAGCCGCGACGACACCGGCCCCCACACCGTCTGCATGATGCGCGCTCGTCTGACCTTTCCAGGGTATTTCGGAATGCCGCAAGAACGCAGCAGATTACAGCTGAGTTTCAAACATTGATTTCAATCTCTCGCCGCGCGCCAGCAACAAGCCGCGGCGAATGCAACGGGCTTTTTCCATGCTCAAACATCTGAAAATCCGGACAAAAATCCTCTCCGTCATCGCGCTTCTCGGGGTGATCACGATTGCCGGCGTGGGTTACATCATCACCGAATTCCGCCGGGCGGACGCCAATTACAGCGCCTTCATCGACCATGAAGCACTCGCCGCCATGCAGGGCTCGCGCGCCAGCGCCTCGCTGGTATCCTCCGTGCTGCAGACCTCGACGCTTGCCAATATGAAGCCCGATACGCCGGCCTTCAAATCGGCGCTCTCCAGCCCGAGCAAGATCCCGCAGGCGCGTGATCGCCTGCAGCAGGCGGCGGACCTCGTTCCCGCTCGCAAGGAAGCGATCGGTGAGCTCTTGAAAAGCATCGACGAGATGGAAGCGCTTTCGGCAAAGGTCGTCGAGGCGGGCAAGGCCGGTGACATGGGTGCCGCACAGCTGGCCTCCGCCATGATGGTCGCCAAGCTCAATGCGCTGACGCCGAAGATGACGGCCAATAACGATGCGATGATGTCGATGCTGAACGATGGCGGCGACGCGCTCTCGGTCACCGTCAACCAGCGCATCAATATCTGCCTTGCGATCATCGCCGCCGCGATCGCCGCAGCCATCGCGCTCGGCGTGTACATGGCGCAGATCGGCATCACTGCGCCGATGATGCGGCTGCGCGAACGGATGACCTCGCTTGCCGAGGGCCAGACCGATGCCGATGTACCCGGTCTCGACCGCAGCGACGAAGTTGGCCAGATGGCGGCAGCCGTCGCCGTCTTCCGCGACAATGCCGTCGAACGCCGCCAGATCGAGGCGCGCGCAGAGAGCGAACGCAATCTCAGCGACAGCGAACGCCGCCAGCGCGAAGCGGAAAAGATCCGCGAAGCCAACGAGCTTGCCCGCACCGTCGACGAACTGGCAAACGGCCTGAAGCGCCTCGCCTCCGGCGACCTCGTCTCGCAGATCGATCAGGCCTTCCCTGAGCACCTCGAAGGTCTGCGCGCCGACTTCAACAATTCCGTCGGCCGCCTGAACCAGACGATGAATGCCGTTGGCGCCAATGCCCGCGCGATCGGCGCCGGTGCCAACGAGATCCGCTCTTCGGCCGACGAGCTGTCGCGCCGCACCGAGCAGCAGGCGGCCTCCGTCGAGGAGACCGCTGCCGCCCTCGAGCAGATCACCACGACGGTCAGGGACGCGGCCCGCCGCGCTCAGGAGGCGAGCCAGCTCGTCACCCGCATGCGAGGCGGCGCCGAAAAATCCGGTGAGATCGTCCAGAAGGCGGTCAATGCCATGCAGCAGATCGAGCAGTCGTCGGTCGAGATCGGCAACATCATCGGCGTCATCGACGACATCGCCTTCCAGACCAACCTTCTCGCCCTGAACGCCGGCGTCGAAGCCGCGCGTGCGGGTGAGGCCGGCAAGGGCTTCGCGGTCGTCGCCCAGGAAGTGCGTGAACTCGCCCAGCGCTCGGCCAATGCCGCCAAGGAGATCAAGTCGCTGATCACCAATTCCGGCACGCATGTGCAGACGGGCGTGGCGCTCGTCGGCGAGACCGGCAAGGCGCTCGATGCGATCGTTCACGAGGTGCAGGAGATCAACCAGCACGTCCACGCGATCGCCGAAGCCGCCCGCGAACAGTCGACCGGCCTGCAGGAGATCAACACGGCTGTCAACACGATGGACCAGGGCACGCAGCAGAATGCCGCCATGGTCGAGGAAAGCACGGCGGCCAGCCACAGCCTGGCAACCGAGGCGGCCTCGCTCAACAACCTGCTCTCCGAGTTCCGCCTGACCGGCACCGGCGGCTTCGCCGCGGCAGCCCCGGCATCGGTAACCACCCGTCCGATCGCCTCGCGCCCCGCGCCGATCCAGCCGGCGACACCTGCCGCCAAACCCCGCCCGGCCTCAATCCGCGTCGCCAACTCTGCCACCGCAAGACCGGCGGCCTCGCCTGCCCGCGCGCTCGGCCAAAAGCTGATGAGCGCCTTCAGCGGCGGCAGCACCGCCAGCGAGAGCAAGGAAGCGGACTGGACGGAGTTCTGATCGGCTGAGCCTTAATAGACGATGGGCGGCTCCGGCCGCCCATCGCAATTTCAGAGCTACTTTTCGGCGATCGCTCAAGCCCCATCAGCAACCGGAAAGCGTGCCGAGACACTCAGGCGAACTTGCCCTCCGCACGGCTTTCGGCTACTTCCTAAGCCGATCTGATCGTGGAAGCAGCAGCCGTTGAGCCTCATCAAACTTCATTTCCGGGTCGTTGCCAGCCTTATCATCCGCGAGATGAACACGCGCTATGGCAACAAGATTGGCGGCTATATCTGGGCGATCGTCGATCCGCTCGCCTATATCGTCTTCCTGAGTTTCATCCGCCGCTCGCTCAGCGCCACGCCCCCCTCGGCGGCAGCGTCGCGCTGTTCATCTCGACCGGCTATCTCGGCTTCCTGTTTTACGTAAACCTGTCATCCTACGTTTCGTCGGCCGTCAAATCCAACAAGGCGCTGATGAACTACCCGCGCGTCGCGCCCTTCGACGCGATCGTCTCACGCGTCGTGTTGCAGTTTTCGACCACGGCGGTGGTGACGGCGCTGACACTGTTCACACTGGCGGAGGGCCTCGGCGGCCTGCCCAGCGTCGATTGGCCGACGATCATCGAAGCGGCAGTCTCGACCTCGATGATCGCGATCGGCATCGGCCTGATCAATGCCGGCCTGTTCGTTCGCTGGCCCTGGTACGAAGAGGTCTTCAGCATCGTCAACCGTCCCCTCTTCATCCTGTCAGGCGTCTTCATGCTGCCCGACGAGTTGCCGCATCCCTATTCGGATTACTTTCTGATGAACCCGCTGGTGCATTGCGTGATCTGGTTCAGGACGGGGTTTTATCCGGAATACCGGGCTTATGGGCTTGATAAGGGGTATGTTCTGGAGACGGGGATTTTGCTGATGCTTGTTGGGATGGCGTTGTTTACCATTCATAAAAAAATGATCAAAAACAGCGACTAAGTCTTAGCCTCCGGAGGATGTTTTGAGAATCACAGAATTGGCCGACTACGTTGATGACGAGGAAATCGCTTGTCCGTAGGCGAAAACTTACGTTTTGCTGCAAGCAGCATAATCTTCAATGAAAGAAACTCTGTCGCAAATATAATAAGTAACGCGAATACTACCCAATGCACGATAACGATGAGCCGCAATTCCGAGTTAAGTATTGCTGAAGGCTACTCAATAAGCGGCAAAATAACCGTCGGACTGAACAGCAAAATCATCATAGGTATAGATTTCACCGTAACAAGCAATATAACTTTTCGCACCGTCGAATCTACAAAAATCGATATTGGTGACGACTACCTCTTTGGGTCGGACATAATTATACGTACGACCGACGGTCACCCGATTTATAACGCACACACTAAAAAACGGATTAACCTTTCTCAAAGCATTACTATTGGCAAGCATGTTTGGATAGCCGACCGCGCGGTGGTTTTAAAGGGCGCGTCTCTCGGCAATGCGTCAGTACTAGGCGTTGGTAGCGTACCTACCAACAAGATAGGTGCCCACAGCGTAGCTGTACGAAATCCGGCAAAAGTCGTCAAAAGCGACATCACATGGGAACGGAGTCCGAACATTAGAAGTGAAGAATTTTACTTTAATGAAGAGTAGATAGCTCTCAAGGCCGGAAACGCCGTTGGCAATTTTACGTTGCACCACCTTAGTTGGCGACATATAGGCGTACAGAGGACCGATTGGTCCGATGGTAGTAATAGCCGGGGGGTTACAATGCCAGAAAATACTGAACCGCTAATTACAGCGATCATTCCAGTTCGCCTGTCAAAAGATAGCCTTTATGATGAAGTCGAGCGCATTGAGCGAATTGCAAAAACGTTGCCGGCTGGCTATGAGCTTGTCATTGTTGACTACGGTACATCCGTCCAGCGCGCTCATGAATTAGCAACTGTCTCACAAAAGCATGGAGCTCGGTTAGTCAGAGTTGAGACCGAGGGACAACCGTTTAGCATCGGCGCAGCCAGAGATATAGGTACGCAACAAGCCCGAACACCATTGGTGGTGTATCACGACATCGACTTCCTTATGTCCACGGACGGATACAAGCGAGTCTTGATGGAATGCCGATTGCGAGGAATGCCAGAGAACGCCTACGCTTTTTTCGCGTTACCGGGCATATACTTAACTCAATCTTTCACCAGGCGATATCTTGAGCTTCATTCCGCTGGCGAAGGAAACTTCGCTGACCTTATGGCGCATGATGGCGTCATAAAGCACGATAGATCAGTCTACGACAGCCACACCTACGCCATCTCAGCAATTGTCGCTAATCGCTATCACTTGCTGGCGATTGGAGGGCATGACAAGAGTTTCACCGGACATGGTGCGGAAGACTTTGAGTTGATGCATCGCCTCAGCTCATATTACCGACGCGGACCAAGACCAAGAGACTACTATCTAAATACTCGGAACAATTCCATTCTGAAGTATGAGGGGTTTCGGGCCTTCTACGCGCTCTACGGGATAGACGTCTTCCAACGAGGTGTTGCAATCGTTCACTTATGGCATCCTCGCAGGGAAGAGGCTGATTACGTAGGCACAAACAACCAAACGCGCGTATCGAAGAGCATGGCCGACTACGATCGAGGGCTGACCTCTATATCTCCGCTGGAGGATATGAACTCGACGGAGATGACACTTGTGCTCGTCGATCCGAGCTCCATGCCATCGCGCGCACTTCGCCACATATATCCGGCTCTGGGTCGGTTTCGCTCGATACCGGAAAGATCGTTCGCAGACGCGCTTTCGCTTAGCGACTTTGTAAAGGCAGAGGGATTCACCCGTGTCTTCTTCCTAAATCCATATGGCAATGCCCACCGTCTTTCACTCTACCAGGGCGTCAAGGCAGCCGGGATTAGATTTATAGCCTACGATCGCGGCGCACTGCCGGACAGTTGGTTTTTTGATACCAAAGGTTTCTTGGGGGAGAGCGACTCATATGCCCGCACCGCTTGGGATCACCCGCTATCTGATCGCGACCGAGAGGCTATTCTTGACTGGTTCCAGGCGTTCAATCGTGAAGAGCAAACTCTTGAGATCAACGGTCCGCGAACCGGCGCGGATCATCTTCGCCGGAGTTTGCCGCTAGGGGATCGCAAGGTGATATTCGTTGCTTTGCAAAGACCTTCAGATACCGCAACGGTTTACTTTTCGGGCGCATGCAAGGATGCCGCAACATTTAACGACTGGGTAGCGCAACTTGCAGCAACGTTGGATCCAAGAAAGTACGTGGTCGTTGTAAAAAAGCATCCGCTTGAGACGGTCAAGCCTGCGATCAACGGCGTCGTCTTCGCTGACGACAATGCCCATATCCGAGATCTGATCGACTTGGCGGACAAAGTTGTGCTGATAAATTCAGGAAGCGGGCTCATCGCGGCTGCCTTAGGAAAGCCAGTCATTTGCTGCGGTCAAGCCTTTTACCAGCATAGCGGATTTGCTTTCGCGGCAACTTCGCCAGCTGAACTGATCGAGCTGTCCACAGCCAGCCTTTCTGTTGACGACGAAGTAAAGCTGCGATTTATGAAATATCTTGTTTTCGACTATTATTCTTTTGGTAAAACAGAATACTCAAGCAAAGTCGAACCCGATGGATCCTTGCGACGCCTAGCGACCAGAACGGCTTTCTCTGAGATTCGAGGTTTGACACCGACCCCCCTGCGACTGGGGGCGATCCCGAAAGGCCACAGTCTAAACTCGCCGATCTTTCATTCATTTGGCGGCGCAAACGGCGTAAAAGCAAGACCGAAGCTTATGCCATTCTCTAGAAGAGCTCTGATGCCGATCGTGAGGCCTTTCGTCAGGGCTATCGGCAATCAGAAAGACCTACAGAAATTCAACGCAGATCCCGTGGCTTTCTTTGCTAGTCTTAGGAACCCGCTACACCGTAATGTTGGAGCGCTGTTATTTGGGACCGGAAAATGATCGTGCGGTGGCGCCTGCGGCAGTCAGAGAGCCGAATTCGGATATTCGATTTAGTAGCTATCAGCTGCCATAGACAGGCCCCTATTCTAAAAACTCATTCAAGCACTCGATCTTACTGGATGCGAAAAGATGGACGATGACGTAGACCCAAAATTCACCGCGAGCGCTACATCGACCATTCCTAAATCAGTCAATATTACATCACAAACTACTATCGAGCACCCCATTCACGTTGGTCCCGGCTGCGTGGTGATGGCCGACAGCATCGGTCGGTATTGCTTTATCAACGCAAACACGTGCATCTTTGACAGCGTCACAATTGGCAAATTCGTCACATTCGCGCGCAACTGTCAGATTGGCGGTGTCGAACATCCAATACACTATGTTTCAACGAGCTTCTTTCGGATATCTAAGAAGTGGTTTCCAGATGACCCGGTAGTTCAAGGCGCCGAAACTATCCCCAATAAAACACCAAAGAACAGAAAACGCTCGAATAAAATAGTTGTCGGTAGCGATGTTTGGTTTGGTGCGTCAAGCTTAGTATTGAAAGGCATCACGATCGGCGATGGTGCCGTAGTTGGAGCCGGGGCAGTCGTAACCAAAGATGTGCCGCCATACGCGATTGTTGCAGGAAACCCTGCCAAGATTATACGATACCGCTTTGATCATCAGACCATCAGAGACCTTCTTCGCCTCAGATGGTGGGACCGAGATATAGATATTATTCTGAAACTGCCGCTCGATAATGTTGAAAAGACCATTGCGCTTCTCTCGGAGATAGACGCCGAGAAGACCAAGCCAACGTCCATATTTTCAGTAAAGCGATGGCTTTCGTAGTTATTGGCGCAAAACGCCAACTGGAGCGGGTGAAGGGAATCGAACCCTCGTATTCAGCTTGGGAAGCTGCTGCTCTACCATTGAGCTACACCCGCGCGGCACCAGCCTTCCAACAGATGGGAGGCGGTGTCAAGGCGGTCAGATGCGGAAGTGTTTCGAGAGCTTTAGGCCCTGGGCTTGGTAGTTGGAGCCGAGGCCGGAGCCGTAGAGGCTGACGGGCTTTTCCAGCATGTGCTCGTAGATGAGGCGGCCGACGATCTGGCCGTCTTCGAGGATGAAGGGGACTTCGTGGCTGCGGACCTCGAGGACGGCACGGCTGCCGCGGCCGCCGGCGGGTGCATGGCCGAAGCCCGGATCGAAGAAGCCGGCGTAGTGGACGCGGAATTCGCCGACCAGCGGGTCGAAGGGGGTCATCTCGGCCGCATAATGCGGCGGGACGTGGACGGCTTCGCGGGAGACGAGGATGTAGAATTCGTCCGGATCGAGGATCAGCTCGTTGCGGCCGCGACTATAGAGCGGCTCCCAGAAATCGAAGATATCGTGCTGGGCCTTCTTGTCGACATCGACGACAGCCGTGTGGTGCTTGCCGCGGTAGCCGATCAGGCCTTCCTTGTCGCCGGTGAGATCGATCGACAGCGCAATGCCACCGCCCGAGACGTTCGGCTTGCTGCTGGCGACCAGCGTTTCGGCGTCGTGCAGGGCCTGCAGCTCCGGCTCACCCAAGATGGAGTGGCCGACGCGGAAGCGGATCTGCGACAGGCGCGAGCCGCGGCGCACGACGATCGGGAAAGTGCGCGGCGATATCTCGAGATAGAGCGGCCCGGAATAGCCGGCCGGGATCTTGTCGAATTCCTGGGCGTAATCGGTGATGACTCGGGTGAAGATATCGAGACGGCCGGTCGAGCTCTTCGGATTGGCCGAGGCCGACATATCCGATGGCAGGTCGAGGCGCTCCATCAGCGGAACGATGTAGACGCAGCCGGTTTCGAGAACCGCGCCTTCCGAGAGATCGATGACGTGCAGACTGAGGCGATCGAGCTTGTCGGCCACCAGATGCGAGGGACCCGGCATGAAGCTGGCGCGGACCCGGAAAGCCTTGGCGCCGAGACGCAGATCCAGGCTCGCCGGCTGGATCTGATCGCGATCAAGCTCCCGCTCCGACACGAGGCGGCCGGCTTCAAACAACGCAGCAATGGCACGATCGGCCAAAATTCCAGTTTCGCGAGCCATCATGCTCCATCCATAGTTCGTGGCCGACAAAACCAAATACAGGGAATTGACGCAAGAAGCTAACGGCAGTATTGCAGCTTTATCCCGTGGTGATTTGGCCGGTCGGCTTGCAGCCACGTTAAACAAGTGGCTAAAAAGACCGGGTGTGAAACCGGTCTGCATTTGCGGCCGGTTTTTTTGTTTTTGAGGTGATGGCATGAGCAAGTCCTGGCGCCCTGCAACCCAACTCGTTCACGGAGGCACTCTGCGCTCGCAATATGGCGAGATGTCGGAAGCGATCTACCTGACGCAAGGCTTCGTCTATGACACGTCCGAGGCGGCGGAAGCGCGCTTCAAGGGCGAGACCGACGGCTTCATCTATGCCCGCTACGGCAGCCCCACCAACGACATGTTCGAAAAGCGCATGTGCGCGCTCGAGGGCGCTGAAGATGCGCGCGCCACGGCCTCCGGCATGGCTGCCGTTACCGCGGCGATCCTCTGCCAGCTGAAGGCCGGCGATCATATCGTTGCGGCCCGCGCCCTGTTCGGCTCCTGCCGCTGGGTGGTCGAGACGCTGGCACCGAAATACGGCATCGAATGCACGCTGGTCGACGGCCGCCACCTGGAAAACTGGGAAAAGGCGATCACCCCGAAGACCAAGGTGTTCTTCCTGGAGAGCCCGACGAACCCGACGCTCGAGATCGTCGATATCGCCGGCGTTGCCAAGCTCGCCAACCAGATCGGCGCCAAGGTTGTTGTCGACAACGTCTTTGCGACGCCGCTCTTCCAGAAGCCGCTGGAGCTCGGCGCCCATATCGTCATCTATTCGGCGACCAAGCATATCGATGGTCAGGGCCGCTGCCTCGGCGGCGTCGTTCTCTCCGACAAGCAGTGGATCGACGAGAACCTGCACGATTATTTCCGCCACACCGGCCCGGCAATGTCGCCGTTCAATGCCTGGACGCTGCTGAAGGGCATCGAGACCCTGCCGCTGCGCGTCGCCCAGCAGACGAAGAACGCCTCGAAGATCGCCGACTTCCTGGCGGAGCAGAAGCAGGTCGCCCGCGTGATCTATCCGGGCCGCAAGGACCATCCGCAGGCCGATATCATCGCCAAGCAGATGACCGGTGGCTCGACGCTGGTCTGCTTCGAGCTGAAGGGCGGCAAGGAAGCCGCCTTCAAGCTGCAGAACGCGCTCGACGTCGTGACGATCTCCAACAATCTCGGCGACACCCGCAGCCTGATCACCCATCCGGCAACGACGACGCACAAGAACCTGTCGGACGAGGCGCGCGCCGAACTCGGCATTTCGGCAGGCACCGTTCGCCTCTCGGCTGGCATCGAAGACACGGACGACCTGCTGGAAGACTTCGCGCAGGCTCTGTCGAAAGTGAAGGCGTGAGCGGTCCTGCCTAGCGCAGGACGCGCTTCATCGTCAGCACATCCGCAAACGGGAAAAGCAGGCGCAGCGGCCCCAGCCTGAGGCGCCTGCTGACGACAAAGCCGTTTCGGCGATATGTCGAAACGGCCGGATTATGCCCGGCGACCTGGAGTGTGACGGTATCGCAACCGCTTTCCGCGGCTGCCGCAGCGACAGCTTCCAGGAGCATTGTTCCGCCGCCTTGGCCGCGAAGCTTGGCATCAACCTTCAGCGTGTAGAGATAGAGTTCGCCAGCGGCCAGACGGGGCTCCGTGAGGCAAAAGGCGAGGAAGCGCAGCAATCCCTGCAGCGATCCATATTCTGCCTGGAAATCCCGCGCCGTCGGCGAAAAGGGCCCCTTGCCCGCCACGGAAAAAGTTGCGTGTCCAACGATGCGGCCCTTGCACTGGATGGCAATCAAGCGATCCAGATTGATTGACCGCTTGAAAAGTGCGGTACGCCGCTCGGCCGGTCCAAGGAAAAAACCCAGCGAGTCCCGCCCGCGGGCGACGCGCCTGCGAACCGCTTCGGCGAGCGGGTGTTCAGGGAAAGATCGCAACAAAGTAAAACTGGCGCGATTGGTTTGCTTGCCTGAAGTGCTATCCATAAAGCGCGCCAGACCAGGTTGACGGCAGTGTCAAATTTGCCCCCGAATTAATGATTAATGTAAAAACACCGTTTTCAATAGCGTTGAAAGCTCGACTTCCCGCCTCATTTCTTGACGGACAAGGCCGGGTATAAGATACGAGTAACATATCCTGACTAAGGTGTAAGGCATGTATCGCGCCCTCACACGAGATATAGAAGTTGTCGTCGAGCCGTTTTATCTGGAGGAGCAATCCGATCCGGACGATGACCGCTATGTCTGGGGATATCGCATCGTCATCAGCAACAATTCCGAGCTCTCTGTAAAACTCGTCAACCGTTACTGGAACATAACGGATCAGAACGGCGTGGTTGACGAAGTGACGGGACCGGGCGTGGTTGGCGAGCAGCCGCGGCTGGAGCCCGGCGATACCTATGAATACTCATCGGGATGCCCGCTCGATACGCCATCGGGGCTGATGTTCGGCCATTACCAGATGGAGACGGATGAAGGCGAGCTCTTCGATGTCGAGATACCCGCCTTCTCCCTGGATTCACCCGGCCTGCTCAGAGTGCTGAACTGACCGTTATTCGGCTGGCTGAAGTTCGGCAGGCTCGAAGCGGTAGGTCGTCGAGCAGAACTCGCAGGTGACCGCGATTTCGCCATTCTCCTGGCTCGCCTTGATCTCGTCTGCCGAGAAGCCCTTCAGCACGCCCTTGATCTTGTCGCGCGAACAGCTGCAGCGGTCGAAGACCTCCTTGGCGTCATAGACGCGCACGCCGCGCTCGTGGAAGAGGCGGAAGAGCAGACGCTCGGTTCCGACCTGCGGGTCGGTCAGCTCGTCGGCATCGATGGTTTCCACCATCGTGCGTGCCTCGGTCCAGGAATCGTCTTCCTTCAGCGGCTGGCCGCTCTCGTCGCCATCGCCACCGTGCAGATCCTGCTGGCGCATGCGCTCCGGCGCTTCCGGCAGGAACTGGGCGACGAGGCCGCCTGCCCGCCAGCGATGGCGCGGCTTGCCGCTGTCGTCACGGTCGAGCAGTTCGGCTGCAGCGAGACGAACCCGGGTCGGGATCTGCTCGGACTGGCGGAAATAGGTGCCGGCAATCTCTTCCAGCGAGGCGCCGTCGAGCGCGACGATGCCCTGATAGGGCTGGCTGAACTTGCCCTGGTCGATCGTGAAGGCGAGCACGCCCCTGCCGAGCAGCTGTTCGGGCTCGGTCTGGCCGGCGGCGATCGCTTCGTCGAGCAGCGCCTGATCGAAGCGCGCATAGGCGCGCACATTCTCAGGCGTCGAGAAATCGGCGACCAGCAGATCGACGGGGCCATCGCCCTTCGTCTGGACAGTGAACTTGCCGTCGAATTTCAGCGACGTGCCGAGCAGCACCGTCAGCACGATCACTTCGGCGAGAAGGCGGGCAACGGGTGCGGGATAGTGGTGGCGCTCCAGGATGGCGTCCAGCATCGGGCCGAGCTGGACGGCGCGGCCGCGCACATCCAGACCTTCAACCTGAAACGGGACAACATGATCATCACCGGCGAAATCGAACTCGCCAAGAGCGGCTGCAGCTTCTGCCATGGTCTTACTCCTAGTATTCAGAGCGGCAGACCAAGGCGTCTCTCCGCTCGCGCGGCCACGAGGCCGTCAGGCCGGATGTGGCGTCCAGTATGGTTCAGATCGCGCCCAGGCACCATGCAAGAATCGACTTCTGCGCATGAAGACGGTTTTCCGCTTCATCGAAGACCACGGATTGCGGGCCATCGATCACTTCGTCCGTGACTTCCTCACCACGATGGGCGGGCAGGCAATGCATGAACAATGCATCCTTGCCGGCCTTTGCCATCAAAGCCTGATTGACCTGATAGGGCTGGAAGACGTTGTGACCGCGAGCCCGATGTTCCTGATTCATGGAGACCCAGGTATCGGTTACCACGCAATCGGCGCCTTCGACCGCACGGTCGGCATCATGGCTGAGCAGGATTTCGGCGCCCTCATTGCGGGCCCAGTTCAGATAGTGATCCTTCGGCTCGGAACCAAGGGGTACGGCCATGTTCATGCGATAGCCGAAACGGGCAGCGCCTTCGACCAGCGAATGCAGCACGTTGTTGCCGTCGCCCGTCCAGGCGATCGTCTTGCCCTTGATCGGGCCGCGATGCTCTTCGAAGGTCATGATATCGGCCATGATCTGGCACGGATGGGTATCGTCGGTCAGCGCGTTGATGACCGGCACGGTGGCATGCTCGGCAAGCTCGAGCATGCGGTGATGCTCGGTGGTGCGGATCATGATCGCATCGACATAACGCGACAGGACCTTGGCGGTGTCGCCGATCGTCTCGGCGCGGCCGAGCTGCATTTCAGTGCCCGAGAGGAACAGTGTCTCGCCGCCGAGCTGGCGCATGCCGACATCGAAGGAGACGCGGGTACGTGTGGACGGCTTTTCGAAGATCATCGCCAGCATCTTGCCGGCGAGCGGCTTGTCGCCGGCGCCTGCCTTGAAAGCCTGCTTGCGCGAGATCGCATCATTCATGATGACGCGCAGATCGGCGGAGCTGACCGCCGAGAGATCGAGGAAGTGTTTGGGGGAAGCCATGTCGTCCTTACCTGTTTGCCTCGTAAGGCATCTATCCGTTCAAGCCGTCTTCTTGGCCTTGGCTGCGCGAATGCTCTCGGCGGCCTGCTCGATGCGTGCGAGGCCTTCGCGGGCTTCTTCCGCAGTCACCACCAGAGGCGGCAGGAGACGGATGACGTTATCGCCCGCCGGGACACCCAGCAGATGCGCGCTACGGATCGCAGCCAGGAGTTCGCTCGAGGGAACGACGGCCTTGATGCCGAGCAGCAGGCCTTCGCCGCGGATATCCTCGATCACGTCAGGATAGCGATCCTTCAGCGACGCCAGGCCCTGGCGGAAGACCAGCGACACGTCGCGGACGTGCTGCAGGAAGCCATCGGCGAGCACGATATCGAGAACGGCACTGCCAACGGCCATGGCGAGCGGATTGCCGCCATAGGTCGAGCCATGTGTGCCGGCCTTCATGCCGGAGGCCGCGTCAGCCGTTGCAAGGCAGGCTCCGAGCGGGAAACCGCCGCCGATGCCCTTGGCAACAGCCATGATGTCGGGGCTAACGCCGGACCATTCATAGGCGAAGAACTTGCCGGTACGGCCAACGCCGGTCTGGACTTCGTCGAGGATCAGCAGCAGGCCATGCTCATCGCAAAGCTGGCGCAGCGCCTTCATGAACTCGACGGTCGCTGGGCGGATACCGCCCTCGCCCTGTACGGGCTCGATCAGAATGGCTGCCGTCGCGTCGGTGATCGCCGCGCGGACGGCTTCGACATCGCCGAAAGGCACCTGGTCGAAACCGGGGGTCTTCGGACCGAAGCCTTCGAGATACTTCTCCTGGCCGCCGGCGGCGATCGTCGCCAGCGTACGGCCATGGAAGGCGCCTTCGAAGGTGATGATATGGAAGCGCTCCGGATGGCCCTTCGAATACTGGTAGCGGCGCGCGGTCTTGATCGCGCATTCCAGGGCTTCCGCACCCGAATTGGTGAAGAACACCTTGTCGGCGAAAGTCGCTTCCGTCAGCCGCCTGGCGAGCTTTTCCTGACCGGGGATCTCATAGATATTGGAGAGGTGCCAGACCTTCTCGGCCTGCGCCTTCAGCGCATCGACAACGTGAGGATGGCTGTGGCCAACGGAGGTCACGGCAACGCCCGCGCCAAAATCCAGATATCGCTCGCCGGTCTCGGTAATCAGCCAGACGCCCTCACCTCGCTCGAACCGCAGAGGGGCACGAGAATAGGTATCATATAGCGGCGCGGCTTCAGCCATGGCGCGGTCTCCTGTCAGCGTTATGGGCAACCGGACTCCGGCTAAAAAACCAGGTCCGAAAAATTAAAAATGCCGCCTCTCGGCGGCGCTGTGCACTATTTACTTTTCGCACTGCAATGTCAACAAAACTACGGCTTTCGTGGCTTCTGGGTGACGCTCAAGCGATGTCGCGTTTCATCAACAGCTAATGTTGCAGAAATGACTCTGTGGGGAAGCAAGTTGGGGAAAACTTGAAATTCGATTCATCCGGATTCCCGCGACTCTTGTCACGGAGTCAGCCTCACACTAGGTTAAAACTCAATTACTAGACTGCATGCGGCGGAACTAGTCACCAAAATTAGTCAAGCGTTTCTTGTGTCGGATTCATCCGGGGCAAACGGTGAAGGATTCTGCCTTCACAACGCTTAAACGGCGGAGACACAGGGCATGAACTGGACAGACGAGCGGGTCGAGAAACTCAAGAAACTGTGGTCCGAAGGGTTGAGCGCGAGCCAGATCGCGGCGCAACTTGGAGGCGTGAGCCGGAATGCCGTTATCGGCAAGGTTCACCGTCTGGCACTGCCGGGCCGTGCCAAGGCCGGCGGCAATGCGACGGCGGCACGAGCTCCGAAGCGCACGACTTCGGCACCGCGCGCTCCGAACTATGCATCGCGCATGACGACCCGCACCGTTGCCCGCCCGCAGGGCGCAACGATGCTGAAGGAAGAGATCGAAATCGACGTCATGGAGGAGATGGAATATCGTCCGGCTTCCAACGTTGTCGTGCCGATCTCGCGCCGTCTCGGCCTGACGGAACTGACCGAGCGTACCTGCAAGTGGCCGGTCGGCGATCCGCTGAAGGACGATTTCCATTTCTGCGGCTGCGAAAGCCCGGATTCTTCGCCCTACTGCACCTATCACCAGCGCCTGGCTTACCAGCCGGTCAATGATCGCCGCAGGGCCGCAGCCCGGGCAAACTGAGCCGGGTAAAGACAAACGAAAAACGGGCCTTTCGGCCCGTTTTTTTGTATCTGCTTGTCAGGAGGCCGTAGCCTCCTTGATCACTCAGGCTTCCATGGAATAACCGGCACCGCGGACGGTGCGGATGACATCCTGCATGTTCGAGAAGTTGAGCGCCTTGCGCAGGCGGCCGACATGGACGTCGACGGTACGCTCGTCGACATAGATGTCGTGACCCCAGACGCCGTCGAGCAGTTGCGAGCGCGAGAAGACGCGGCCCGGCGACGACATCAGAAACTCCAGGAGGCGGAACTCGGTCGGTCCGAGACGGACTTCGCGGGTCTTGCGGTGAACGCGGTGCGTTTCGCGGTCGAGTTCGATATCGCCGCACTTCAGCACGGTCGAGAGAACTTCCGGCTTGGCGCGGCGCAGCATCGCCTTGACGCGGGCAACGAGCTCGGGCGTCGAGAACGGCTTGACGACATAGTCGTCGGCGCCGGTCGACAGGCCGCGGACGCGCTCACTCTCTTCACCGCGCGCCGTCAGCATGATGATCGGCAAGCGCTCGGTTTCCGGGCGCATGCGCAGCCGGCGGCAGAGCTCGATGCCTGATACGCCAGGCAGCATCCAATCGAGGATAAGAAGGTCCGGCGTGCGCTCCTGAAGGCGGATTTCCGCCTCGTCGCCGCGCAGGATGGTATCGACTTCGAAACCTTCGGCTTCGAGATTGTAGCGAAGAAGCACGCTCAGTGCTTCTTCGTCTTCAACGACTGCAACTCTCGGGATCATTCTATTCTGTCTCCTGAGGCCCGGTCCGGATGATTATTCCGTTACCGCGCCGACGGTGTTGGCGGTGTCGTCCTTCGGACGCTCGCCTTCCGGCTGAGCGCCGGTCGCCATGTAGTAGATGGTTTCAGCAATGTTCGTGGCGTGGTCGCCGATGCGCTCGATGTTCTTGGCGCAGAAGAGCAGATGCGTGCAGCTGGTGATGTTGCGCGGATCTTCCATCATGTAGGTCAGGAGCTCGCGGAACAGCGACGTGTACATCGCGTCGATTTCCTCGTCGCGCTCGCGGATCGACTTCGCCTTGTCGGCAGCGCGCGTCGTGTAGACGTCGAGCACCTCCTTCAGCTGGACGAGCGCGAGCTCGGAGAGATGCTCCAGGCCACGGGCGAGCTTGCGCGGAACGCCGGTGCTCTGCACGGCGATGACGCGCTTTGCGGTGTTCTTGCCGAGGTCGCCGACGCGCTCGAGGTCTGCGGCGATGCGGATCGAACCCATGATCTCGCGCAGGTCCGACGCCATCGGCTGGCGGCGGGCGATGGTGACGATCGCCTTGTCGTTGATCTCGCGCTCGGCGTGATCGAGGATCACGTCGTCGGAGATGACCTTCTGCGCCAGCGCCGCGTCGCCGTTGACGAGGGCGCGGACAGCGTCGGAAACCATCTGCTCGGCCAGGCCGCCCATTTCGGAAATGCGGCGCGAGAGGAACTTCAGGTCTTCGTCATACGCAGAAAAAATATGTGTCGATGCCATGGGGAAAGTCCTTGAGTGTCTATCGGGGGTCGTGACGCCAAAGATCAGCCGAAGCGGCCCATGATATAATCCTGGGTGCGCGGATCGTCCGGATTGGTGAACATCTTGTCGGTGTCGTTCTCCTCGACGAGGTTGCCGAGGTGGAACATGGCCGTGCGCTGCGAAACGCGGGCGGCCTGCTGCATGGAGTGCGTGACGATGACGATCGTGTAGGCTTCGCGCAGCTCGTGGATCAGTTCCTCGACCTTTGCGGTGGCGATCGGGTCGAGTGCCGAGCACGGCTCGTCCATCAGGATGACTTCTGGCGAGACTGCAACAGCGCGGGCGATGCAGAGGCGCTGCTGCTGACCACCGGAGAGGCCGGTGCCGGATTCATGAACGCGGTCCTTGACCTCGTTCCAGAGGCCGGCGCGCTGCAGGCTGGTCTCGACGATCTGGTCCATGTCGGCCTTGGTCTTGGCGAGACCATGGATGCGCGGGCCGTAAGCGACGTTCTCATAGATCGACTTTGGGAACGGGTTCGGCTTCTGGAACACCATGCCGACGCGGGCGCGCAGTTCGACCACGTCGATATCCGGATCGTAGATATCGTCGCCATCGAGCGTGATCTTGCCGGTGACGCGGCAATTGTCGATCGTGTCGTTCATGCGGTTCAGGCTGCGCAGGAAGGTGGACTTGCCGCAGCCGGACGGGCCGATGAGCGCCGTAACGGTGTTTTCGCGGATGTTCAGCTTGACGTCGAAGAGGGCGCGCTTTTCGCCGTAATAGACGGAAACGTCCTGGCCGATCATCTTGTAGGGAATGCTGTTCATCTTCTGGTCCAGAGCCTTTTCAACTGCTGCTTCTGTCAACATGTTCATTGGGTTTTACTCCGTTTACCAGCGGCGCTCAAAGCGACGGCGCAAGAGGATGGCTCCTAGGTTCATGACGATCAGGAACAGGAGAAGGACGATGATGGCACCCGACGTACGTTCGACGAAGGCGCGTTCGGCTTCGTTGGCCCACATGTAGACCTGGACGGGGAGCGCCGTGGACGGGTCGAGAGGCGTGGCCGGTGCATTGGCGACGAAGGCGACCATGCCGATCAGCAAGAGCGGCGCGGTTTCGCCGAGCGCGTGCGCCAGGCCGATGATGGTGCCGGTCAGGATGCCCGGCATGGCGAGCGGCAGCACATGGTGGAACACCATCTGCATCTTCGAGGCGCCGAGACCGAGAGCGGCCGCGCGGATCGACGGCGGGACGGCGCGAAGAGCCGCACGCGTCGCGATGATGATCGTCGGCAGCGTCATCAGCGTGAGCACCAGACCGCCGACCAGCGAGGCCGAGCGCGGCATGCCCATGAAGTTGATGAACACTGAGAGACCGAGCAGACCGTAGACGATCGAGGGAACCGCAGCCAGGTTGTTGATGTTGACCTCGATGAGATCCGTCAGCCGGTTCTTCGGTGCGAATTCCTCGAGATAGATCGAGGCGGCGACACCGATCGGCAGCGACAGCACAAGAACGATCGCCATCAGATAGAGCGAGCCGATGAGGGCAACGCCGAGGCCGGCGGCTTCAGGACGGCTGGAATTGCCGTTGACGAAGAGGCCCGTGTTGAACTGCTTGAAGAGAGCGCCGCTCGACTTCAGTTCGTTCATCCAGCCAACCTGCTTGTCGTTGACCTTGCGGTTCTTCTCATCGACGCTCAGATCGATCTGGCCCTTGTTGGCGCTGTCGACATTGGCGTCGGCCAGAACCGTGACGTTGATCGTCTTGCCGATGATCGACGGGTCGGCGACGACCATGTCGCGCAGCTGGATCGGAGCGCCCTTGGAGAGCATCGCCGAGGCATCGCGCACGTCGGGACGGCTCGATGCGTTGATGTTGAGCTGCTTGACGATGGCGTCACGCAGCAGGGCGCCGTAATTGGCGGCGATCAGGACGGACGGATCGGTCGCGCGCTTGTTGCTCGGATCGATCGTCTTTTCGGTGAACTCGATCGGCAGCGAGATCGCGGTCTGCTGGAAGGCCGTGTAGCCCTGACGGATGACCGTCGACAGCAGGATGACCAGGAAGATCAAGCCGAAGGAGATTGCGGCAATGCCATAGGCCTGGAAGCGGCGTTCGGCGGCATAGCGGCGCTTGATGCCGATGTCCCGGCGCGCAGGCGCCTTGGATACGAGAGTGCCGGAAACCGGAGAAGCGATATTCGTCATTCGTACTGCTCCCGGTATTTGCGCACGATGTAGAGCGCGTAGATATTGAGGCAAAGCGTGATCAGGAAGAGCGTGATGCCGAGCGCGAAGGCGACGAGCGTCTGCGGCGAGGTGAATTCAAGGTCACCCGTCAGCTGGTTGACGATCTTGACGGTCACAGTGGTCATCGGCTCGAACGGATTGATCTGCATGCGGGCGGCAACACCGGCTGCAAGCACGACGATCATGGTTTCGCCGATGGCGCGCGAGGCGGTCATCAGCAGTGCGCCGACGATGCCCGGGAGAGCAGCGGGAAGCACTACCTTCTTGATGGTTTCGGAGCGCGTGGCACCGAGGCCGAGCGAACCGTCACGCAGGGCACGTGGCACGGCGGTGATGATGTCGTCCGACAGCGAGGAGACGTATGGGATCAGCATGATGCCCATGACGATACCGGCGGTCAGAACGCTCTGTGCCTGGATGAAGTTCGTGTAGTTGCCCGTCAGGAGGCCGCTGACCTGCGAGGAAAGATCGCGCAGGAACGGGCCGACGGTGACGAGGGCGAAGAAGCCGTAGACGATGGTCGGGATACCGGCCAGAACTTCGAGCAGCGGCTTTGCCAGCGAGCGAAGCTTCGGCGAGGCATATTCGGCCATGTAGATCGCCGCAAACAGGCCGACCGGAACGGCGACCAGCATGGCGACGAAGCCGATATAGAGCGTGCCGAGCAGCAGCGGGATGAGACCGAACTGGCCTTCCGACGAGCTGCCGGCGCCGGCAAAGCGCGGATCCCAGACGGTGCCGAAGAAGAATTCGAGCGGTGGGACGCTGGCGAAGAAGCGCAGGGCTTCCGACAGCATCGACAGAACGATGCCGATCGTCGTCAGAATGGCGATCGAGGATGCCAGGAGCAGACCCCAGAGCATGACGCGCTCGACGCGGTTACGGGCGCGGAAGCGGGGCGTGATGCCGCGCAGCGCATAGAGCGCACCGGCAACGGCAAGCACCAGCACGATGGCGCTCATGATCAGGCGGCTGCCAGCGCTTTCGGCGTTCAGCAGCTTGGCGGCGTCCAGCATGTAGGGCTGCGGCTCGCCGGCGAGCGGAACGCCCTTTTCGTTGAGCTTGGCCTGGACGGCCTTGGTGTCGGCACCGAGCGCGGTGAGCTCGTCAGCCGTCAGCAGATTGAACCCGCGGCCGATAGTGGCGACCATGCTGTAGCTCAAGTCCTGCTCGGCAGCACTCTTGGCCTTCACATCTTCAGGGAAGGCGTTGCGGACGGTGGATTCGATGATGCCCGGGCTGGCGGCGAGCCAGACACAGAGAACGACGAGGGCCGGAAGGACGGCCCAGATGGCGGCATAGGCGCCGTAGTAACCCGGCCGCGAATGCAGCGCGGAAGACTTGCCCCCGGCAAGCGCCGTGGCACGGCTGCGGGCGGCCACATAGGCCAGCGCGCCGAACACCACGAGACACAAGAGTATAATGGATGTGCTCATTCTTTACGTCCCCAGGCGCTCAGCCCCAAGAGCATATGCGGCGATGTCCCCGCACAGCTTCCCAATCATGGACAAACTCAAAACCTTGCCATGCAGCGGCAAGGGTACTGTCATTAGAAAACCGGCGCGGCACCCCCTGATGCCGCGCCGGCTTATGCATTACATGGTCTTTTCGGCTTCGACGGCCTTGCGGATTTCTTCGCGCTCGGCGTCCGGAGCAGCAACCAGGCCGTATTCGACGAGCGGGCTGTCAGGGCCGATCATCTGGTCGGATACGAAGAAGTTGACGTATTCCTTCAGGCCCGGGACGGCGCCGAGATGTGCCTTCTTGACGTAGAAGAACAGCGGGCGGGAAACCGGGTAGGTGCCGTTCGAGATGGTCTCGGTCGACGGAACGATGCCGCTCATGGTCGCGACCTTGAGCTTGTCAGCGTTGTTTTCGTAGAAGGAGAGACCGAAGACGCCAACGCCGGTCTTGTTGGCAGCGATGCGTGCCAGCGTTTCCGGATAGTCGCCGTCGATGTCGACTGCAGCGCCGTCCTTACGGACTGCAACACAAGCCTTGGCCTGAGCAGCCTTGTCGGTGATTTCCTTGGCGATAACTTCCTGAGCGCCCGAAGCCTTGCAGCCTGCAGCGAGAACGTTCAGTTCGAAGACTTCGCGGGTGCCGTGCTTTTCGCCCGGGATGTAGGCAGCGATATCAACAGCCGGGAGCTTCGGGTTGACTTCCGACCACTTCTTGTAGGGGTTGGCAACGAGCTTGCCGTCAACGACGACCTGAGCGGCCAGAGCCTTGTAGAGGTCTTCCGGAACGTAAGCGACGTCGGGGTTGGAAGCGTCGGTTGCGAAGACGATACCATCATAACCGATCTTGACTTCCTGGATGTCCGTTACGCCCGCAGCCTTGCAGGCTTCCATTTCGTTCTTGTTGATCGGACGCGAAGCGTTGGCAACGTCGATCGTGTCTTCGCCGACGCCCTTGCAGAATTCCTTGAGGCCAGCGCCCGTGCCGCCGGATTCAACAACCGGCGTCTTGAAGTTGGTGAAGGTTTCGCCGAAGGACTCGGCAACGATCTTGGCGTAAGGCAGAACGGTGGACGAGCCGGCAACCTGGATCTGGTCGCGAGCGGCTGCAGCGCCTGCAAAAGCAACGGTTGCGGCGAGAGCGGCAACGGTGAGTTTAAGCGTGTTCATCAGAAAAATCTCCCGGCATTGGGCTTTGTGTGGGCAGGCCCCCCAGGGCCCTCGCATTGCCTTTTTTCATCGGCAGCCACTCTTTAGCCCCTGATGCACAGAGCTTTTATGTCACTTTGATGAAACATTTGTGACAGTCTAAAATACTGAAATTCATAGATAAAATTTTTCGATGTAATGGGTGTGTTGCGGCTTTATGTCAAAACCGCACGGTAAAGGCCGTTCCCTTGCCAACCTCGGACTTAACGATCAGCCGTGCACGATGGCGGGTTAGGATATGCTTGACGATGGCAAGCCCCAGACCGGTGCCCTTTTTCGAGCGGCTGTCCTCGATATTGACGCGGTAGAAGCGCTCGGTAAGGCGCGGCACATGCTCGGCGGGGATGCCGGGTCCGCGGTCCGCGACGGTGACTTCGACAGGCTGGCCCTGGCCGTTCTTGATCGAGACGTCGACCGTCTTGCCTTCCTGGCCGTATTTGCAGGCGTTCTCGATCAGGTTTTCGAAGACCTGCACCAGTTCGTCGCGGTCACCCAACACCTCCGCCCGGCCTTCCGGCAGATTGAGATTGATCTCGACGCCGACATCCTTCGCCAGCGGCTGCAGGGAATCCCGGACATGGCCGAGCAGCGGCACGAGATCGACCTTTTCATCGGGCGCGATATGCGACTTCAACTCAAGCCGCGACAGCGACAGCAAATCGTCCACGAGACGGCTCATGCGGGTCGTCTGGTCGAACATGATGCCAAGGAAGCGTTCCTGCGCCTTGGCATCGTTCTTGGCCGGACCTTGGATAGTCTCGATGAAGCCGCGCAGCGAGGCGAGCGGCGTGCGCAGCTCGTGGCTGGCATTGGCGACGAAATCCGAGCGCATACGGTCGATGCGGCGGACTTCCGAGATATCGCGGAAGGAGAGCATGAAGAAACGCTCGCCACCCTCCCCCTCGCCGAGATCGATCGGGGCGCTGCGGACGATATAGACCCGTTCGGAAGGAAGCCGCTCGGAATGCTCGATCTGGTTCGGCGCATTGGTGGCGATCGTTTCGCGCACCATGTCGAGAATGCCGGGCGAGCGCAGGCGCGCCGAAAGATGCGCACCGATGATCATCTCGCCGAAGGCCTTTTCGGCCGCGCGGTTCTGGAACAGCACCGAGGCATCGCCGGAGAGAACCATGACGGGGATATCGAGCCCGGCAAGCGTGGCGGCCACTTCAGGCAAGCGGCTCTTCGGCGCTTCCGGCTCAGGCTCAGGAATTTCGGCAAGCTTGGCCTGCACTGCCGGTTCGGCATTCATGACGACGACCAGCAGCATCAGGATGACAAGCGCCAGCACGCCCCATTTGTTCATCCCCGAGACCAGCGCCACCAGCCCGATGACCAGAGCGGCGAGAAGCACGGGGCGTTCCTGCCTGATGCGGGCCATCAGCCCCGATGTCCACGGCATTTCCTCTTCCACTTGCCCCTCGCCCGGCTTTCAGTCGCAATCATTGCTTCAAACTTTGCCTGATAGCCGTGATTCATGACAGAAGTTTTCGACTGCTTCCACCAAGCGAAAAAGCCGCAGTGGAAACACACAACTATTTTCATACCGCGGCGAGCAATTTGATTTTTAACGCGAAATATGATCGCCTGCTCAGAAGCCGAAGCGCCGGGAGGAAATGATGGCCGAAGATGTCGAGAGCCGCGCAGTCGAACTGGATATCAGAGGCAAGAAGCGCGTCTTCGATGTGGACGATCCGGTGCTGCCTGCCTGGATCGACGAAAAGGCACTCGAATCCGGCGACTTTCCCTACAAGAAGAAGCTGAAGGAAGAAGAGTATCTCGAAGACCTCGATAAGCTTCAGGTGGAGCTCGTCAAGGTGCAGTTCTGGCTGCAGGCGACCGGCAAGCGCGTCATGGCGGTGTTCGAGGGACGCGATGCGGCCGGCAAGGGCGGCGCGATCTCGGCCTCCTCCGGCAAGATGAACCCCCGCCTTGCGCGTGTCGTCGCGCTCGCCAAGCCGAACGACCGCGAGCTCGGGCAGTGGTATTTCCAGCGCTATATCGCGCAGTTTCCAACGGCCGGTGAATTCGTGCTCTTCGACCGTTCCTGGTATAACCGCGCCGGCGTCGAGCCGGTCATGGGCTTCTGCACACCGAAGCAATACGAGGATTTTCTCGAGCAGGCGCCGCTGCTCGAAAAGGTCATCGCCCATGAGGGCATCTATCTCTTCAAGTTCTACCTCGATATCGGCCGCGAAATGCAGCTGAAGCGCTTTCATGACCGGCGGCACGATCCGCTCAAGGTTTGGAAGCTATCTTCCATGGATATCGCGGCACTGACGAAATGGGGCGACTACAGCGACAAGCGCGACCGGATGCTGAAGGCAACGCATACGGACGCAGCGCCCTGGACCGTCATCCGCGCCAACGACAAGCGGCGCGCCCGTCTCAATCTCATCCGTCACATGCTGAAGACGATGGATTATGACGGCAAGGACGAGAAGGCGATCGGCGAGCTGGATGAGAAGATCATCGGCTGGGGTCCGGGCTTTCTGAAATAGGAGTGAAGATGCGGCCTGCGGCTGTAATCGGCGGACTACTCGTGATGATGGGGCTGGCGGCTGAGGCGCAGGCCTGCGTGCTGCTGCAGGATGTCGATTACAGCGTGCTCTACCGCTCGGATGCGATCGTCCGCGCCAAGGTCGTCGGCTATCAGGCGCGTCCCGAGCAGAAGGATGCGCTGTTCCGCCTGGAAATCGAGCAGGTACTATCAGGCAAGCCGCTTGCGGCACCCGTGATCGAAGCGCGCTGGGAACGGCGCTACAAACCGGCGCCGCAAATCTGGGATGGCTACAACAACGTCATCGTCGGCCTGAAACTGACCAATGGCGCTCCAGCATTGATCGTGCGCGAAAGCTGCGGTTTCGACGGCATCGTCGAGGATACGCCGCAGGACCTCTCGATTCTGCTCAGCCAGGCACCCGGCACCTGACGCGTCGGCTTATTGGCCCGGCAGGATGCGGACGGCGTAGAGGTTGATGCCGCGAGCCTTGCCGTCGACATCGCTGTTGATCAGCAGCTTGCCGGCAGAGCTCGGCGCCAGCGAACGGTCGAAATTCACCTGAACCAGCACATCCGACTTCTCACGCGTGACACTGAAGCGATGGCGGGCGCAATTGCCGAGCGTCTGGAAATTGCACTCGACGGTGATCTGCGTCGGCTCATCGCTCGTCGACTGTAGGGTAATGGCGATGGTCGAGGACTTGCCCGCCAGCTGCTGTAGTACATCGGCGGCGACAGGAATGGCGATATTGCCATCGGCGCCGTTGCTCTGCGAGATCAGGCGGACGGCCGCCTCGTCATTTTCGGTGATGTTTTCGGTGCGCGCCTGGGCACCGTTCTCGATCTTGCCGGCATCCGAGGCCTTGAAGACTTCGATCCAGGCAGCCGAGAAGCTGTTCTGCGGGTCGATCGTCACCGGCTGATCGGTGTGCGTACCGGCATTATTGTTATTGTCGGCGGTTTGGCTGTCGCTGCCGTCGAAATCTTCGGGCTGGGTGCTCGCCGGCGGATTGGCGACGCTGGTGTCACGCTCCTGCGCCGTCAAGAGCAGGCCGGACTTGTGCGCCCACCAGGCGCCGGTGCCGACGAAGGCGATCAGCACGCACCAGACGAGCAGGCGCGAGAAGATCTTGCGCGGCTTGCGGCGCTTGGCCGCTCCTTCCGGGCGGAAATCCATATTGGCGGCGGCAGACGGCGCCCGGCGCTCGGCGGCGAAGCTCTCTTCGGCAGCGGGCGCTGCACCCAGATGATCGGCCTCGCCGGCATGCACGCCATCGAGGCTGGCCTCGTCATAGGCGCGGCGCGGCTCTTCGGCATAGCGGGTCTCGCCAGCGAGTTCCGGCGCCGGGGCTTCCGGCTCAACCTGGTGATGGACGGGCTCGGGAACATCGACGACCGGCGGAACCGGCACTTCCGGCGGCCCCTGGCGCGGATGCATGCGCTCGCGCTCCTCGGCCTCGATCATGTGGATCGTGGTTTCCAGGCGGTGGCGGTGATGGGCGATCGCCTCGCGGTCGGTGATGTCCTGCTTGCGCAGCCCCGCTTCCAGCGCCTGGCGGGCAGACTGATAGATTCTGGCGCGGATCTCGGGATTGTCGCGATCGGAATTGCCAAGCGCAGTTCTGATGGCCGTTTCTAATCCGCTCACGTGCGATCCTTCACTCTTGAAACCGGCATTCCGCTCAAATCTTTACAAATGCCTAACAAAATCCGGTAGCGGCAACAGCGCCAAACCGCAAGCCTCCGGCGCGCCGCCCGGCCGATCGGCAGGGGAAAACGCTGCCTTTCAGAATATCCGAAAATCGCGAAATCGGTAGCCTGCCCAGTTGGGTGGCCTTTTCGGCGCGATGGAACTCTGTTATCAAATTGACGCTTCCGTAAACGTCAATTGATGGTGATCTCATGGCCCTGCCCGAAATCCTGACGAAGAACCTGCGCCTGCCGGTCGTGGCCTCGCCGCTGTTCATCATCTCGCATCCGGCGCTGACGCTGGCGCAGTGCAAGGCAGGAGTGATCGGCGCCTTTCCGGCGCTCAACGCCCGCCCCGAAAGCCAACTCGACGAGTGGCTGGCAATGATCACCGAGGATCTCGCCGCCCATAATGCCGCCAATCCCGACAGACCAGCAGCCCCCTTCGCCGTCAACCAGATCGTCCATATGTCGAACAAGCGCCTTGAGCACGATCTCAGGCTCTGCGTGAAATACAAGGTGCCGGTCGTCATCTCCTCGCTCGGCGCCGTTCCCGAGGTCAATGCCGCCGTGCATTCCTATGGCGGCATCGTGCTCCACGATGTCATCAACAACCGCCATGCCAACTCGGCGATCCGCAAGGGCGCAGACGGGCTGATCGCTGTGGCAGCGGGCGCCGGCGGCCACGCGGGCACGCTTTCACCTTTCGCGCTTGTCCAGGAAATCCGTGAATGGTTCGACGGGCCCCTGCTGCTGGCCGGCGCGATCGCCAATGGCGGTGCGGTCCTGGCGGCGCAGGCGATGGGCGCCGACATGGCCTATATCGGCACCCCCTTCATCGCCACCGAAGAAGCTCGCGCCAGCGACGCTTACAAGAACGCCATCGTAGAGGGCGCCGCCAACGATATCGTCTATTCCAACTATTTCACCGGCGTGCACGGAAATTACCTGAAGCCTTCGGTGAAGGCCGTCGGCCTCGATCCCGACAATCTGCCGGTTGCCGATCCCTCGAAAATGGACTTCGAACAGGCCGTCGGCGGCGCCAAGGCCTGGAAGGATATCTGGGGCAGCGGCCAGGGCATCGGCGCCATCAAGGCCGTCGAGCCAGTCGCCAAGCTGGTCGGCCGCCTCGAGAGCGAGTACCACGGCGCCCGCACCCGCCTCTCGCTTTGAACGGATTTCCACAGCGCCGTTCTTTTTTACCAAAGCGATCAGACGGCGCTTGAAATCTTCAAACAATGCCTGTATCAGCGCCATGCAAATCGCGGGCCGAACGCTTCGCCCGCCTGGATTGCCGCTTTAGCTCAGTCGGTAGAGCACATCATTCGTAATGATGGGGTCACGTGTTCGAGTCACGTAAGCGGCACCATTCTCCCTCCCGACGCACCCTTGCCCTTCGCAAAAACTACAGCCTATGGCTTTGTTCAGTTTTTGTTTGATTACGCAATGATTGAAATACATGGTTAACCCTTGGTTGATACGGTCTTGCCAGTTTTGATTACTGGGGGACTGCTTCGATGAAGGTTTTGGCGGCTTGGATGTTGGGTCCGGGCATTTCGTTGCTTGCGGCGCAGGGCGCTTTGGCTGCTGATCTGGCGCCCAACGACGTGATGGTGCCGAAGTTTTTGCTAGATGAACCGGCAACGACGCCGGCGACGGCGAGCCGCTTTACCGGCTATGTCGAGGGCGGTTTCGAGGCTGGGTCTTCGCGGGATACGGATCTCGACAGCCACTCGTGGCGGTTGCGCGGATCGATGAATGCGAGCTCCGACACCGGGCTTAACCTGCAGGCGGATGCCGACTATGCGCATTCCTATCTCCAGGAATTCGGCTGGAACGACAATATCGGCGGCACGCTGCATGTCTATTACCGGCCGGACAGCAACTATGCGGTCGGCGTCTTCGGCCAGACGGGACGGTTTGAATCCCGTTTCCTGCCTGATACGACAGCCCGCGACTATCTCGGCGGCCTGGAAGCCGCATGGCTCGGCACCGACATGACCATCTATGGCCAGGCCGGCCTTGGCACGACCGATATCGGCGGGTTCGACTACGATCACTATGCCGGCCGCGCCGGCATGCGTTACTTCTTCACCGACAATATCCGTGCCGATGCCGAAGTTGCGTTCGACCGCTATCAGGACGATGTCGAGACGGCCGATGTCTGGAAGATCTCGGCGATCGGCAATTACCGGCCGGATGGCACGCCGGTTTCCTTCTATGCCGGTTATCGCTTCGAGCATGCCAAGCTCTCTGTCGACGGCTTCGGCAGCGACAGCGACATCGCCAACAACTTCCTCGTCGGCATGCGCTATCACTTCGGCTCGAGCAGCCTGAAGGACGAAGAGGGCAACGGCCCGATCTGGCGCGGCTCGTCGTTCTAAGCTTGAAACCATTCCCGGCCGCCGCAGCGAGACCAACGCTGCGGCGGCCGGGCTTTTGTAACTGTACGGATAATTACCTTTACAGCAGCAGCAGCTAGGGCCTAAAAACCAAAGCAGCACTTCGCGCCGGCACTGCCCCCTTCTGCCGAGCCGCCCTCTGACGGCCTGCCGCGAAGCATCCTGAAAGGTAAGTCATGTCTGATACGGCCCAGCGCTCGAACCGCGTTCTCGTTGTCGCGACCATCATGTTTGCCACCTTCATGGTGGCGATCGAAGCCACGATCGTCGCGACCGCCATGCCGCGCATCGTCGGACAGCTCGGCGGCTTTACCTATTACAGCTGGGTCTTTTCGGCCTTCCTGCTGGCGCAATCGACGACGACTGTCATCTACGGCAAGCTTTCCGATATCTTCGGCCGCAAGCCGGTGCTGATCGCCGGCATCGTCGTGTTCCTGATCGGCTCGTTGCTGTGCGGCCTCGCCTGGTCGATGACCTCGCTCATCCTGTTTCGCCTGCTGCAGGGGCTCGGCGCCGGCGCCATTCAACCGGTGACGATGACGATCATCGGCGACCTCTTCAAGCTGGAGGAGCGCGGCCGCGTTCAGGGCATCATGGCCACCGTCTGGGCGACATCGGCGGTCGTCGGGCCGCTCGCCGGCGGCATCATCGTCGACAATATCTCCTGGGCCTGGATTTTCTGGATCAACCTGCCGATCGGCATCTTCTCGATCATCGCCTTCTCGCTGTTCCTCAAGGAAACCGTGGCGCACAAGCAGGCGAGCATCGATTATCTCGGCTCCATCCTCTTCTCGATCGCAATCATCGCGCTGCTGGTCATCCTTACCGAGACGGATGCCGAAGCGTGGATCCTGCTGTCGCTTGCGGCCGTCTTCATCGTCTCGGGCGCCCTGTTCTTCTGGCAGGAAAAGCGCGCGCCGGAACCGATCATCTCGATCGCGCTCTGGAGCCGCCGCCTCGTGGCGACCAGCAATATCTGCATGCTGCTCGCCGGCATGGCGCTGATCGGCCTCTCCACCATTCTGCCGGTCTATATCCAGGGCGTACTCGGCCGTTCGCCGATCGTTGCCGGGTTCACGCTGACGATGCTCGTCGTCGGCTGGCCGCTGTCGGTGATGATGTCGAGCAAGCTGTTCAAGGCTTTCGGCATCCGCAACACGCTGCGCTTCGGCAGCCTGCTCTTCCCGTTCGGCGCGCTCTTCCTCCTGTTTCTGACACCGGACAGTTCGCCCATCGTCGCCGGCGCCGGTTCCTTCTTCATGGGCTTCGGCATGGGGCTCATCAATCTCACCAGCATCGCGCTGGTGCAGGACAGCGTCGAATGGTCGATGCGCGGCAGCGCCACAGCGTCGATCATCTTTGCCCGCAGCCTCGGCAATACGCTCGGCGCCACGGTTCTCGGCGCGATCCTGAATGCCGGTATCAATCACTATGCGAGCGGCGATACCGCCGATAACCTGCACAATGTCCTGAACCAGCCGACGGGGCTGACGGAGCTTGCGGGCGATTCTGTCGTCCGCGGCATCTTCGATGCGTCGCTGCACTGGAGCTTCTGGGGCATCGTTGTCGTCGCCGTCATGACGCTGATTTCGACCTGGCTGATCCCGGTCGGCCACCATGGCCGCAAGACCACCAGCGTTCCCGCCAGCGAGGCGGCCTCACATTAACAGTCAGGCTTCGGCCGGATTCTGCGGCAGCGATTGCAGCAGGGTCTGGCGGGCCGAGCGCAGATGCAGACGCGCGGAGAAATCGATCTGGGCCTGATCGCCTGATTCAAGGGCGGCGATATAATCGAGATGCTCGTGAATGGCGCGCTCGTTGCGCTGGCGGGCGGCTGCCTTGTTCCACTGGTAGTGATAGTGGAAGATGATGGCGATCGCGTCGTAGAAATCGGCGATGAAGCGGTTCTTTGAGGCGCGGTGGATCAGCAGGTGGAAGCGCTCGTCGAGGGCGGAGAATTCCTTGTAGCGCTGGTCCATGTCGGAGAGCACGTCGAGGTGATCCTGCTTGATCGCCGCAAGATCGGTCCAGGCCGCGTGATCCTTAGGCAGCCTGCCGAAATCGGCGGCGGAATGCAGCTCGAACATCTCACGCACGTCGGCGAGCTCCAGAGCGAATTCGCGGGTGAAGCCCTTCAGGATCCAGTGACTGTTCGGGCGCTTTTCGATCAGGCCGAAGCGGGAGAAGCGGATCAGGAATTCGCGGACGCTGGTCGTGCCGGTGCCGATCTCGCGGGCAAGCTCGAGCTCGTTGATCTGCATGCCCGGCGCCGCATCATCCGAGAGAATGCGCTGCATGAAGCTGCGCTCGATGATGTCGTGCAGTGAATCCGTTTCCTCGGAGGGGAAGAGATCCTTGGCGGTCGGGGCGCGGAGCACCACTTTCTGGCGCTTGTTCCAGCGGATGATGCCCTCGTCGCTCAGCCTCGTGAGGATGGCGCGGGCGGTGCTGCGGCTGATCCCGAGCTGGGCCGCGATTTCAGGCTCCGACGGAAGTGCGGCCTCCGGACGCAATGCGGCGGCATAGCGATTGTATGCTTCCTTGAAGACTGTATTCTGTCTTGCCATGCGACCCCGCTCCTGCCCGTCCGCTATCGGCGCACGCGATGGTGCGGCCGGTGCGCCGGGAGCTTATCTATTGCAATCCTTATATTATTCTGGATCGCTTGCGGCTGTTTGCCTCCCTCGTCCACAGGAACAATATTCCCGTTGACTTGAAAATGTTTATTGTAGATAAAAAACAAAATCAATGCGCATTTCGCCGATGCAGCGAGCGTTTCCTCAGGGAGAAGTAAATTGGATAAACTGCCTTGGCTCATCCTTTCGGCCGGAGATAACGTTGCCGTCGCAACGGCGGCGATCGAGCCCGGAGCCATCGTCGCCGGCGTTGCCGCGCGCCAGAAGATCGACCCCGGCCACAAGGTCGCCATCGCCGATATCCCGTCCGGCGGCGCCGTGGTCAAGTACGGACAGGCGATCGGCCGCACGACCGCCGACGTGAAGGCTGGCGATCACGTTCACAGCCACAATCTGCATTTCGAGAACGACCGCCTGGCGGCCACCGCCAATTCCGCGCCGGAAGCGGCGACCGCCGAAGACAAGGCGCGCACCTTCATGGGCTATAAGCGCGCCGACGGCCGCTCCGCCACCCGCAACTATATCGGCATCATCGCCAGCGTGAACTGTTCCACCACCGTCTGCCGCGCGATCGCAGACGAGGCGAACCGGACCATCCTGCCGCATTACGAAGGCATCGACGGTTTCGTGCCGATCGTTCACGATCAGGGCTGCGGCATGAGCTCGACCGGCGACGGCATGGCCGTTCTGCACCGGACGCTTGCCGGCTATACGCGCCACGTCAATTTCGGCGGCGTGCTGATGATCGGCCTCGGCTGCGAGGTCAACCAGCTGACGCTATACGGCCAGAGCGGCGCCGGTGACACCAAGCGCCATTTCAACATTCAAGATGCCGGTGGCTCGCGCCGCGCCGTCGAACGCGCCATGGGCATGCTGCGCGAGATCGCTGCCGATGTCGGCAAGGAGCGGCGCGTGGCGCTGCCGATCAGCGACATCATCATCGGCCTGCAGTGCGGCGGTTCGGATGGCTTTTCGGGCATCACCGCCAATCCGGCGCTCGGCGTTGCTGCCGATCTGCTGGCGGCGGCGGGCGGCACGTCCATTCTTTCCGAGACCTCCGAAATCTATGGCGCCGAACACCTGCTGCGCAGCCGCGCCGTCAGCGATGATGTGGCCAGAAAGCTCGACGAAAAGATCGTCTGGTGGGAGAAATATGTCGGCCTGCATGGCGCATCGCTCGACAACAACCCCTCGCCCGGCAACAAGCGTGGCGGTCTGACGACCATTCTCGAGAAGTCGCTCGGCGCAGTCGCCAAGGGCGGTCGCTCGCCGCTGACGGCCGTCTATGGATATGCCGAGCGCGTCACCGCATCCGGCCTGGTCTTCATGGATACGCCCGGCTACGACCCGGTTTCGGCAACCGGCCAGGTGGCCGGCGGCGCCAACATGATCGCCTTCACCACCGGCCGCGGCAGCTGCTTCGGCTGTCGTCCGGCCCCGTCGCTGAAGCTGTCGAGCAACTCGGCGCTCTATGCGGCGATGGAAGAGGACATGGATATCGACTGCGGCACGATCGCATCGGGTGACGCGACGATCTCCGGCAAGGGCCGCGAGATTTTCGAACTGATCATCGACACCGCATCGGGCAAGAAGACCAAGAGCGAAGAGTTCGGCTACGGCGATAACGAATTCGTGCCGTGGCATCTCGGAGCAACGCTCTGATATAAAGCTGCACAAGTCTTCAGAGGAGGAATGATGAAGACGAGGAGAATCGGCAAGACGGATCTGCAGGTGACCGAAATCAGTTTCGGCGCCGCAGCTCTCGGCGGCCTTTACCGCGCCTGCCCGCGCGACCAGGCCATGGAAACGCTGGAAGCCGCCTGGTCGGCTGATATCCGCTATTTCGACGTCGCGCCCTGGTATGGCCTCGGCCTCGGCGAGCGCTATGTCGGCGATTTCCTGCGGGCGAAGCCGGAGAATGACTATGTGCTGTCGAGCAAGGTCGGGCGCCTGTTGCGCCCGGTTCCGACGGGCACCGTGCCTGATTACAGCTATGTCGACCCGCTCTCCTTCGATGCCGACTACGACTATTCCTATGACGGAATCATGCGTTCCGTCGATTTCAGCTATGCGCGCCTCGGCCTCAACCGCATCGACATTCTCTATGTCCACGACATCGGCGGCTATACGCATGGGGCGGCGAAGAATGCCGTCTACATGAAGCAATTCCTCGACAGCGGCATCAAGGCGCTGGAGCAGCTGAAATCCAGCGGCGCAATCAAGGCTTTCGGCCTCGGAGTCAACGAGGTGCCCGTCTGCCTCGATGTGATGCGCAACGCCGATATCGACGTCATCCTGATGGCCGGGCGCTACACCCTGCTGGACCGCTCTGCCGTTGCCGAACTGATCCCGCTTTGCCGCGAGAAGGGCACCAGCCTCGTGGTCGGCGGCGTCTTCAATTCCGGAATCCTGGCGACAGGGGCGGTGCCTGGCGCGCATTTCGACTATATGGCGCCGACGCCTGACGTTGCCGCCAAGGTGAACGCCATGGAAGAGATCGCCAAGCGCCACGGCGTTCCGCTTGCTGCGCCTGCCCTGCAGTTTCCGCTGCGCGACCCGATCGTCTCGTCGGTGCTGATCGGCACCGCCAAGGCATCGAGCGTTGACCGCAACATGCAGCTCTTCGAGCCGCGCCTGCCGGACAGCATCTATCCAGAATTCGAAAGCCAGACGCTGGTCGCCAAGCCCTTGGGCAGCGACGCCGTCCGCGTTTAGGAGTGAAGCATGCTCAAGGGTATCCATCCCGTCCTCAGCCCCGATCTGCTTCTGGCGATCGCCAGGATGGGGCATGGCGACGAGATCGTCATCGCCGACGCCAACTTTCCGTCGGCCAGCATGGGGCCGGAAATGATCCGCGCCGATGGCGTTTCGGCGACCGATATGGCCGAGGCGATCCTGACGCATTTCCCTCTCGATACCTTTGTGCCGGAAAGCGCCTGGCGCATGGAAGTGGTCGGTGATGCCGCCGCCGTGCCGGAGGTCTGCAAGGAGTTCCAGGCGATCGTCGACCGCAAGGCCGGCGACTTCCGCATCGCCACGCTGGAGCGCTTCGCCTTCTACGAGCGTTCGCGCAAGGCCGCCTATATCGTCGCGACAACGGAATTCCGGCTCTACGGCAATCTGATCCTGAAGAAAGGCGTCGTCCTTCCGGAAGAGGTCTATCGCGGCTAGCGGTAACTTTAGACAAGCTTTGAATTGATGTAAAAACAGAACCTTATGGAGGATTCAAAGAAGCAGAAAGGCGGAATTGCCCCACTTGCAATTTCAAAAAGCCTCAGCTAGCTTCATCGGGCAAATGTTTTTTATCGATAAAAATCGTCCGCCTGCGTTCAGCGGTCTGGTTTCCTGGAGGAGAACGCAACTTGGGAGGAGAACCCACAAATGAGCATGAAGTCCATCCTGTCGCGCCGGGCATTTAGCGCTCTCGCAGGCGCAGCCTTTATCGCCACCGCAATGCCGATGCCGTCCTTCGCTGCCGAAGTGACGATCCCGATCATCGTCAAGGACACCACGTCCTTCTACTGGCAGATCGTTCTGGCCGGCGCCCGCAAGGCCGGCACCGATCTCGGCGTCAAGGTACCGGAACTCGGCGCACAGTCTGAATCCGACGTCAACGGCCAGATCAGCATCCTCGAAAACGCCGTTGCCGGCAAGCCGGCCGCTGTCGTCATCTCGCCGACCGAATTCAAAGCGCTCGGCAAGCCGATCGACGAAGCTGCAAAGTCCGTTCCGATCATCGGTATCGACTCCGGCGCTGACTCCAAGGCCTTCAAGTCGTTCCTGACCACCGACAACGTCCAGGGCGGCCGCATCGCCGCAGACGGTCTGGCCGCTGCCATCAAGGGCGCCACCGGCAAGGAAGAAGGCGAAATCGCCATCATCACCAGCATCGCCGGCGCCGGCTCGCTGGAACAGCGCCGCGAAGGCTTCCTCGATCAGGTCAAGACCAAGTATCCGGGCCTCAAGGTCATCGCCGACAAGTATGCTGACGGTCAGGCAACCACCGGCCTCAACATGATGACCGACCTGATCACTGCCAACCCGAACATCGTTGGCGTCTTCGCGTCCAACCTGATCATGGCACAGGGCGTCGGTCAGGCGATTGCTGAAAACAAGCTCGGCGACAAGGTCAAGGTCATCGGCTTCGACAGCGACGACAAGACGGTCGGCTTCCTGAAGGACGGCGCACTTGCCGGTCTCGTGGTGCAGGACCCCTATCGCATGGGTTACGACGGCATCAAGACCGCGCTGGCCGTCTCCAAGGGCGAGAAGGTCGAGCAGAACGTCGATACCGGCGCCAATCTGGTGACCAAGGCCAACATGGCTGAACCGAAGATCGACGCTCTTCTGAACCCGAAGATCAAGTAATCTTCAGTCGAGGCCGCGCGCAAGAAATTCCGCGCGGCCTTTTCTTCACCTGTGTTATCGTCCGCACATGGAGAGCGGGCGACGGTGGAGGACCGGAATTCGCATATGGGAGGAGAGGTCCATGGACGGACTGGAAGAGGTCAGTCATCGCCACGATGACAGTGCCACGCTGAAAGAGGCAAGCCGTATTCCGGCAGGTTCGCCCATTCTGGAACTCAAGGGATTGCAGAAGAATTACGGCTACGTCCAGGCGCTGAAGCCAGCGACAGTGACGTTTCTGGCCGGCGAGATTCATGCGATCGTCGGCGAAAACGGCGCCGGAAAATCCACCCTCATCAAGCTTCTGACCGGCGTCATCACCAGAACCGCCGGTGAAATTCTCTGGTGCGGCCATCCGGTCGGCCTGTCGTCGCCGAATGAGGCGATCGCCCGCGGCATCAACGCCGTTCACCAGGAAGTGGTGCTCTGCCCGCACCTGACTGTTGCGGCCAACCTCTTTCTGGGCGACGAGGTCAACAAATTCGGCCTGATGCGCAAGCGGCAGATGGTCAACATGGCGCAGACCGTGCTCGACGACCTTGGCTTTGGCCTGCCTGCTGGTGCGCTGCTCAGCGATCTGACAATCGGCCAGCAGCAGCTGGTCGCGACAGCGCGTGCGGCAATGCGCGGCACGCAGTTCCTGATCTTCGACGAACCGACCGCCTATCTGACGCGCCAGGAATCGGCACAGCTCTTCAAGCTGATCCGCCGTCTGCAGGCCGAAGGCGTGACGATCGTCTATATCAGCCATCGCATGGAAGAAGTGTTCGAGCTCGCCGACCGGGTTTCGGTGCTGCGCGACGGAACGCATGTCGGCACCCGGCTGATCGGCGAGACCAACGAGAATGAACTGATCGCCCTGATGATCAACCGCTCGATCGAGCAGATCTATCACAAGGAGCAAGTGCCGATCGGCGAGACGATCGTCGAAGTGCGCGGTCTCTCGGGACCGGGTTTCGAGGACGTGTCGCTGAGCGTCAAGGCAGGGCAGATCGTCGGCCTCTATGGCCTGATCGGCGCCGGACGCAGCGAATTCGCGCTCGGGCTCTACGGCCGGAGAAGACGACTGCAGGTGAAATCCACTGGATGGGCAAGAAGGTCGACATCAAGAACGAGCGCGCCGCCATGGACCTCGGCATCGCCCTGGCGCCAGAAAGCCGCCGTGACCAGGGTCTCTGCCTCAACCTGCCGATCGGTCTCAACATCAATCTGCCGGTCTTCAAGCGGCTGAGCAGCGGTCCGGTGATCAACCACAGTGTCGAAACGGCCAACGCCGAAAAGCAGATCCGCGATCTCAGCATCAAGACGCCGAGCCGCCGCGTCAATGCCTCCAGCATGTCCGGCGGCAACCAGCAGAAGATCGTCATCGGCAAGTGGCTGAGCCATGGCGCGCGGCTGTTCATCTTCGACGAGCCGACCGTCGGTGTCGACGTCGGTACCAAGGCGGAGATCTACCGGCTGTTTTCCAAACTTCTGAAGGAAGGCGCGGGCATCATCCTGATCTCCTCCTACCTGCCTGAGGTTTACGAGCTCGCTGACCGGCTGCACGTGTTCCGCGCCGGCAAGCTTGTCGCCAGCCATGATTTCCACGCGGCGTCGCACGAAGAAGTGCTTGGCGAAGCGATCGGCGTCTGAGCAAGAAGAATAAGAGGGAGAGAGAACAGTGACTGCAACCCCCACCGAAATTGCACCGCCGCCACCACGCCGCAAGGTCAACATCCTCTTCGGCCTGACGCTGATCGGCCTGCTGCTCTTCCTCTGGCTAATGCTCGGAATTTTCACCGCCAGCTTCTGGACGCCGCTGAACATCAGCAACCTGCTGCGGCAGGGCTCGATGACAGCAATTCTGGCGCTCGGGCAAACCTTCGTAATCATTACCGCCGGTATCGACCTCTCGGTCGGCGCCATCGTCGGCTTTGCCGGCGTCATCATCGCCTGGCTGCTGCAGGCAGGGGTGCCGGTGTGGGCAGCGATCCTGATCACGCTGCTGTTCGGCGTCCTGATCGGCACGTTCCACGGCTTCGGCATCGTCAAGATGGGCCTGCCGCCCTTCATCATCACGCTGGCGACGCTTACGTCGCTGCGCGGCGTCGGGTTGCTGATCACCAACGGCTCGTCGATCAACATCGTCAACGAAGACTTCTCGAATTTCGCCCGCGCCGACTTACTGGGTATTCCGAGCCTGTTCTGGATGGTTATCCTTGTTGCGGTGCCGAGCTTCGTGTTTCTGCATCTCAGCCGCTGGGGACGCTACCTCTTCGCCGTCGGCTCGAATGCGGAAGCCGCTCGCCTCTCCGGCGTCAACGTCAACCGGATGATCTTCCTCGCCTACATCCTCTCGGCCACCTTCGCCGCCTTCGTCGGCGTGCTGCTCGCCTCGCGTATCGCCATTGGTAACGCGACACAGGCTGATGGCTGGGAGCTGCAGGCGATCGCCTCGTCGGTTATCGGCGGCACGTCGCTCTTTGGTGCTGTCGGCTCGGTTCACGGCCCGCTGATCGGCGCCTTCATTCTGGCGACCATCAACAACGGCGCCAACCTCTTGAACGTCAACTCCTTCTGGCAGCGCATCATAACCGGTCTGCTGATCATCGTGATCGTCTATTTCGACCAGCTGCGCCGCCGCCGGAGCGTCTAAGACAACGACATGAAGCCGGTCGCGAGGCCGGCTTCTTCATTTCAGAATGCGAGAACCAAGATGAAAGCAGTGCTTTGCCAGAAGCCCGGCGTGCTCGAAACCGTCGAGCGCCCTTCCCCCGGCACGCCCGCTCCCGGCTGGGTGCGGCTGGCGGTCAGCCATGTCGGCATCTGCGGCACGGACTACCACATCTTCGAAGGCAAGCATCCCTTCCTCGAGTATCCGCGCATCATGGGCCACGAGATTTCGGCAACCGTCATCGAAGCCGGCGACGGCGTGGCGATGGCGGTGGGCACGCCTGTCATCGTCAATCCCTATCTCTCCTGCGGAAGCTGCGTTGCCTGCCGCAAGGACAAGCCGAACTGCTGCACCAACATCAAGGTTCTCGGCGTCCACACCGATGGCGCCTTCTGCGAAGAGATCACGGTCCCGGCCGGCAATCTCTACGCCGCCAAGGGGCTGAGCCTCGAGGCAGCCGCGACGGTCGAATTCCTGGCGATCGGCGCCCATGCCGTGCGCCGGTCAATGGCGCCTGCGGGCTCTCGCTCCCTGGTCATCGGTGCCGGGCCGATTGGGCTCGGTGCCGCAATCTTCTCGCGAATTGCAGGTCATGAGGTGACGCTGCTCGACACCAGCGCCGAACGGCTGCAGATGGCGGCCGAGCGTTTCGACTTCCAGTCGGGCATCGTTGCGAATGAGGCGGTTGCCGATGCGGTCAAGGCCGTGACGGATGGCGATGGTTTCGACGTGGTGTTCGATGCGACCGGCTACGGGCCATCGATGGAGAAGGCCTTCGGTTTCGTTGCCCATGGCGGCGCACTGGTGCTCGTCAGCGTCGTCAAGGACGACATCCGCTTCTCCGATCCCGAATTTCACAAGCGGGAAATGATGGTGATCGGTAGCCGCAATGCGACGCGCGTCGATTTCGAGCATGTGGCAGATTCGATCGCCAAGGGTCTCGTCCCGGTCGAGAAGCTGATCACCCACCGCACGACGCTTGCCGATGCGCCGCAGGATCTTGCCCGCTGGGCGCATGAGAAGAGCGGCCTGATCAAGGCCGTCATCAAGGTCGCAGGCTGATCCGGCTCAGATCGCGTCGATGACCTGGCGCATCTGCCTGACAACTGCAGTATCCGTCTGATTGGCGCTCGGCGCTTCGAAGCCGAAGGCAACGGCGCGCGGGTCCACGCGCGCGACCGGCGAGCTGCAGGAACCATGGATTTCCCGGGCGCCCGTGGCACGCAGGATTTCGGCGGCATTCGACGGGCGCACGCCGCTTCCCGGCATGATCGAGATGCGGCCGGCCGCTCTGGCGGAAAGACGCTTCAGGGTTTCCAGACCATCCATCGCCTTCGGCACGCAGCCCGAGGTGAGGATGCGTTCGCAGCCGAGCTCGACCGCCTGCTCCAGCGCCGCGTCGGCATCCGGAACGAGATCGAAGGCGCGATGCAGCGTCGAGCCGAGGCCCGCGGCATGCGCCTTGAGACGATGGATGAGCGGCATGTCGAGCGTGCCATCGGGCCGGTTGGCGCCGATGACGACGCCGGCGAGGCCGAAAGCCCTGACGGCATCGATATCCGCCATCATCGCCGCTTCGTCGGCGGCATCGAAGATGAACGGGCCGGCATGCGGGCGGATCATCGCATAGACGGGAATTGGTGCTGCCGCTGCGGCCTTCATCATGCCCGCGACCGGGGTCAGGCCGCCGACTTCGAGAGCAGAGCAGAGCTCGATGCGGTTGGCGCCGCCTTCGACTGCGGCGGCAAGGCCTTTGGCACTGTCGACGCATACTTCAAGCAAAACCGGCATCTCTCATCTCCCTCGTATTGGCGCGCCGAACGCTCTACGCCATGGCCGGCGATTTTGCGATGGGCTGGCCGACGATTTTGCGGACGGCCTCGATGATCATCGTGCAGGCATCGGCCGAGGCTTTCCGGTGATTGAAAGCAACATGATAGGAAATCGGGATCGGCTCGGCGAGATCGACGATCCGGACGCGATCAGCAATCGGCAACGCGCTGACGCGGCCGAGGAACGAGACGTAACCGTGATTGGCGACGAGATCGACGATCACGGGCAGGGAATCCGCCGCCCGGATATCCTGATTGCGGAAGCGGCGGCTTACCATGCCGCCGCGGCTCAGTTCCGTCGCAGCATCGCCCAAGCCGGTGCGCTCGCTCGGCGTGCAGATCGGGTGAGCGGCGACCAGCGCTGCGACATCCGTCTCCGTGCTACCGGGCGGCGCTATTGCGACGAGATCTGTGCGCAGCAGTTCGCGGTTCTGGAAGCTTTCGAGGCCAAAGACGGAATCGAGGATGGCGACGTCGATGCGGCCGGATTTCAGCGCTTCACGCAGATCGTCGGCGGTCATCGAAATCAGCGAGATGGCATTCTTGTTGCGGCCGCTATTCCAGTCGGCGACGAGCGCGCCAAGGCAGCGGGCCACCCAGCTTTCCGCACCGGTCGGGATGATCGAGCCGATGCGCAGCGAGCGCGCCGTGCGCTGATAGCGTTCGTCTGCCGCCGATTTCAGGTCGTTCCAGGCCTGGCTGATTGCCGAGAAGATCGCGTAGGCGCGCCTGCCATCCTCCGTCAATGCCGAGCCCTGAGCCTGCCGCTCGAAAAGCTTCTGGCCGGTGAACTTCTCCAGATTGGCGATCTGCAGCGAAAGCTGCGGCTGACCGAGGCGGAGGCGGCGGGCGGCGCGATTGATGCTGCCCTGATCAGCGACTTCAAGGAAGCGCTCCATCGTGGCGATCTTTACCGGGATGCGCGCGGCCCAGCCTTCGAGCTCCTCCGGCGCCTCTCCGGATAGCTCGGCGAGATGCGCGATCGCCTCCAGTATCGGCGTCAATCCCTGGCGCACCTGGCTGCTTGCGATCAGCGTCACCAACTCTCCGGCGCTACGTTCCGTCAGCTTCAGCGCCAGCTCGCTTTCGAGGTTCGAGACGGCCGCGGAGACCGTCGACGCAGCAAGCGAGAAGCGCCGTGCCGTCTCCCTGACGGAGCCCGACGAGAGGACGTTGCTGGCGATGAAAAGAGCGCCGAGATGCAAAGCGCCGACCTCCGGAAGTGACTGAAAAGCGGACACTATTGTGTGTTCACGAAAAAAGATATCCCTTTTCAAAATCCGCAGGCTATCGTCACCGGACAAGAAAGCGGGGCCAGTGGCTGATGAGGCGATTGAGCACTCGATGATCGTGGAAACACGCAAGGGGACAAAAACAAATCGCTGCGGCGTTGCAGAACGAAATGCAATTGCGCGCATGGCGTTGCTTTCACGGCGATAATCGCGCCGCGATCGCAAATACTGGAGAGGGGTTGCATCGATTTTTCGAGAGCGCACACTATTTCCATGATGCTCGTAGGTCCGGCATTCCGGCGGGTTGTCCGTCTGGGCCGGGGGATTTCACGCGTGGAGCTTTCCGCCAGGGTCTCCGCGTTCGTAAACGGTGTTAACCAAGGGGACACTCCATGCTGAAGAAACTCGCGCTTGCCGTTTCTATTTCCGCCTTCGCGGCGGGTGCGGCCCATGCTGCCGACGTCGTCGTTTCGTCGAAGATCGATACCGAAGGCACGCTGCTCGGCAACGTCATCGCGCTCGCCCTCGAAGCCAACGGCATCAAGACGCAGGACCGCATCGCGCTCGGCGCAACGCCTGTCGTTCGCAAGGCGATCACCGCCGGCGAAATCGACATCTATCCTGAATACACGGGCAATGCCGGCTTCTTCTTCAACAAGGCCGATGACGCAGCCTGGAAGAATATCGACCAGGGCTACGAGATGGCCAAGAAGCTGGACTATGACGCCAACAAGATCGTCTGGCTGACGCCCTCGCCCGCCAACAACACCTGGGCTCTCGCTGTGCGCAGCGATGTCGCCGGTCCGAACAATCTCAAGACCATGTCCGATTTCGGCAAATGGGTTGCCGGTGGCGGCGCTGCCAAGCTCGCGGCTTCCGCCGAGTTCGTGAACTCCGCCGGCGCGCTGCCCGCCTTCCAGACGACCTACGGCTTCAAGCTGACGGCTGATCAGGAAGTCGTTCTCTCCGGCGGCGATACCGCAGCGACGATCAAGGCTGCGGCCGACCAGACCAACGGCGTCAACACCGCCATGGTCTACGGAACCGACGGTGCCATCGCGGCGGCCGAACTCGTCGTTCTCGAAGACGACAAGAGCGTGCAGCAGGTCTATGCGCCGACCCCGATCATTCGCGAGGAAGTGCTGAAGGCCAATCCGAAGATCGAGGAAGTTCTCGCACCGATCTTCAAGAGCCTGACGGCTGACGAGCTCCGGAAGCTCAACGCCAAGATCCAGGTCGATGGCGAACCGGCAAAGTCCGTTGCCGAAGGCTACCTGAAGGAAAAAGGTTTCCTGAAGTAATTCGCAGTGCTCCGCCCTCCGGGGCGGAGCATCCTTCTTTCCGGACAGGGATGGATCGATGGAAGAAACCTTAGCGGTCCGCAAACTGGACCGGCTCGGCGTGGTTCTGGTGATTGCTGGCGTTCTTGCCACTGCACTTCTGCCCTTCATCTATGTGAAGGCAAACCGCATTGCCTCAGGCAAGCCGATGCTTCTCACGCAGCTTCTCGACCAGCCCGCCGCCATCATTCTCACCCTCCTGCTCGTCGCCACCGCCTTTGCAGCACTCTTCCTGCAGAATGCAGTGCTGCGGCTTGCGATCGGCACGCTTGCGCTTGCGGCGCTGATCGCCGCGATCGGCTTCGCCGCCACCGCCTTTACGCCGCCGAACAGCAATGCCGCGCGCATGACGCCCGGGGGCAGTTTCTGGATCCTGCTCGGCGTCGTCGGCCTGATCATCTCCGATGCGCTGGTCAAGATCCGGCTGACGCCCTGGATGCGGGTCGGCGCGCTCATTGCCTACAGTGCGCTGCTGGCCGTGTGCCTGACATCCGGGCTGCTCGACAGCCTGTCGATCATGAAGGAATTCGCCACGCGTTCGGCGCAGTTCTGGACGGAAGCCAAGTCGCATCTTCTCCTGGCTTTCGGCTCGCTGGCGATCGCCATCGTCATCGGCCTGCCGCTCGGCATCTTCTGCTTCTGGGTGCCCAAACTTCGTTCAGCCGTGCTGCAGGGCCTCAGCCTCATCCAGACGATCCCGAGCCTGGCGCTCTTCGGCATCCTGATGCTGCCGCTCGGCTACATCGCGGCGCATGTGCCGCTGGCCGCCGAGCTCGGTATCCGCGGCATCGGCACGGCGCCGGCGCTGATCGCGCTCGTGCTCTATTCGCTGCTGCCGATCGTCGCCAATACCGTGGTCGGCCTCGAAGGCGTCGATCCCTCGGTGCGCGATGCGGCAGCCGGCATGGGGCTGACGCGCCGCCAGATCCTGACCGGGATCGACCTGCCGCTGGCCCTGCCCGTCATCGTCACCGGCATCCGCATCGTGCTCGTCCAGGCCATCGGCCTCGTGACCATTGCCGCGCTCATCGGCGGCGGCGGCTTCGGCATCTTCATCTTCCAGGGCATCGGCCAGACAGCGATGGATCTGGTGATGCTCGGCGCCGTACCGACAGTCTTTTTCGCCTTCTCATCGGCCGTCATCCTCGATGCGGTCATCGACAGCATACGGGGATCCACCGCATGACCATGATCGAGATCAGGAACGTCACCAAGCGCTATGGCGCCGCCACCGTCGTCGACAATGTCTCGATGAGCGTCGAAAAGGGATCGGTCACCGTCATCGTCGGCACGTCCGGTTCCGGCAAGTCGACGCTGATGCGGATGATCAACCGGCTGGTGCCAATCACTGAAGGCGCGATTTTCGTTGCCGGCCAGAATGTCATGGACGCGCCGGTGACCGAGCTTCGCCGCAAGATCGGTTATGCGATCCAGGGCCACGGCCTTTTCCCGCATCGCACCGTTGCGCAGAATATCGCGACCGTGCCGCAGCTTCTTGGCTGGGATGGCGCGCGGATCGCCAAGCGCGTCGATGAGTTGCTCGGCCTCTTCAATCTCGACCCGGCCACCTTCGCCGAGAAATACCCGCATCAGCTTTCCGGCGGCCAACAGCAGCGTGTCGGCGTCGCACGCGCGCTTGCGGCAGAGCCGGAAGTGTTGCTCATGGACGAGCCCTTCGGCGCGCTCGACCCCGTCATCCGCGGCAAGGCGCAGGACGATCTGCTGGCGATCCAGAAGCAGTTCGGCACGACCGTCATTCTCGTCACCCACGACATGGACGAGGCCTTCCACCTCGGCAACCAGATCGCGGTGATGAGCGGCGGCAAGCTGCTGCAATGTTCGACGCCGGAGAAGATCCTCACCGAACCTGCCGATCCCTTCGTGCAGCAGCTAACCGGTACGTCGGACCGGGCGTTGAAGCTGATGTCGCTTTCGCCGCTGAAGGAAAGCATGGCGCCGGCGAAGAGCGGCCTCGGCTTCACGCTGCCGCAATCGCTCAGCCTGCGCGATGCGCTGGCCGAGATGATCTGGCAGGGTGCCGATGAAGCTGCGGTAACCGATGGCGCGAAGGCGCCTGTCGGCTCGATCTCGATGGCAAAGCTTCTCGAACTGGGCCGCAAGGCATGAAGTTTGTCGTCGCCAATATCTTCCGTGTGGCGGCTTTCGTGCTGCTCCTGATCCTGCTCTTCAGGACGGAGTGGCTCTCCTTCATGCTCGTGCCGCTGACCAGCAACAACGCCCCACCCGTCTACACGCAGAACAGCCTGCCCTCGCTGGCGCTGGCGCATCTCGAACTCGTCATCGGCTCGATCATCTGCACCGCGATCCTGGCGATCCTCGCCGGTGTCTTCGTCACCCGCAAAAGCGGCGCCGACTTCCTGCCGCTGTCGCGCGCCATCGCCAATGCCGGTCAGACCTTTCCGCCGGTCGCCGTGCTGGCGCTCGCGGTGCCCGCGACCGGTTTCGGCGCCGGGCCGACGCTGATCGCGCTGTTTCTCTATGGCTTGCTGCCGATCTTCGAGAACACCGTTTCCGGTATCCGTCAGGTCAATCCGGCCGTGCTCGATGCAGCCGACGGAATGGGGATGAACCCGACGCAGCGGCTCTTCAAGGTGGAACTACCGCTCGCGCTACCGCTGATCCTCGAAGGGCTGAAGGTGGCGACCGTCATCAATATCGGCACGGCGACGATCGGCTCGACGGTTGCCGCCAAGGGGCTTGGCGAAGTGATCATTGCCGGACTGATTTCCGACAATACCGCCTTCATCCTGCAGGGCGGTCTGATCGTCGGCCTGATGGCGGTGCTGATCTATGACGCGATGGGTGTCGTCGAAAGCGCGATTACCCGTAGAATTGGCTTGCGCCCCGCCTGATCCGGCAGCTACCAAGGCTGCCGTGATACGGCAATAGGAGGCCGCCTTGGCAAAGATGATCCACTCCATGATCCGCGTTCTCGACGAGGCGCGATCCGTCGAGTTCTACGGCAAGGTCTTCGGCCTCAAGGTTGCCGATCGCATCGACTTCGAGACCTTCACGCTCATCTACATGAGCAATCCCGAGACCGGCTTCGAGTTGGAATTGACGGTCAACAAGGGCCGCATCGAGCCCTACAATCTCGGTGACGGATATGGCCATCTCGCCGTCTCCGTCGATGAAGTGGCTGTCGAACACGCGCGGCTGGAGAACGCCGGGCTCAACCCGGGCAAGCTGGTCGAGCTCAATCGCGACGGCAAGCTCTTCGCCCTGTTCTTCTTCATCACCGATCCCGACGGCTATAAGATCGAAGTCCTGCAGCGCCACGGCCGTTTCCAGTAAGAGCATCCGCATGATCGAGAACACAGAGCTTCACACCGGCTGGACCCTTTCCTGCAACGATACAGCCCGGCCCGGACTGCCCGAAACCATCCCCGCCACCGTGCCCGGCTGCGTCCATACCGATCTGCTGGCGGCCCGCCTCATTCCGGACCCCTATCTCGATGTCAACGAGATCACCAACGACTGGATCGGCCGCTGCGAATGGGTCTATCGGCTGAGCTTCGATACGGCGCCTGAAACTGGCAAGGTGCAGGAACTGGTCTTCGACGGGCTTGATACGATCGCGACGGTCCGGCTGAACGGCGAAGAGATCGGCCGAACCTTCAATCAGCATCGCACCTATCGCTTCGACGTCTCGAGCCGCCTCAAAGCCGGGGGTAACGAGCTGACCGTCACCTTCCATTCCGCCTATGCTTATGGCGCGGAGATGGAAAAGCAGTACGGCTACCGGCCGAACAACTATCCCGGCCCCGGCAACCTGATGCGCAAGATGGCCTGCAACTTCGGCTGGGACTGGGGTCCGACGCTGGTGACGGCGGGTATCTGGAAGCCGGTGCGGCTTGAAAGCTGGGATCGCGCCCGCTTGGCGCAAACGCGTGTTTCCGCGACGCTTGCCGGGGGTGATGGCGTCGTGACGATCAACGCGAAGATCGCTGCCGAGCAGGACGGTCCGGGCTGCTCGATCGTTGCCCAGATCGGCGGCGTTTCGCGAACGATCGAGGTCGATGCTTCAGGCGAGGCAAGCTTCCAGGTGACGGTTCCCTCACCGCAAATCTGGTGGCCACATCATCTCGGCGGGCAACCGCTCTATCCGCTCTTGATCGAACTTCGCGATAGCGACGGCCATATGCTGGACAGCTATTCGAAAGAAGTCGGCTTCCGCTCCGTTCGCCTCGATACCGCGCCGGATGAGCACGGCTCCGCCTTCACTTTCGTCGTCAACGACGTTCCGCTCTTTGCCTGCGGCGCCAACTGGATCCCCGACGATTGCTTCCCGTCGCGCGTCACCGCCGAGCGCTATGCGGCGCGGATTGACGAGGCGAAGGCGGCCAATATCAATCTGCTGCGCGTCTGGGGCGGGGCATTTTCGAGCGGGACGAATTTTACGAGGCCTGCGACCGGGCCGGCATGATGGTCTGGCAGGATTTCCTCTTCGCCTGCGCCTCCTATCCTGAGGAGGAGCCGCTGCGCAGCGAAGTGGAGGCCGAGGTTCGCGACAATGTTGTCCGCCTGATGCCGCATGCATCGCTGATCGTCTGGAACGGCAATAACGAGAATATCTGGGGCTTCGACGAATGGGGCTGGCGCCCGATCATCAAGGACGGCGTCAGCTGGGGTCTCGGCTACTATCTCGATGTCATGCCTAAGCTTTGCGCCGAACTCGACCCAGACAGGCCCTATTATCCCGGCAGCCCCTATTCCGGCACGATGGAGATCGAGCCGAACGACGATCGTCACGGATGCAAGCATATCTGGGATGTCTGGAACGATGTCGGCTGGGAGGTCTACCGCAACTATATCCCGCGCTTCTGCTCGGAGTTCGGCTGGCAGGCGCCACCGAACTGGGCGACGCTGGAGGAGAGCGTGCATGATGCGCCGCTGACACCGCAATCGCATGGGGTCTTCCATCATCAGAAGGCGACGCAGGGCAATGAGAAGCTGATCCGCGGCCTTGCTGGACACCTGCCGGTGCCCGAGACCATGGATGACTGGCATTTCGCGACGCAGCTCAATCAGGCACGCGCCATCCGCTTCGCGATCGAGCACATGCGCTCGCACCGGGCGATCTGCAAGGGCGCGATCGTTTGGCAGTTCAACGATTGCTGGCCGGTGACCTCATGGGCAGCGCTCGATTCCGCCGGGCGGCGCAAGCCGCTCTGGTATGCGATGCAGCAGGCTTTCGATCCGCGCCTGCTGACCATCCAGCCGCGCGGCGACAAGCTTGCAGCCGTTGCCGTCAACGAGCGAACGCTGTTCTGGCGAGCGAAAATCTCGGGCAAGCGCCTTCGGCTCGATGGCACCGTGCTGGCGGAGTTCGAATTCTGGCGGCTGCTCTGCGACCGGTTCGAAGCCAAGGAATTCGAGCTTGCGGACGATATCGCGACGCCTGACAACGCGGCGAACGAGGTCGTGGTGGTGCAGATGCTCGACAAGCGCGCCTTCCACTATTTCGTCGAGGATATCGATCTGAAATTGCCGAAGCCGGAGATGAAGGTTTCGGTCAGTGCCACTGCCGATGGCGTCGACGTGACGGTGACGGCGGGGGCTTTCCTGAAGGATCTCTGCCTGGTGATCGACCGGCTGGATCCCGCGGCCGTCGTCGACAGCATGCTGATCACGCTGCTGCCGGGCGAAAGCCATACGTTCTCGATCAGGACCAAGCGGACGTTCAAGGCTGAGGACATCACGCAAGGCATCGTCCTGCGCTGCGCCAACGATCTCCTGCCCTAAAACGCCAAAAGGGCCCCGCAAGCAGCGGGGCCCTTTCCGGCTCGTCCTAGCGAACGACTTACATCCAGTACGGCGGCACGCCGTAATAGTCGTAAACACGGCGGCCATTATCGTTGTACCAGGTGTCGTCATCGTCCGCATAGCTCGGCGCGCCTTCGATCTGCTCCTTGGTGAGATCGATGCGATAGCCGTCGAGTTGGGTATCGTAGTTCAGCTTTTCCCACGGCAGCGGATAGTGATCGTGACCGATCCCCAGGAAGCCGCCGAAGCTCAGCACGGCATAGGCGACACGGCCATCGCGCTTGCCTATGATCAAGCGCTCGATCGAGCCGATATGCTTGCCATCTGCACCATAAACGCGGGTGCCTTCCACGCGGTCGCTGGCAATCAGCGAATGCGTGTCCTTGACGTTGGGATCGCGGCGGCTGGCGTCTGTACCCTGATTAAGCATTTTCAGCTCCTTTGCTGTTTGCATGATTGGAAAACGCCAGGCCGGAATCATTGTTCCCGCGTCCGTTTCAAATGTACGGAGGCGAATTGTTGACGTTTACGTCAAAGTTAGTGTAACGCTTATAGCGGCTTGAACCGTTCGGCCATTGGCATAAGCTGCCCGCAAGGATGATGGAGGATTGTCCGCCGGCAGCCGCAAACCGGCACCGTGGCCGGATAGGGAGAGAGACACGATGAACAGCATTTCCGTGCATCCAGGTGGCGAAAAGCGGCAGAAGCCCTGGCTCGCGACCTATCCGGATATCGTACCGGCCGAAATTCCGCCGCTGGAATACGAATCGGTTGCCGAACTGCTGGAAAAGTCCTGTGAGCGCTATGCCGATCGCGTCGCCTTCTCCAGCATGGGGAAGGCACTGACCTATCGCGATCTCGAAGTGCAGACACGCAAGGTCGCCGCCTGGCTGCAGAGCCTCGGCCTGCAGAAGGGCGACCGCGTCGCCGTGATGATGCCGAACGTGCTGCAGAACCCGGTTGCCGTCTATGGCATCCTGCGCGCCGGCCTCACCGTCGTGAATGTCAATCCGCTCTATACGCCGCGCGAGCTCGAACATCAGCTGCGCGATGCCGGCGCGAAAGCGATCTTTGTGCTGGAGAATTTCGCCCGCACGGTGGAGCAGGTCCTGGTCAAGACCGACGTTCGCCATGTCGTCGTCACCTCGCTCGGCGAGATGCTCGGCGCCAAGGGACTGATCGTCAATCTGGTGGTGCGCAAGGTCAAGAAACTCGTGCCGTCCTGGTCGATCCCGCAGCACAAGACCTTCAAGCAGGTCCTTTCAGAAGGTGCAGGCCGCTCGCTGCAGCGCCCGACGCTCAGCGGCGATGATATCGCCTTCCTGCAATATACCGGCGGCACGACGGGTGTCGCCAAGGGCGCGATCCTGACGCATCGCAACCTGCTCGCCAACAAGCTGCAGCTGCAGCTCTGGCTGAAATCGGCCTTCGACAAGAAGAAGCAGCCGGATGTGCTGAACTTCCTCTGCGCCCTGCCGCTCTACCATATCTTCGCGCTGACGGTGAATTCACTAATGGGCATGTCGCTCGGCGCCCATAACATCCTGATCGCCAACCCGCGCGACATTCCGGGCTTCGTAAAGGAATTCAGCAAGGCCAATGTCCATATCTTCCCCGGCCTCAATACGCTCTTCAACGCGTTGATGAACAATGCCGAGTTCGCCAAGCTCGACTTCTCGTCGCTCGTCATGTCGCTCGGCGGCGGCATGGCTGTGCAGCGGCCGGTGGCGGAACGCTGGCTGAAGATGACCGGCTCGCACATCACCGAAGGCTATGGTCTTTCGGAGACGTCGCCTGTTGCCACCGCCAACCGCTTCGATTCCCCGGAATTCACCGGCTCGATCGGCCTGCCCATACCCTCGACCGAACTTGATATCCGCGACGAGGACGGCAATTCGCTGCCGCTCGGCGAAATCGGCGAGATCTGCATTCGCGGACCACAGGTGATGGCCGGCTACTGGAACAAGCCGGATGAGACGGCGCGAGTGATGACCCCGGACGGCTATTTCCGCACCGGCGACATGGGCTTCATGGACGAGCGTGGCTATACCAAGATCGTCGACCGCAAGAAGGACATGATCCTCGTCTCCGGCTTCAACGTCTATCCGAACGAAATCGAGGAAGTGGCGGCCATGCACCCGGGCGTTCTGGAATCGGCAGCCGTCGGCGTGCCGGACGGCCATTCGGGCGAGACGGTCAAGCTCTTTGTCGTGCGCAAGGACGCGAACCTGACCGAGGCCGACGTGAAGGCGCATTGCGCCGCCAACCTCACGAACTACAAGCGACCGCGGATCATCGAATTCCGCGACGAACTGCCGAAGAGCCCGGTCGGGAAGATCCTGCGCAAGGATCTGCGCGGTTGATCTTCACGCACAATTGAAAGCAACCATAAGGTGTGATTTGATCGCGCCGTTTCTGGGCAGAAGCAGCAGGGTCGAGACCAGCCGACCCACCGGTGAGGATGGGCCACACCGGCTTCGGCAAGAGCCTTGCCACTAGAAACGGAGGTGGTGTGATGTGGTGTAAACTGCTGAGCGTCACGCTTATGGTAAGGAAAACCCGGACGAGCTGGTCAGTGTCCGTCCGGGTAACCTACAGAAAATAAGCCCAGGCAGGCGGAGCTACAACTCCGCCTGCCACTCCATAAATATACCCGCACTCTCCCTTTTCATCAAGCGCGGCACAACTTGTGTCATTTTTTGCAGGCAGCTTGTGGCTGAACTTGATTTGCGCCCTACAAAGCGAATAGTTTCCGCAACCCTCTCCGCCTCCAAAGGAGCCTCCCATGAATGCCATCGTCGAAAAGCTGAAGAGCACTGCGGCCGCCACCAAAGCCACCGATATCCGCGCTGCCTTCGCCGCCGATCCCAAGCGCTTCTCGCGCTTTACCGCCTCCCTCGACGATCTCCTGATGGACTATTCGAAGACCGCGGTGAATGACGAGATCCTGGCGCTGCTCGTCAAGCTCGCCGAAGAAGGCGGCGTCGCGAAGAAGCGTGACGAGATGTTCTCCGGCAAGGCGATCAACTTCACCGAAGATCGCGCCGTGCTGCACACCGCGCTGCGCAACCGCTCCAACACGCCGGTGCTCGTCGATGGCAAGGATGTCATGCCTGACGTCAACTCGGTGCTCGCCGCCATGGGCAAATTTGCCGATGGCATCCGCTCGGGCGCGCTGAAGGGCGCGACTGGCAAGAAGATCACCGATGTTGTCAATATCGGTATCGGCGGCTCGGATCTCGGCCCGGTGATGGCGACGCTGGCGCTGGCGCCTTTCCATGACGGTCCGCGTGCGCATTTCGTGTCCAACATCGACGGCGCGCACATTGCCGACACGCTGAAGCTCGTTCAGCCTGAAACCACGCTGTTCATCATCGCTTCGAAGACCTTTACGACAGTCGAGACGATGACCAACGCACAGACGGCGCGCAACTTCATCGCCAAGGCTCTTGGCGACGCCGCCGTTCAGCACCATTTCGCCGCCGTTTCCACGGCGCTCGACAAGGTGGCCGCTTTCGGCATCGGCAGCGAGCGGGTCTTCGGCTTCTGGGATTGGGTTGGCGGCCGCTACTCGCTGTGGTCTGCAATCGGCCTGCCGATCATGATCGCCATCGGCCCCGAGAATTTCGGCAAGTTCCTCGATGGCGCCCATGCCGTCGACAATCACTTCCGTCAGGCGCCGGTTACCGAAAACCTGCCGATGCTGCTCGGCCTGATCGGCTTCTACCATCGCAATGTTCTTGGCTATCCGACGCGCGCCGTGCTGCCCTATGACCAGCGCCTGTCGCGCTTTCCGGCTTATCTGCAGCAGCTCGACATGGAATCGAACGGCAAGGGCGTGACGATCGACGGTACGCCGGTCGAAGGCAATTCCGGTCCGGTGGTATGGGGCGAGCCCGGCACCAACGGCCAGCACGCCTTCTACCAGCTGATTCATCAGGGCACGAGCATCATCCCCGCCGAGTTCATGATCGCCGCCAATGCCTTCGAGCCCGAGCTGCGCCACCAGCACCAGCTGCTGATGTCAAACGTTCTGGCGCAGTCGGAAGCGCTGATGAAGGGCCGCACCTTTGAGGAAGCCAAGAAGCAGCTGACCGACAAGGGCATGGACGACAAGAAGGCCGATTTCATCGCGCCGCATCGTGTCTTCACAGGCAACCGCCCGTCGATCACCTTCGTCTATGACAAGCTGACGCCCTACGCGCTCGGCCGGCTGATCGCGCTTTACGAGCATCGCGTCTTCGTCGAAGGCGTGCTCTTCCGCATCAACTCCTTCGACCAGTGGGGCGTCGAGCTCGGGAAGGAACTGGCGACCGGCCTGCTGCCTGTCGTCGAAGGCAAGGAAAGCGCTGCCGGCCACGACTCCTCGACGCAGGGTCTCGTCGCCGCTCTGGCAAAGCTTGCCAAGTAAGGCTGCGCTTCAATCGCTTATCGAGCCCATCCGCCAGCGCGGGTGGGCTTTTTTGTTTGATGCTGTCGAATGACGGGACATCTATTCGTCCTATGGGAAATGCACGAGGAGATTGCCCATGGAATTCGCCGACGACGAGCTCTTCAAGTTCGATGAAGACGGCGCCGAACCGCTCCCCGCCTCCGGCGCCGAAGGCCGGGTATCGAGTGACGGTGCTGAGATCTGGTGCGCCAGCTATGGCGCCGGTCCGGCGGTGATCCTGCTGCATGGCGGGCTCGGGAATGCCGGGAATTGGGGCTATCAGGTGCCGGCGCTCGTCGATGCCGGATATCGCGTCATCGTCATAGACAGCCGTGGCCATGGCCGCAGCACGCGCGACGACCGGCCGTTCAGCTATGTGCTGATGTCCGACGACGTGCTTGCCGTGATGGATCGCCTGGAGATTGAGGAGGCATCGGTCATCGGCTGGAGCGACGGCGCGTGCACGGCGCTGATCCTTGCCGACCGGCATCCGGAGCGCGTCTCGGGCGTGTTCTTCTTCGCCTGCAACATGGATGCGACTGGAACGCTCGAGTTCCACCCTACGCCCGTCATAGACCGCTGCTTCAGCCGTCACCGGAAGGATTACCAAGCGCTTTCGGCAACGCCCGATGGTTTCGAGGCTTTCGTTGCCGATGTCGGGAAGATGATGCAGAGCGAGCCGAATTATACGGCGGGAGAGCTAGCGGCGATCAAGGTGCCGGTCACTGTTGCGATCGGCGAGAGCGACGAGTTCATCCGCCGCGAACATATGAATTATCTCGCGAAGACAATCCCTGACGCTGAGCTCATTCTCATGCCCAGCGTCAGCCATTTTGCGCCGCTGCAGCGGCCAGCACTCTTCAATCGCGAGGTGCTGGCCTTTCTCGGCAGCTGAACCTGATCTCAGAGGCCGATTTCGCGCGCCCATGGCGGATTTGCGCCAGCACGGGAGACGGTGACGGCCGCAGCCTTGGCGCCGAGCGCCAGGGCATTGCCCAGCGCCTTCTCGTCGAGCGAGGCGACCTGCGCCTTGGTCAGCAGGTTGTCCATCTTGAGCGACGCCAGGACGCCGGCATCGAACGTATCGCCGGCACCGACCGTATCGACCACGGTCACGCGCTCGCTCGGCACGGTGACCTTGCGCTCATTGGTGTAGCCGGATGCGCCTTCGGCGCCCTTGGTGATGACTACGAGCTTGGCGCCCTGCTTCAGCCAGTAGGCAGCGAGATCGTCATGGCTGCCTTCGAGGCCGAACCATTCGAGGTCCTCGTCGGAGAACTTCAGGATATCCGACTTGGCGGCCATGCGCTTGATGCGCGCCATGTGGGCTTCCTTGTTCTTGATGAAGCCCGGGCGGATGTTCGGATCGAGCGAGATGACGCGCTTGGCGGCTTCGCGATCGAGCAGCGCCTCATAGGTCTCGCCGCAGGGGCTCGGGATCAGGCTGATGGCGCCGAAATGCAGCGCTTCGCAATCGTCACCGAGAACAGGAAGGTCATCGGTGGTGATCATCCGCCCTGCGGTGCCCTCGTCGTAGAAGGCGTAGGTCGCCTGGCCGTTGACGAGCTTTACGAAGGCGATGGTCGAGGGCCGCGGCGTGATTGCGCAGGGGCTATAATCGACATTGCTGGCCTTCAGCGTGCCAAGCAGGATCTCGCCCATCATGTCATCGGCAATGCCGGTGAAAAAGGCAGTCGGCACGCCCAGGCGGCCGAGCGCAATCGCGGTATTGAAGATCGCGCCGCCGGCATAGGGCGCAAAGCCCTTTTCACCCAGCGTCGTCTCACGCGGCAGCATATCGATCAGCGCTTCGCCACAGCACAAAATCATCGCAATTCCTCCCAGAAGGCTCTTGTTGCCTCAATCCAATAAGTGAGCTTTTGTCAAAAGGCTAGAGCGAAAGCTCACTTACGCCACCGTTCCGGCCGGACCAGGCGAGCGGCGCGTCCAGGAAGGCTTCGACTTCGCTCAGCGTCTTCTCATCGAACAGCTTCTGCTCCTTGGCGACGGCCAGAACGTTGCGCCAGGTAGCGATATGGTGGAGCTTCACCTTGCCGTCGGCAAAGCGCAAGGCGCCTTCATTAAAGATGCCGTAATAGAAGAGCGCCATGCCGTGATCGACGATGCCGCCGGCTGCGCGGATCGCATCGATGAAGGTGAACATGCTGCCGCCGGCAGTCGTCAGATCCTCGATGACGAGAACGCGCGACCCCTCGGGCATATGACCCTCGATCTGGGCATTACGGCCGTGACCCTTCGGCTTCTTGCGAACATAGATCATCGGCAGGCTGAGGCGATCTGCCAAGAGCGCTGCGAAAGGGATACCGGCCGTCTCGCCGCCGGCGATGCAATCGAAGCGCTCGAAGCCGGCGTCGCGGGTGATGACGCTGGCGGCGAAATCCATCACCGCCGAGCGGACGCGCGGATAGGAGAGCAGCTTGCGGCAATCGATATAGACGGGGCTCGCCATGCCGGAGGCGAGCTTATAGGGCTGCTCGGCATTGAAGTGGACCGCCTTGATTTCCCAGAGCATCTTGGCAAGGAGTTCTGCCATAATGGCGCGGTCGGGAAATGTCGTCTTGGTCATGGCTCTCTCCTTCGGCTTACGGTGCCATGCGGCAATAGCAGCAACGAAAAAATCTTTCCAGTGCCGGAACTTTTTGCACGTTCGACGCGGGCGCGAGCGCCATCCGGAGCGGCAAAACCATAGCGCGTTCACAGCGTAGTGCCCTCGATTTTTTCCACAAATCCGCGCAAATTTAAGGACCTACTGATAAATATTGGGAACCAAGGCTTTTGGCCTTACCGGACCGGCAAACCACCGGTATTCGCTAAAATTCTAATGGATGCCTTAGGATTTGAAAAACACCTGACGGGCCAATTTCTGCGCGGTTCTGAAAGCCGTGCAAGGAGTCCGGAATGAATCTGGCGATGTCCGAAATCACTCAGAAGTTCAACGCGTCGCTCACTTTCAAGATTTTCTCAATATGCTTTGCATCGACGCATATCCCCCTACTCGCCCTCATCACCTACCTCGTCACCGGCTTTCGCAGCGAAGCCATCCCGGTGCTTGGAACGGTGTTGGGCGCCACGCTCATCGGCACGGCGTTCTGCCTGGCATCCGTCTGGATGCTGATCAAGCCGTTGCATGAGATCGCAAAGACTGTGGAAACCTATCGCGCCACCGGCGCGGTCAAGCCGGTGCGCAGCAAGCGCACGGACGAGGTCGGTGTCGTCACCAACGGCATTTCGGTTCTCATTGTCGAGCTGGACGCCACCCTCTCGCAGCTGCGCCGTCAGGCAACGACAGATGTTCTCACCGGCCTCGGCAATCGCCGCTGGCTGAAGGATATCGGCTCGATGGAGATCGCCCGGGCGGCACGCGAGAGCACGGCAATCAGCGTCGTCGTCTTCGACCTCGACCATTTCAAATCGATCAACGACGAATTCGGCCACGATGTCGGCGACCAGGTGCTGATGGCGGCGGGCGCGACGATCCAGCACAATCTTCGGCCCTACGATATCGCCGCCCGCATCGGCGGCGAGGAATTCTGCCTTGTTCTGCCTCGGACGGGCACCACGGCAGCGATCGCCATTGCCGACCGGCTGCGCAAGGAACTGGCCGCCAAGGCGATCGGGCCGCTTCCGGCCGGACGCGTGACCGCAAGCTTCGGCGTCTATCGTGGTGACCCCAAAAGCGAGAGCTTGAAGGTGATGCTGACGGCGGCAGACCGGAAGCTCTATTCGGCAAAGAACAATGGCCGCAACGCCGTGCACTGGGCGGCAGCCCGGTCGGTCTCCGGCGAAAGCGTCGCCAGCTAGACCAAGCGCTCGAGATCGGCGGGCAGCATCTTCTTGTAGAGCGCGATCGCCGTCTCCCCCTCCTCATCATCCAGCGAGATCGCATAGCGCACGGCCGCCGCCAGCAGCTGCATCAGCAGCCGCGCGGCCGGCAGCAGGTCACTTTCCCTCCGTTCAGGCCAGAGGCGCTTCAGCACCGAGAACAGTGCCTGCGCATGAAACTCCATATCTTCGGCATCGACGGCTCGCAGCAGACGGTCTGCCTGCGTCGCATGCCAGATATCGCGCATGACGGGCTCGCGGCGGAAGAAGCGGTAGTATTCGTCGGTGATCGTGCCGAGCGCCCGGTGCAGCGAGGCGGCATCCGTAACCTTCGACAGCTCCTCCTCGACGCACCGCCTGCCCTCTTCGTTGAAGCGTTCGGCAAGGGTGCGGATGATCGAGGTCTTGTCTGGGAAATATTGATAGAGGGCGCCGAAGGAGAGCTCCGCCTTCTCGACGATCTCGCTCATCTTCAGGGCATCGCTGCCGTTCTTCTCGATCAGTTCGGCAGCCACAGCCAGAATCTTCTCAAAGCGATCACGGCCGCGCTGCTGGCTCGGGATGCGTCGGGGTTGCCCCCCAGGCACGGCTTGCCGCCTGCGCCGCACCGGCGTCTTATCGTCCATGCGCATCCCTCCTCGGTTGACAACGAAAATAAGAGAGTTTATCTCATTTTGCAAATGAGAGATTTTCTCTTATTTTATGGAGGGGTTTCGCCATGGCATTCATTCTTCCCATCCTGCTCGTCACCGCGGCGATCGGCAGCGGCCTGATCGCCGGCATATTCTTCGCCTTCTCAACTTTCATCATGGCGGCTTTCGCGCGTATCCCGCCCGAGCAGGGCATCGCGGCGATGAACTCGATCAACGTGACGATCGTGCGCTCGCCCTTCATGCTGCTGTTCGTCCCGGTTGCGATCCTCTGCATCACGATTGCGGTCATGGCGTTCATGGATTGGCGGGGAGTGCCAGCATCTGGATGATCGGCGGCGCGGCCGCCTATGTCGTCGCCTCCTTCATCTCAACCATTGCCTTTAACGTGCCGATGAACGACGCATTGGCGAATGTCAGCGGCAGCGGCAGCGAAGCCGTGACGCTCTGGAACCGCTATCTCAGCGACTGGACCTGGTGGAACCATGTGCGCACGGTGGCGTCGCTGGCTTCCGCCATCGCCTTTGTCCGTGCGCTGATGATCCTTTGAATGAGGCGGGAGGCGTTCCTCCCGCCGGAACCGTCACTTCTTTTCGCAGAAGGCGATCCGGTTGCTGAACGGATCGATGACGGTCACTTCCCATCCCCAGGGGGCGTCCTCGATCCCCGGCTTCATGTAGCGATAGTCCTTGGCCGACAGTTCCGCTTGGAAGGCGCGCACGCCTGTCATCCACACGAATGCCTTGGCGCCGGGGCTCGCATCGCCGGAATGCTCGCTGAGATGCATGATCAGCTTGCCGCGCGAAACCTGGCAATAGAGCGGGAAGTTCTCGCCGAAGCGGTGTTCCCAATCGAGCGTGAAGCCCAGGAAGCCGCAATAGAACTCCATGGCCTTTGCCACATCGAAGATGCGGAAGATCGGGATCGGCAGCTCCAGCGCAATCGCTGAACTCGAGCCTTCCGCCTCGTCCAGCTTGGCGGCGAGGATATTCCATTGATCGAAGCCGAATTGCCGGGCCACGATCTCCAATGTCTCGCTGTGGGTGAGGAAAATATCGCGGCTCGCAAGAGCTTGCCGCAGTGCTTTTGCCATGATCTTGGCATCGCGAAAATCGCGCATGGTTCATCCTTCCATCGGCAGCGAACAGGAAGATCAGTGCCCGCGTCTGCTGACCCGTTCGCCATCGTTTGCCATTGGCAAGGATGTGAAGGATTTCATCTGGATGCATTCACCTTAGCGCTTGCGCGCCGCGGGACGGCTGGCTGCATCCGGCCAGTCCCGACATTAGCAACTCATGCCGGATGATCAAGAGGCGCTGCGCACCGAGGGCGCAGCCGGCACCGCCTGCAGGTGGTTTGCGAGCTCGACGCGGTTGCGCCCGGCGCGCTTGGCGGCATAGAGCGCCTTGTCGGCCTCGCTGAGCATGGTATCGAAATCCATCGGCGCGGCACGGCCGGGCGCGACACCGATCGAGACGGTGCACTTCAGCACTTCGTCATCGATATAGATTTCACGTTCCTCGAAGGTACGGCGGATGCGCTCGGCGATCATCTCGGCGCGGCCGGGCATGATCTCCTTGAGAACGAGCGCGAATTCTTCACCGCCGAGACGGGCAGCGGTATCGCCCGAGCGGCAATGGGCGGCGAGTTCGCCGGCAAAGATCTTCAGAACGCGGTCACCGGCGGCATGACCATGGCGGTCGTTGATCGACTTGAAATGGTCGAGATCGAAGATGATGACGGCGGTCGACGAACCCATCTGGCGCTCGCCATGACGATCGAAGAGCGCGCGGCGATTGAGAAGGCCGGTCAGAGAATCGGTGATCGCCTCCTGGCGGTGCCTGGCGGCAAGCCGCCACTGGTGCAGCGCCAGAGACAGGGCGCCGATGCCGGTCATGCTGGCGATGCAGACGGCGAGGCTGAGATCCTCGGCCCAGTTGTTGGGCGCCGCCCCCAGCACCAGCTTGCCATCCCAGATCAAGACGGCGGCGCAGAGCGCAAAGGATATGCCCGTCAGCGTATAGAGCACCGTGATGCCCATGATCGGCGCCGGCGCTTCGGCCTTCGCCTGCCAGTATTGAAGAGCGGTCGCCAGCAGCAGGAGGGTGATCGAGGTGTTGTCGGCGATGAAGCCGAGGCCGTCATACCCGGCGGCCATCGCGCCCACCGGCAGCAGCATGGCCGACAATGCACGGATCAGGATTCCTGCGAGCGGCAGACGGTTGGTGCGAAACTGATAGCCGGCGCCCCAGATGGCCGCAAAGCCCGCCTGAAAGAGCACGAAACTCGCAACGCCCATGACAATGCCGGGCGACGAAACATAGATGCTGTAGACGAAGATGCCGCTGACGACGAGCACGAGGCCGCAGGTGCATGTGAGCAGGAAGGTCTCGGCACGGCGTGCGAACCAGCTGCCCATCAGGGTCACAGCCAGGCACGTTGCTGAAACGCCGAGCGCCAGCAGAAGGGAATTATAATCCAGCATCATGCTTTGGTAACTCCGCGGCTCCTGCCGCGCCCAATAATCCGTCCACAGGCTATCGTGCCACTGGTGACGAATGTCTTACGCATTCTGTTAAAAAATCATGGACCGCGAACACGAATGTTAGAGCGGTAACAATTACACAGTAAAAGCGGCGGGAATACCCGCCGAAATTGACAGTTTTCGCGCTTTATTCAGCGCTTTACGTCCCAATGAAGCGGGAACATCGGGTCGAAGACCGTGACCGGGCCTGCACCCGTCTCGATTTTTGACGGAAACGTGATCGCGTCTTCGCGCTTGACCAGCGTGATCTTCTCTTCATTCGGCTGCAGGCCGTACCAGGCCGGACCATTCAGCGAGACGAAGGCTTCGAGCTTGTCGAGCGCGTTCTCCTGCTCGAAGACATGGGCCACGCAGCTCATCGTGTTGATCGAGGTATAGATGCCGGCGCAGCCGCAGGCGCATTCCTTCAGCGGATCGACATGCGGCGCGGAATCCGTACCGAGGAAGAAGCGCGGATCGCCGCTGACGGCCGCTGCACGCAGCGCCAGGCGATGGTTCTCGCGCTTGGCGACCGGCAGGCAATAATAGTGCGGGCGGATGCCGCCGACGAGGATGGCATTGCGATTGATGATCAGGTGATGCGTGGTGATCGAGCCGGCCAGATTGGCCTTCGACGACTTGATATAGTCAATGCCATCGGCCGTCGTCACATGCTCCATCGTCACCTTCAGTTCCGGCAAACGCTTGCGCAACGGATCGAGCACGGTTTCGATAAACACGGCTTCGCGGTCGAAGATATCGATTTCAGGCGTCGTGACTTCGCCGTGGACACAAAGCGGCAGGCCGATCTTCGCCATGCGCTCCAGAACGGGCATCGCCTTGTCCATATCGCGCACGCCGCCATGCGAATTGGTCGTGGCGCCGGCCGGGTAGAGCTTCACCGCGGTGATCAGCCCGCTCTTCTTTCCCTCTTCGACATCATCGGCGCTGGTATGCTCCGTGAGATAAAGGGTCATCAGCGGCTCGAACCGGTCGCCTGCAGGCAGGGCCTTCATGATCCGCTCGCGATAAGCGCGCGCATCCGTGGTGGTGACGACGGGAGGCACGAGGTTCGGCATGATGATGGCACGCGCGAAATCACGGCTGGTGTCGCCGATCACCCCCTCCAGCATGGCGCCATCGCGCAGATGCAGATGCCAGTCATCGGGACGGCGGATGGTGATCGATTGCATGGGAGCCTCCGGAGCGCTGCGGGTGGCGCTTCGATAGCATCAACAGGCCGATGGAAACAACCGTTTAGACAGCGCGGCAATCACTTGTGGGCGACGGCCGCAAACCGGCCGACGATAACGGCCAAAGCGGAGGCGCAGACGGCATAGCATGCGTAGGCGGCGGCCTGGCTCGCGAGCGGAATGCCGGCATCCAGAAGCTTTCCGGCCACCAGTGGAGCGCTGCCGGTAACGACTATCCGGATCGCCTCGAAACGCGAGCGGACATAGCCGAACTGCCCGGCGCCGAAGAGCTCGGCCCAGAGGATGGTGCCGAGCTTCAGGTCGATCGCGGCGGACATGCCGAGAAGGCCCATATAGACGGGCGCCGCCCAAAAGCCGTCAAAGAGCGCGATGAGGCTCAGCCCTAGTGCGAGCGGCAAGAGGAAGACAGGCAGGATGCGGACGGCGCGGATCCTGTCGATGACGGGTGCCACGAGAACCGATGTCGCCGCCTGGGCGATGGCGAAGACGGAAAAGCAGGCCGCCAGCCATTCGAGCGGCCAGCCCTTTTCAGCTGCAAGGACGGCCTGATGGAAGATCATTGCCGTCAGGATGAAGGAGACCGCCAGCATCGTCGGGCACAGGAGCAGCATCAATGCGAGCTTCGGCCGGGCTGCTTGCGGCGTCGCCGCCTGAACACTGGTCTTCGCCGCATTGCCGGACGCATCATCCCGCGGTAGCAGCAGGCATGCTGCGCAGACACCGAGAGCGACCGCTACGCCCGTCAGCAGCCACGTCCCCCGCCAACCGGCGACGCCTATGACGGCAACCGCAACGGCCGGAATGAAGACCAACGCGGCCGAATAGGCGAGGCTGACGACGGCCATCGCCTTTCCGCTGTCGGCCGGGAAGAACCGGACCATCGACGTCATTGCCGTGTGCACCATCAAGCCCTGACCGGCCAGCCGAAGCAGGAAGAGGCAGACGGCAAAGAAGAGAACCGATGCGGGCGAGAGGGCAATCATCGCGCAGGCTGTACCGAGCAACAGGCCGGCACCGAGCGTGAAGCTGCGAAGGCTTACCCTGTCGATTTTCTGGCCGAGATAGGGCAGCGCCAGGGCCGACGTGAAAGTCGCAATGGCAAACACTGTTCCGAGACTGCCGTCACTGAGCGCGTAGTGGCCGCGGAACGCCTTAGAAAACAGCGAGAAGAAGAATGTCTGTCCGGCGCTCGACAGGACCTCAGGATGACCGCGTAGCCGAGGAGCCGAGGGTTCTGGCGTGCAAAGGCAAGATAGGATCGGAGCATTGGCAAAGGCAGACTTGAAAAATCGCGTGAGGCTTGAAAACAGATGCCCGCCGCTGAAAATGAAAAACCTCCGGCCGGATAAGCCAGAGGTTGAATGGATGTCGCGATTCTCGCCGGTCGGCAAGTGCCGCAATGATGAGCCCTAGAGCGCGATCTCGAGGGTGACATCGGACGGACGGCGGTTCTCCAAAATGAGGCGGCCGTTTGGAAGGTCGTTGCCGTAGACCTTGGCGCTGGCTTCTTCTTCGCTGAGCTTGTAGCCGCGCCAGCGCTCCCAGAGGCGCTCTTCGAGAACCTCGATCGGCGGGGCGAGCATGATGGTGAAATCGAAGATGCCGTCGAGATCGGCCCATTTACCCTGCGTGAAGAGCAGGTAGTTGCCCTCGATGATGATGAAGCGATCGTGGGGCGAGATCGGGCGGGCGGAGGCGATGGCGAGTTCGCGGGAGCGGTCGAAGACCGGGACCAGCACTTCCTGATCGGCCGGGCGTACGGCGCGGACGATGTCGAGGAAACCGCGGACGTCGAAGGTCTCGGGGATGCCCTTGCGGGCGAGTAGGCCGCGCTCGATCAGCACGGCATTGTCCATGTGGAAGCCATCCATCGGCAGCACGGCCGCGGTCTCTCCGCGGGCCTTGAGGCCATTGGCGAGATTATCGGCCATTGTCGACTTGCCGGCACCGGGCGGACCGGCGATGGCGATCAGGAAGCGCTTCGCACTCCCGGCGCGGCCGAGCACCGCGCCGGTAATCTCGTCTATCCTCAGGTTCATGCGGCGACCGTCTCCTGGGGAGCGGCCTTGGCGCCCGTCATGAAGGCGACGGCATCCGACATCGTGTATTCCTTCGGATTGATCACCGTGAGACGGCGTCCGAGACGGTGGATGTGGATGCGGTCGGCGACTTCGAAGACATGCGGCATGTTGTGCGAGATGAGCACGATCGGGATACCGCGCGAACGGACGTCGAGAATGAGCTCCAGAACGCGGCGGCTTTCCTTGACGCCGAGGGCGGCCGTCGGTTCATCGAGGATGATGACCTTCGAGCCGAAGGCTGCGGCGCGGGCAACGGCGACACCCTGGCGCTGACCGCCGGAGAGCGTCTCCACCGCCTGGTTGATGTTCTGGATGGTCATCAGGCCGAGCTCGGAAAGCTTGGCACGCGCCTGCTTTTCCATCGCCGAATGATCGAGCTTTCGGAAAAACTGGCCCATGAAGCCGGGTTTGCGGAGCTCGCGTCCGAGGAACATGTTGTCGGCAATCGACAGCGCCGGCGACAGGGCGAGGTTCTGGTAGACCGTTTCGATGCCGGCCTTGCGAGCCTCGATCGGCGACGAGAAGTGGATCGGCTGGCCTTCCAGCCGGATCTCCCCCTCGTCGGGACGGATGGCACCCGAGATCGCCTTGATGAGCGAGGACTTGCCCGCGCCGTTGTCGCCGATCACGGCGAGGATTTCGCCGGGATAGAGGTCGAAATCGGCATGATCGAGGGCAGTGACGCGACCGTAACGTTTGACCAGGCCGCGCGCCGTGAGAAGAGGTTCGAGTGCCATCAGCCTGCTGCCTTTCTGATCCACTGATCGATTCCAACTGCGGCGATGATGAGCACGCCGATCAGCAGGTAAGTCCATTGCACGTCGGTGCCGAGAAGGCGCAGGCCGAGCGAGAAGACGCCGACGATGAGCGCCCCGAACATCATGCCGAGAATGGAGCCGCGGCCACCGAAGAGCGAGATGCCGCCGATCACCACAGCGGTGATGGATTCGATGTTGGCGAACTGCCCGGCAGTTGGGGACACCGAACCGATGCGGCCGATGAGAGCCCAGCCGGCAAGCGCACAGATCAGACCCGAGAGTACATAGGTCGAGACCAGCATGCGCTTGACGTTGACGCCGGAAAGACCGGCGGCCTCAGGATCGTCGCCGACGGCATAGAGATGCCGGCCCCATGCGGTGTGGTTCAAGATGTACCAGAGAACCGCCACGAGCAGGACCATGGCGATGACGCCATAGGTAAAGACCGCGCCGCCGATGCGGAACGTATTGCCGAAGAGCTGCAACAATGGCGCCTGGGTTTCGATATCCTGCGCGCGGATCGTCTCGTTGGCCGAATAGAGGAAGTTCGTGGCAAGCACGATCTGCCACATGCCGAGCGTGACGATGAAAGGCGGCAGCTTCATTCGGGCGATCAGCAGGCCGTTTATGTAGCCGCAAAGGGCACCGACGGCGAAGCCGCAGAGAACGGCGAGTTCGACCGGAAGGCCGTAGCGGAACACGAACTGTCCCATGACCACCGACGAGAGCACCATGATGGCGCCGACGGAAAGATCGATGCCGGCCGTCATGATGACAAGCGTCTGCGCGGCGCCGACAATACCAGTGATCGCCACCTGCTGCAGGATCAGCGTCAGCGAAAATGCCGAGAAGAACTTGGTCCCCAGAAGGGCGCCGAAGATGATCAGCGACAGCACAAGGACGATCAGCGATACGGCCGATGGCGACGAGTGCAGGAAATGCCTGAATTTCTGGAGGACCGAATTGTCGTCCGTATCGAAGGAAGCAACGTCCTTCGAACTGTCCTTGAGGACTTTTTCATAATCGTGATGCGGTGCGGCTGTTGTCGGCTCGCTCATGGAAATCCTCCGCGTGACCCCACTCCCTAAGGGGCATCCCGCCACTTTCAGGCAGGACGTGGGATAAGCTGCACCCAATTCGGCGCGCTGTCAAAGATGAGCAGGGAGCGGAGATGCCGCTGGGCATCTCCGCGTTTTGGTTCAGGCTAGGCGAGGATCAACCCCAGCACTTGCCCAGGCCTTCCTTGGTGTCGATCGACTTGACGCCGGAGACCGGCTTGTCGGTGACCAGGGTAACGCCGGTGTCGAAGAAGTTCTTGCCTTCGGTCGGCTTCGGCTTCTCACCGGAGTCGGCGAACTTCTTGATCGCCTCGATGCCGAGAGCGGCCATCTGCAGCGGATACTGCTGCGAGGTGGCGCCGATGACGCCATCGGCAACGTTCTTGACGCCCGGGCAACCGCCGTCGACGGAAACGATCAGCACGTCCTTCTCACGGCCGACAGCCTTCAGCGCTTCATAGGCGCCGGCAGCAGCCGGTTCGTTGATGGTATGGACGACGTTGATGGTCGGGTCCTTCTGGAGAAGGTTTTCCATCGCGGTACGGCCGCCTTCTTCGTTGCCGTTGGTGATGTCGTGGCCGACGATGCGCTTGTCGTCTTCGTCACCGATCTTGTTCGGATCCTTCGGGTCGATACCGAAGCCCATCATGAAGCCCTGGTCGCGCAGAACGTCGACCGACGGCTGGGACGGGGTGAGGTCGAGGAAGGCAACCTTGGCATCGGCAGCCTTGTCGCCGAGCGTTTCCTTGGCCCACTGGCCGATCAGCTTGCCGGCGAGCAGGTTGTCGGTTGCGAAGGTCATGTCGGCAGCGTCGATCGGCTCAAGCGGGGTGTCGAGAGCGATGACGAGCAGGCCGGCGTCGCGCGCCTTCTTGATGTTCGGAACGATGCCCTTGGTGTCCGAAGCGGCAATCAGGATACCCTTGGCGCCGTCAGCGATGCAGGTTTCGATAGCGGCGACCTGGCTTTCGCTGTCACCGTCGATCTTGCCGGCATAGGACTTCAGGTTGACGCCGAGTTCCTTGGCCTTGGCCGTCGCGCCTTCCTTCATCTTGACGAAGAAGGGATTGGTATCGGTCTTGGTGATCAGGCAGGCCGAAACGTCGGCGGCCATTGCCGGAGCCGAGAAGGCGACGCCGAGTGCGAGCGCGCCGAAAGCGAGAACTGATTTCTTCATGAGAACTCCTCCCAGAGATTAACCGGATCGCCACGATGGCCGAACCCGTATTTTCAAGCACGAACGCGGCCGCGGATTTCGCGTTTAGCCTCCTCCCAGGCCGCTCGATGCCGTTCACGTTGGCGATTAAAAGCGAAAAGAAAATCGCTTGTCAATAAATAAATCCAATTGAATTATTAATTCGCTATGGCATGCTGGTTGAAAATCAGGCATAGGCCGATGGTCGGGAGGAGTGGCCAATGGCATCCCTGGAAGGCCCGGTGCACGCACCGGCCCAACCGCCAATATTGAACCCCGCCGGGGGCGCGAACCAGATCCGGGTGCGCGCCTACAACGAGCGGCTCGTGCTTTCGCTGGTGCGCCTCTACGGCGCGCTGTCGAAGGCCGATATCGCGCGCCGCAGCGGTCTATCGGCGCAGACGGTTTCCGTCATCATGCGGGAGCTTGAGAGGGAAGGTCTGCTTTCGCGTGGCGCCCCGGTACGCGGCCGTGTGGGGCAGCCTTCGATCCCGATGCATCTCAATCCGGATGCCGTCTATTCCTTCGGCGTGAAGATGGGCCGGCGAAGCGCCGACCTGGTGCTGATGGATTTCGTCGGCAATATCCGCATGCAGCTGCACAAGACCTACGCCTATCCCCTGCCCGGCGATTTTCTCGATTTCATCGTATCAGGCATTGCCGAGCTCGAGGGACGGCTGGATGCGCAGCAGCGCGGACGCATTGCCGGTATCGGCATCGCCGCCCCCTTCGAGCTCTGGAACTGGGCCGAGGAAGTCGGTTCGCCGCCCGGCGCCATGGATGTCTGGCGCGGCTTCGACCTGCAGGGCGAAGTAACGAAGCGGGTTTCCTATCCCGTCTTCCTGCAGAACGACGCAACGAGCGCCTGCGGCGCCGAGCTCGTTTTCGGCGTCGGCCCCTCCTATCCCGATTTCGTCTATTTCTTCATCGGCTCGTTCATCGGCGGCGGCATCGTCTTGAACTCGGCGATCTTTTCCGGCCGCACCGGAACGGCGGGCGCCATCGGCCCCCTCCCCGTGCGCGGCAAGAACGGAGAGACACTGCAGCTGCTTGAAATCGCTTCGATCTTCGTCCTCGAAAACATGTTGCGCGAGCGTGGCATCGATCCCGAGCCGCTCTGGTATTCCGCCGACGACTGGGTCGATTTCGGCGAGGCCATGGAGCTCTGGATCCAGGATTCAGCCAAAGCGCTAGCGCAGGCGATCGTTGCGGCCGCCTCGATCATCGACTTCAGCGCCGCCGTCATCGACGGGGGCTTTCCGGGCTGGGTGCGCGAGCGGATCGTTCGGGCGACGATGCGTGAAGCCGAAAAGCTCGACCTCCAGGGCGTCGTCATGCCGGAGATCATCGAGGGCGCTGTTGGGTCGCAGGCACGCGCGATCGGCGGGGCGAGCCTTCCGATCTTTGCGCGCTATCTGACCGATCAGAACGTGCTGTTCAAGGAGATTGAAAATGCTGAAGGGGCTTGATCCGCTCTTGAGTCCGGAACTGCTTTCGACGCTGCGCGCCATGGGCCACGGCGACGAAATCGCCATCGTCGACGGCAACTATCCGGGCGTCGAACACGCCCGCCGGCTGATCCGGCTCGACGGCCATGGCCTGATCCCCGTCCTGGACGCCGTGCTCAGCGTGCTGCCGATCGACGATTTCGTGCCCGAAGCAATCTTCCGCTCGACGGTCAAGGCAGAGCGCGACAAGCTCGATCCCGTGCATGAGGAAATGATCGACTGCTGCGCCCGCCACGAACCACACCGCGCCGTCACGCCACTGATCGGCCAGGATTTCTACGGCCGCGTCCGTGCCGCCCACGCGATTATCCAGACGAGCGAGCCACGGCTCTACGCCAATATCATTCTGCGCAAGGGCGTAATTTATCCGCAGACTGCGGACCAGCATGGCAACGCCAAAGGCAAGAGCGATCCTTTCGAGTATTGAGGTCATTTGCGATGCGTTGCAAACTTCAATAAAGTAGCTACATTAAATTCATGAAGATCGTCTGGGACGAGCCGAAGCGGCAGTCAAATCTTGATAAGCATGGATTTGACTTTGCCGATGTCGATGAGCTCGACTGGCGCCGCGCTGTTATCGAGGTGACCAAGCCTGACGCCGAGGGCAAACAGCGGATGAAGGCAATTGGCTACTATCGTGATGGGACAGCCGTTGTGATTTTCGCGACGCTCGGAAATGAAGCCATATCCGTCATCAGCTTTCGAAAGGCTAACGCGAAGGAAAGGAGCAAGCTTGAATGGCCAAAACCCTAAAGACATTTCAGCCCGGCCGTGGCTACTCCAAGGATGATTGGGACGCCGTCGATTCACCACCACTGACGGACGAAGAACTTGCCGCCATGCGTCCCGCGCAAGACGTTTTGCCCAAAGCATTTTTCGATGCAATGGACGAGCACCGGCGCGCACGCGGCCGGCCACCGATCGAACATCCCAAGAAGCAGATCACACTGCGCATTGACGAGGATGTCGTCGCGAAATTCCGTGAGAGCGGCAAAGGCTGGCAAGGACGAATGAACGCCGCCCTGCGGAAAGCTGCCGGGCTCTGAGCCCGGCATTATTCCTTAGATCTCACCCGCCTGCGGACCCCAGACATCGGTCAGGGCGAAGCCGCCCGGGTGCGGGTCGAAGGGGTCGAGGGCGACCTGTGAGAGGCCGAAGGTGAAGCCGCGGCCGGTGATGGTCGGGATGATTGCCGGGCGGCCCGCGACTTCGGTGACGGACTGCAGGCCGACTTCGAATTCCGAGCCGATGATCGAGCGCGACGTGAAGATGTCGCCGGGCTTTGCCTTGCCGCGCGCATGCAGGGTGGTGAGGTTTGCCGAGCTGCCGGTGCCGCAGGGTGAGCGGTCGGCGCGGCCGGGCCACATGGTCGTGCAGGTGCGCACGGCACCATCCGGCTCGATATCGCGGAACATGACGTAGGCGACGCCCGAGATCGCCGGGATTTCAGGATGGACGACCTGAATGTCGCGGTTGATGATGTCCTTTAGAACCATGCCGGCGCGGACCAGCTCGGCGGCATTGGACTTCTCGATCTTCGAGCCGATCTGGCCGACATCGACGAGCGCATAGAAGATGCCGCCGTAGCAGAGATCGACTTTGATCTTGCCCCATTCTGGCGTTTCGACCTCGACATCGAGCTCGTGAACGAAGGCGGGAACCATCGTCAGGCGCACCTTCTCGCAGCGGCCGTCGCGGCAGGTGGCGACGGCCTTGACGAGGCCGGCGGCCGTTTCGAGCGTGACGACCGTTTCCGGTTCCTTCATCTCGACGATACCGGATTCAAGCAGCGCGGTCGTGACGCAGATCGAATTCGAGCCGGAGCTCGCATGCGCCTGATCGGGCTGCAGGATGATGAAGGCCGCATCGGCATCCGGATGCTTGGCGGGCAACAGGAGATTGACGGAGCCGATCGGCGCGCCGCGTGGCTCGAGGCAGAGGAAGCGGCGAAGCTCGGTGCCCTTGGGATCGGTATTCAGCCAGTGCAGCTGGGCAGCCACGGTTTCGCCGGGGATCTTCGGCACACCGCCAATCGCGACCTTGCCGATTTCGCCTTCGCAATGAACGTCCAGAAGCTGGATCGTGCGCTTCCATCTCATCTGCCTAGTCCTTCCAATGCGAGCTCAGGCTCGTCATGCAAATCAATATCTATCGATGCGGAACGGCTTCATGTCGATCGCCGGCTTCTCTCCGGAGACCATATCGCCGATCAGCTGCGCCGTCGTCGCTGCCAGCGTCAGGCCGAGATGGCCGTGGCCCGTCGCATAGAACACGCCGGGGACCTTCGACGAGGCAGAGATAACAGGGATCGTGTCCGGCAAGGCCGGGCGATGGCCCATCCACTCGCTGGTGTCCTCGACCGTAAGGCCGGGAAGCACGCGCTGTGCATGGCGTACCAGAACACGCGGGCGACGGAAATCGGGCGCGGCATCAAGACCGGCGAGTTCGACATTCCCGCCGATGCGGATGCCACCTGCAGTCGGCGTGACCATGAAGGCGCGGTGCGGCCAGATCACCGAATAGCGCATGGAAATGCCGGGCTGCATGATCTGCGTGTGGTAGCCGCGCTCGGTTTCGAGCGGGATCGGCTCGCCTAGTTTTTCGGCGAAATCACGAGTGCGTACGCCGGCTGCCAGGATGACGGAGCCCGCTTCAATGCGCCCGCCGTTTTCGAGAACGACCACCGAGGCGCCGTCGCCCTTGCGCTCAACCGTCCGAACAGCGCCGGAGACAAACTGCGCACCGGCCGCCTCAGCCGCGGCTGCAAGCTTGACGACCAGCTGATAGGGATCGCGGATCGACTTGTTGTCGGGCAGCAGCACCGCCTTGGCAACCTTGGACGACAGCGTCGGCTCGTAGTGCTGGATCGCGCCGCCGTTCAGCACTTCGAACTCGAAGCCGTAGCGCTGCATCATCTCGATATGACCGCGGTCGCCGGCAAATTCGGCTTCCGTCTCGTAGATCGCCAGGCAACCTTCATCGGTCATCAGGTCAGGCGCGCCGATCGCCGAGAGCATGGTGCGGAAATCGCCGAGCGCGCGGCCGGTCAGCAGCATGCCGGCATCCTCGATCTCGCGCAGGCGCGATGGGCGGCCCGCCGCGATGAAGCGCAGGAACCAGGGCAGCATCTTCGGCGCATAGGACGGGCGCAGCCAGACCGGGCCTTCCGGATCGAGCAGCCAGCGCGGGATCTTCTTCCAGGTCGTGGGGCCGGAACCGGCCGCAAAATCGAGCGCGATGCTGGCCATATTGCCGTAGGAAGTGCCGCGACCCGGCTCGCCCTTGTCAATCAGCGTTACCTGGAAGCCGCGCCGCTGGAGCTCGAATGCAATCGAGGCGCCGATCACACCCGCGCCGACCACGGCAACCGTTTGCTTCACATTATCCGTCATCGCGCCATCCATTCCCATCGGCGCCCTGGAGATCGCCGTCAAAGGACGTGATATATCAGATCAATCCACTTGCCTATGGGAATTTTTACTGGCTCGGCAGCCCGGCGCCGACGCTGTCTCCAACGGAGCCGGCGGTATTTTCGACAGACTGGCCGAGCCGCTTCAGCTGCGCATCGTAATTGCGCCGGGTGCGCGGATCGAAGATGGCGATCGGCGTGCTGACGGCGACGCTCGCGGCACTGCCGACAGTCTGTGCAGCACCGATGGCGACGGCACCGACGGCTTCGCCCAGGCCGACATTCGAATCCGTAATTGTCTGTCCCGCAATTAACCGATCACCGATCAGCTTCACCACTTCGGGGCTCTCAGCGAACTTGCCGTGGTTCAGGCGGTCGCCGCCCTTGAGCTTGGTAAGATCGAGCACTGTGATGCCCGCCGCTTCGAGTTTGCTGCGGTAAGGCTCGACCGAGGGATCGATCTGGCCGAGGCGATCGACATTGCCCGAGATGCGGCGCGACAGGGCAAGCGCCCGGTCATCCCGTGAGACGAAGATGGTGAAATGCGGCTTGTCCTTGCCGAGGCTGACAAACTGGCGGCCGAAGACATCGACATCGAGATCCGGCGACGCCAGGATGACATTGTTGATCTTCGGGGCCACGCGTCCATCGCGGATCGCCATCTGCCGCAGCGCCTCGACGGTCAGCCAGGTGCCCATCGAGTGCGCCATGATCGTTACGTCGCTGACGGCAGGGTTCTCGGCGGTACGGCGCAGCAGCTCTTCCAGCGCATCGCGGGAATAGTTGGTGCTTTCCTTGTCGTAATTATAGTCGAAGATCGAGCCGCGCGACGGCCAGGTGAAGACGACGGGCGCGACGTCGGCATGCGAGTCGTGAACGATCTGCGCGAAGCGGTAGACCGCATCCTCATAGAGATTGTTGAAGCCGTGAACGAAAATCAGCACCCGGCGGCTCTTCGGCATATGGCCCTTCAGCCAGCCCTCGCCCGCCTTCTCGCCCTGCAGCGGATCGACAGAGACGGTGACGAAATCACGCAAGGGATCGGCGGGCAACCGCTTCGGCCACTGGACTTGGCCGACCTTGCGATTGGCATCCGGCGGGATCGAGACATCGACGGCATTGACCATCAGACCGGTGCCGCGCTCGCCGGAGAACAGAACGCCCGGATCGGTATCCGGTGCACGGGTGGTCGCGACCAGCAGATTGACCTGAGAGGTGCCCGGCTGCGTCGCGCCTACGGGGGTCATGACGCCGACGGCGCGGCCACCGCAGCCGGTCAGCAGAAAGGCTGCAAGCGTCATCGCAGCAAGCGTCTTTTGCATCGCCCCTGATCCGCCGAGCATGCCATCTCCCCGTTACTGCCGGCAGTCCGGCCGCCCGCCAAATAAGACGGCCAATGCAGCGGAGTCAAATAAGGCAGGCCGATCGCGTCCGGGTGAAACTTTATCTTCGTCTTGTCCGTTCTTCACCCAATACTCATGGATAGATGGACGGATGCAATGAAGGCTATTCTGATCGCCCTCGCCTCGGCGGCATTGCTGATGCCGTCGCTCGCGCATGCGGAGCGGCTGGCGGAAGACGACATCCGCCGCGATATTATCGGCAAGACGATCTATCTCGCCACACCGCTCGGCGGCGAGCTGCCGCTCAACTATCACACATCGGGCGCCGTCGACGGCAGCGGCAAGGCGATCGGTCTCGGCCGCTACTTCAAGCCAAGCGATACCGGCAAATGGTGGATCCAATCGGACCAGCTCTGCCAGAAATTTCAGACCTGGTACAAGGGCGCACCGATGTGCTTCCAGCTGGAGCGCGCCGGCCCCGGCAAGGTGAAGTGGACGCGCGACAACGGCGAGACCGGCGTGGCGCGGATCGGCGACTGATTTTCAAGGACTGAAATAGAAAAGAGCTCGGTGCGGGAGGAGGTGCACCGAGCTCTTGATCTTGACTGGCAACTGGGAGGAGGAGTGTTACCAGTCTTCGTAAGAGCGCTGGGAGGAGGAGTGCGCTGCTTACGGAGATATAGATACCCCATTCATTTGGTCGGGAATAGGGTTATTACCGCAACGCAGCAATGCATCATTCGCATAGCTATCTGTCGCATATTTGCGAAGTCGCCTCATTTTGCAGCAATTTTAATCAACCGGTCAAATTCCTGACCGATTTTCGGCCGGATGCGGGGCATGGCGACGGTTGCCGCCACACCTTTCGTCACAATATCAGGCGGCCTTGAAAAGCTTCTTGCCCTCGGCATCGAGAGCAGCGAACTCGTCATCCGACAGCGTGATGCCGACAGCGGCAACGTTTTCTTCCAGATGCTTGACCTTCGAAGTGCCGGGGATCGGCAGCATCACGGGGCTGCGCTTCAGCACCCAGGCAAGGGCGATCTGGCTCGGCGCCGCATTGTGCCTCCTGGCGATCGTATCGAGCAGCGAGCCCGGCTTGGCGAGGTCGCCGGCGGCGAGCGGATACCAGGGGATAAAGCCGATATTGTGCTTTGCCGAATAGTCGAGCACATCCTCGCTGGTGCGATCGACCAGATTATAACGGTTCTGGACGGTGGCGACCTTGAAGTATTTCGATGCCGCTTCGATGTCGGCGACGGAGACTTCGCTCAAACCCGCATGGCGGATCAGACCAGAGGCCTGCAGCGACTTGATGGCATCGAACTGCTCGCCGGCCGGGACCTTCGGGTCTATGCGGTGGAGCTGCCAGAGATCGATCCTGTCGACGCCGAGATTGCGCAGGCTCTTGTGCACCTGCTGGATCAGATATTCCGGACGGCCGACCGGAAGCCAGATATTCGGGCCATGCCGGGTCAGGCCGCCCTTGGTGGCGATGATGGACCCCTTGCTGTAGGGATGAAGCGCTTCCTTGATCAGCCATTCGGAAATGTCGGGGCCATAGGAATCGGCAGTGTCGATGAAATTGACGCCGAGTTCCGGAAGGCGCTTCAGTGTACGAATGGATTCGGCATGATCGGCGGGCTGGCCCAGATACCGTCGCCGGTGACGCGCATGGCGCCGAAGCCGAGGCGGTTGACCTCAAGATCGCCGCCGATCTTGAAGGTGCCGGATTGTGCAGCATTCAAAGCGGACATGGTCTTTCCTCTCTTATCGATGCGTGAAAACAATCAAAACGGACGAGAGGCAGCAGCCGGAGCTGGCCGGACATCCAAATGCGCACGACTCGGCAATTCCGTTTCCGGCGGCAAGGCAGAGCAGTGCTGACGATAGATGGGCAGCGACCATGTGCGGGGCAATATGCTGCCCTCGTCAGCCGGCACGTTTTTGAGAGGTGTTGGGGCGCCTACACGGTCTATTGATCGTAGACGGCCCGATAGCCTTCCGACGAGGCGCAGGCGGTGTAGGCACGGCGCGCGGCACTCCGCGAGACCGCCTTGCCTTCATCCTCATCATACTGACCGCTGATCTGCGAGCGTTCCTTGTAGAGCCGCATCGATTCGTCATAGGCCGCATTGCCCTCCCCCATGCACATCGCATGCGCGACAAAGGAGGGATTCGTAGGCGTACCAACAGGATAGAGAACCGGAGAATTGGCACGATCGACGCAACCGGCAAGCAAAGCCGCCATACCGGCGACCGAAACCACAACCAACCCACTTGCCTTCATTGCATTCTCTCCTGCGCGCGAAGATCTCGCAGATACCGCCTGAAGATTGCGCGAAGCTAGGCTGGAGCGCAGACACATCACAAATCAATAAAATTCAAATCGCGGCCACTGGCGCAATAAAAATCGACAGTCTCGGCACGCTTTACTTTGTCATACAGATTTTTCTTTATCTGAATTTAGATAACTCGAATTTTAATCAAATCTAAACGACAAATACCCTAAAATCTTGGGGCCATGATATTTGGAAAATCTTTCATTTGAACAGCCCCCATATGAGGAACCAATGATCAAGTTTGTAAAGCGTCTATTCAGAGACGATTCTGGCGCCACCGCAATTGAATATGGTCTTATTGCAGCGCTCATTTCCGTCGCACTGATCGCAGGCGCCTCAAGCCTCGGCAACTCGATCAACGCCACCTTCGGCGGCGTATCTACCAAAATGGCGAATGCGACGAGCGGTCAATAAACACTGCGACAGCCCCCACGAACGACTCGCCCGCTGTCATGCGCGGCGAGTTATCTCGAAGACCACCTGATCCGAATGATCCGCCAGACGCGAGGATGTCATTTTCCACGGCGCAGCGTCAAACGTGCGCTTCTAGCTTCGGTCTAAATTTAGATGAGAAGAGAGAGTGGCGCACCCGAAGAGATTCGAACTCCTGACCCCCAGATTCGTAGTCTGGTGCTCTATCCAGCTGAGCTACGGGTGCGTCTCGAAGCGGCTGAACCGCTTGCGTGGCGATCCTCTAAAGGGTCCTCCGGGGGAATGCAATAGGGTTTGTGAAAAAATCGCGACTTTCGTTCCGCAGAGCTGATCTGCGGAATTTGCATTACTTTTCAGCGTGGCTGCGGGAGCGGTAATCGTCCAGGGAAACCGGGCGATCCGGGATCTCGATGCGGAATTGCGTGCCGGCCGCGGGTTTTTCCACAAGCGCGATGGTGCCGCCGTGGGCGAGCACCAGCTCGCGGGCGATCGTCAGGCCGAGACCTGTGCCGCCGGAGCGGGCAGAGCCGCGGAAGGCCGTAAAAAGGTTCTGACGCGCCTTCAGCGGCATGCCGGGACCGGTATCGTCAACGATAATACTCACGACGCTGCCGACACGCTGGCCGGAGACAGTGATTCGCTTGATCCCATCCATTCCAAGCTCGCCCGGCATCATCAGCGCCTGCAGCGCATTGCGGCAGAGGTTGTGGATGACACGGAAGAGCTGCTCGCTGTCGCCATCGATTTCGAGATCAGTCGACATCTGCTCGACGAACTCGACGCCGCTTGCCGGATCGATCGCCAGCATGTCGCGAACATCCTGGGTGAGCTCATAGAGCCGGATGCGGCGGCGGCGCGGCGCCGATTCGCTCGCCTGGCCGTAAGAGAGCACTTCGGTCGTGTAGCCGACGGCGCGGTCGATGGTTCTGAGCAGCTTCGGCGCGAAACTCTTGACCATGGGGTCATCGACATCGACGAGGCGGTCGGACATCAGCTGAGCCGAGGCCAGGATGTTACGCATGTCATGATTGATCTTCGAGACGGCAAGGCCGAGTGCGGCAAGGTTCTTCTGCTGCTTCAACGTCTTCTGCAGTTCCACCTGCATCGCGGTCAGATGGCGCCCGGCAACGGCCAGTTCGTCGCGGCCACCCTCGCCGACGAAGACGTTCTGCGGATTTTCGGGATCGGCGGAGAAGTCCTGCATGCTGCCGGTCAGATTGCGGATCGGCCGGATGAGAATGCGGTTGATGACAAAGAAGACCAGCGTTGCCGTGAACAGCGAGATCAGGATCGACAGCAGGAGAACGTTGCGGGCATAGACGAACATCGCATTGCGCAGCGCCCGGTCCTTCATGACCACTTCAACCCCGGTCGCGGTATCGCCGACAGGGCCATAGACGCGGATCATCCGGTTACCGCCGAAGATCAGCGTATCCAGGGCATCGCAAATGGCGCTGACGGGCGTCACCTTGGTCAGATCATATTGCTCGTCGACGGATGTCGGCATCTCGCTCATCGCCAGCAGGCGGGAGGTGCCTTCCTTGCGCAGAACGATCGCCTTGGTGCCGGTCGCTTCCAGCGTTTCCTTCTGGACGGAGCGCGGCAGCTCCACCGGCTGCAGGCCATCGATGACGATCGCGGCGGCGGCAGCTGTGTTCAGCTTGTCGTCCAGCCAGCGGATACGCATGCTGGCGATCGAGGGGAAGAAGATCAGCACTTCGGCGAGCATGATGAACAGCACGATCATCCAGAGCAGCTTGCCCGAGAGACCACTGAGCCACCCTGCCGGGCGTTCACCGCCAGCAGCCATCGTTACATTTGCTGAAATTCCGCTTTGATCTTGCACCGGCATCGCTGTTTCCGTTCGGCGCAAGCGCCTGCGAGGCAGAGACTTATATTAGACGGATTATTTTGCACTTTCAAATCTTCGCGAGGCGCGGCAGTTCGTCACAAAAGAAAACGCCGCCCGGAGGCGGCGTTTCCTGAATTCGAGCGCGTCTGGCGATCAAAACTCTTCCCAGCTCTGCTCGGCGACCGCAGCATTGCCGTTGAAGGCACGGGCGACCGTGTTCATGGCACGGCGGGCCGGCGAAGCGACCGGGCGATGCTCTTCGCGGCGGGCAACAGCGACCGGAGCCGCAGCATGGTTCGACACCTTGAAGCGCGAGATTAGGCGCACCAGGCCGTCGGCCTCTGCCGAGAGCTTGTGGGTCGCAGCCGAGGTTTCCTCGACCATCGCGGCGTTCTGCTGGGTCACCTGGTCCATCTGGTTGACGGCGGTGTTGACTTCCTTGAGGCCGGTCGACTGTTCTTTCGCCGCAGTTGCGATCGAATGGATATGGTCGTTGATGGCGATGACGCGGGTCTCGATTTCGGAGAGCGCCTCGCCCGTTGCCTGCACCAGCTTGACGCCGACATTGACTTCATCGCCCGACTTGGTGATCAGCGCCTTGATGTCCTTGGCGGCGGTTGCGGAGCGCTGCGCCAGTTCGCGGACTTCCTGTGCGACGACCGCGAAGCCCTTGCCGGCTTCACCGGCACGCGCTGCCTCGACGCCTGCGTTCAGAGCAAGCAGGTTGGTCTGGAAGGCAATTTCATCGATCACGTTGATGATCTGGCTGATTTCGCGGGATGCCTGCTCGATACGGCCCATGGCGTCGACAGCATTGCGGACGACGACACCGGAGGCGCCGGACTTGTCCTTGGCTTCGGAGACCATGACGCTGGCTTCCTGGGCGCGTTCCGTCGAGTTCTGGACGACCGCGGTGATCTCATCGAGTGCGGCAGACGTCTCTTCGAGTGCGGCAGCCTGCTGTTCTGTACGCTTCGACAGGTCGTCGGTCGCAACGCGCAGTTCGTTGGTGTTGCCGTTGATCGCTTCGGTGGTTTCGCGAACTTCGCGCATCGTCGTCTGCAGGGTGACGAAGGTGCTGTTGACGTTCTGCTGCAGTTCGGCAAAGGCGCCCTGGAACTCGCCGCGCATGGTCTGCGTCAGGTCGCCCTCAGCAAGGCTTGCAATAACGCGGCGGGTTTCGTTGACACCGCTATCAACGCTCGAAAGCAGCGAGTTGATGTTGCCGGCAAAGTGGTTGAGGCTGTCGTCCTCGTAGTCCTTCTCGATGCGGCGGCTGAAATCGCCCGCAGCAGCGGCGGCGACGACGACGGACATGCTGGACTGCAGGTCGTCGCTCTTGGCACGCATCGCGGCTTCCTGAGCGTTCATGCGCTTTACCGCGAGACCGTTCTGCTTGAAGACAGCGACAGCAGCGGCCATGTCGCCGATTTCGTCCTGGCGGCCGGCATAAGGCACTTCGGCGTCGAAATTGCCATCGGCAACTTCCTTGATCGCGGTCGTGACCTTCTTGATCGGATGGCTGAGGTGGCTGGTGCCAATGTAGAAGCCGAGGCCGACGCCAGCGGCAATGCCGAAGGTGGTGATGGCAAGCACGAGCCAGAAGATGGACTCACGGAACGCCTCGATCTCGTCGTCAACGGCATCGAGTTCGGCCCGGTCGGTCTTGACGATGGCGTCGATCTCGGCCTGGAAGGCCTTGCGGTTGGCGCGGTTGGCGTCGTTGTTGCCCTGATCGTTTGCGGCAGCCGGGCTCACTTCAGTACCAAGACGAGCGGTCTCGGTTCGGAAGGTGCGGAATTCCTTGGAGCGATCGACGAGCTTGCTGAAGGTATCCTTCTGGCTATCGGGCACGAGCGGCGCCCAGCTGGCGATAACCTTGTCGATCTCGTCGAGATCGGTTGCAATGCCCTTGGCGAAGGGTGCGACGTCCTTGACGTCCTTGGCGGCGTAGATGCCGCGGGCTTCCATGACGACAGCCGTCACGAAACGGTTCAGGCGCTCACCGGCATAGGCGCGGCTGGAAGCGCTTTCATATGCGGTCAGCTTATTGTTGTATTCGTTCATAGCGAACAATGCCGTGGCGCCGATAACGAGCGCAACGCCGGCCATCACGCTGACCAGCAAATTGATCTTTCCACGAATTTTCAAAGTATAGTCTCCCTGGGGGTGAAGAGAGCCTGGAAAGCAATTTCCCAGCCGATGAACAAAATATCGGCGAAATTTCTTAAAGTTATGTTTCGGATTTTAGTTGTTCCGACTACAAGAAATGATCCCTATTATTCCGGAACGCAGCACGATTTTCGCAAAAATTGCAGGCGTTGCGGCCGAGACACCGGAAAATCGTAACGGCAGCCACACATCTTCCGCAAAATTCAACCTTTCCGGGCCTTGCCGTAGTCGTTAACACCAATGTGCGACTTTTTGCATTGTGCAACTTTGATGGGCAGCGCCGGCAAGATCATTTGCGCTGGTATAATTGACTTCCGGGGTCACCATCCGTATAAGCCGCCGCACGTCCGGTCATTCAAGGTCTCTGACCTCGTCCGTTCGCAAAACAACGCTCCTTGCACTTTGCAAAACTTAAGAAGGGCCGCACTCCGCGGTGTTTAAATAAATGAAGCGTACCTACCAACCATCCAAGCTTGTCCGCAAGCGCCGCCACGGCTTCCGTGCGCGTATGGCCACCAAGGGCGGTCAGAAGGTTCTGTCTGCTCGCCGCGCCCGCGGCCGCAAGCGTCTTTCGGCCTAAGGCCGGAATTGCCCGATAAGAGATGGCGGGCGAATTGACGACCAAAAAAGAACAAGAAAAATCGACTGTCGGGCGGCTGAAAAGCCGCCCGCAGTTTCTTGCTGCGCGCAATGGCGAAAAACGCCGCGGCGGCTTCTTCCTTCTCGAGGTCCTTGACCGGAAGGAACCCGACACCGAAGCCCGTGTCGGCTTCACAGTCACCAAGAAACATGGCAACGCAGTCGAGAGAAACCGCATGCGGCGGCGTCTTAAAGAGGCCGTGCGGCTTCATGCAGGGTTTGCAATGCAAGCCGGACACGACTATGTGGTTGTCGCAAGAAGGGATGTCTTGAAGGCATCTTTCCAACAGTTGACTGCGGAGCTCAAAGCCCGCGTTGAAAACAAGCCGAAACAAAAGCGGTCGAATGAAGGCCGCTCCAGGAACGTATGATGCAAAACAACCGCAATTATTTCATTGCGATCGCTCTTTCCGTGCTGATCGTTCTTGGCTGGCAGTTCCTTTATATGAATCCGCGCATCGAAGCGCAGCGCAAGGCGCAGGAAGCCCAGAAGGCGCAGCAGACCACCGAACAGACGCAGACGCCCGCCGCTGGCGGCGCTCAGCCGCAGACGAATGGTGCCGCACCGGCCGGCCAGGCGGCAGTGACGACCACGCGTGAAGAAGCGCTTGCCAAGTCGCCGCGCGTCGTCATCGACACCGCCGCTCTCTCGGGCACCATCAACCTGACGGGCGCACGCCTCGACGACCTGAAGCTCAAGGGCTATCACGAGACCGTCGACAAGAGCAGCCCGATCATCACGCTGTTCTCGCCGGCTGAATCGAAGGACGGCTACTTCGCCGAGCTCGGTTATGTCGGCAACGACCAGACGGGCACGGTTCCCGGCGCATCGACGGTATGGACGGCACCCGAGGGCGCCAAGCTGACGGAAAAGACCCCGGTCACGCTGACCTATACCAACGACAAGGGCCTGACCTTTGCCCGTACGATCTCGGTCGACGAGCGCTACATGTTCACGATCACCGACAAGGTGACGAACAGCGGCGCCGGCGCGGCATCGATCTCTTCCTATGGCCGCGTCACGCGCAACAACAAGCCGACGACGCCTTCCGTCTACGTCCTGCACGAAGGCTTCATCGGCGTCATCGGTGACGATGGCCTGGTCGAAACCAAGTATAGCGCCGCCGAAAAGGAAGCCGTTACGCCCGCCAAGTCCACCGGCGGCTGGCTCGGCATCACCGACAAGTATTGGGCTGCGACGATCGTTCCGCCGCAGAAGTCGGCCTATGAAGCCCGCTTCGCCTACTATGCCGGCGAGCGGCCGACCTACCAGGCAGACTACAAGGAAGACGCCGTCAGCATTCCGGCCGGCCAGTCTGTCGAGCTGAAGAGCCTCGTCTTCGCCGGCGCCAAGGAAGTTCCGGTCATCGACGGCTACGAAACCTCCTACGAGATCCCGCGCTTCGACCGTCTGATCGACTGGGGCTGGTTCTACTTCCTGACGAAGCCAATGTTCAAACTGATGGACTTCTTCTTCCGTTACTTCGGCAATTTCGGCGTGGCGATCCTGCTGACGACGATCGTCGTCAAGGCGCTGTTCTTCCCGCTCGCCAGCAAGCAGTACGCTTCGATGGCGAACATGAAGCGCATGCAGCCGAAGATGGAAGAGCTGAAGGCGAAGTTCGGCGACGACCGCATGGGCCTGCAACAGGCAATGATGCAGCTCTACAAGGAAGAGAAGATCAATCCGGTTGCCGGTTGCTGGCCGATCGCGCTGCAGATCCCGATCTTCTTCTCGCTCTACAAGGTGATCTACATCACCATCGAAATGCGCCACGCGCCGTTCTTCGGCTGGATCAAGGACCTTTCGGCTCCGGATCCGACCTCGATCGTCAACCTCTTCGGCCTGCTGCCGTTTGAGGCACCGACCCTGCTGCATCTCGGCGTCTGGCCGCTGATCATGGGCGTCACGATGTTCCTGCAGATGCGCATGAACCCGACGCCTCCGGATCCGACCCAGGCAATGATCTTCAACTGGATGCCGCTGGTATTCATGTTCATGCTGGCAAGCTTCCCGGCCGGTCTGGTCATCTACTGGGCCTGGAACAACACGCTCTCCGTCATCCAGCAGTCGGTCATCATGAAGCGCCACGGCGTGAAGATCGAGCTCTTCGACAATCTGAAGGGCCTCTTCAAGCGAAAACCGGCACCATCGAAATGACGTTGAAAGCCCCGCTCCGGCGGGGCTTTTTCGTTTCAGGGCGCCGTTACCGCGCAGCCGCAAGGTTGACATTCAGCCGCAAAAGCTGAATGCGGTAGCTGACAGACCTCTGATACTGGATAAGGGCCGGATGACGGACAAGAACGACAAGCCACTCTTCGGACGCCCGTGGATCTTTATCCGCGGCGTGCCGTCCATGAAATTCCTGCCGCCGGAAGGACCTTTCGAGGTTGCCTTTGCCGGGCGCTCGAATGTCGGCAAGTCGTCGCTGATCAATGCGCTTGTCGGCCACAAAGGTCTGGCGCGCACATCGAACACGCCGGGCCGCACCCAGGAGCTCAATTACTTTGTGCCCGACGGCTATACCGGCGAAGGCGGCGACCTGCCGCCGATGGCGCTGGTCGACATGCCGGGCTACGGCTATGCCCAGGCGCCGAAGGATCAGGTCGACACCTGGACGAAACTGGTCTTCGATTACCTGCGCGGCCGCGCGACGCTGAAGCGCGTCTATGTGCTGATCGACAGCCGCCACGGCATCAAGAAGAACGACGAAGATGTGCTGACGCTGCTCGACAAGGCCGCCGTCTCCTACCAGATCGTGCTTACCAAGACTGACAAGATCAAGCCGCCGGCTGTCGTCAAGCTGCTCGCGGAGACCGCCGAGAAGATCAAGAAGCGCCCGGCCGCCTATCCTTTCGTGATTGCTACCTCTTCTGAGAAGAGCGACGGACTGGACGATTTGCGCCAGGCGATCGCCGAAACAGTCGAAATCAGCAACTGGAAATGAAAGAGGCGCCCCGAAAGGCGCCTCCCCACATTCTCCTGCCTGCAATCATTTACATCTTCGGCAGAAGCACCTTGTCGATGACGTGGATGACACCGTTCGACTGTTTTACGTCGGCGATCGTCACATGAGCAACGCCGCCGTTTTCATCGGTGAGCGTGATCTTGCCCATGCTTTCCTTGGCCTTGATGATGCAGCCGCCGACCGTCTTGATGTCGTGCTCGCCGCCATCGTCCTTGATCATCTTGGCAACCGTCTTCGACATCGCGTCGGCGGCAACGACGTGGCAGGTCAGCACCTTGGTGAGCTTGGCCTTGTTCTCCGGCTTGAGCAGCGTATCGACGGTACCGGCCGGAAGGGCCGCGAAAGCCTCGTTGGTGGGCGCAAATACCGTGAACGGCCCTTTGCCTTCGAGCGTGGAAACCAGGCCCGCCGCCTTCACGGCTGCAACGAGCGTGGTGTGATCCTTGGAGTGAACGGCGTTTTCGACGATATTTTTCGTCGGGTACATGGGTGCACCGCCGACCATCGGGTTCTTCGCCTGGGCCGCAAAGGCGATCCCGGATACGGCGGCGGCAAGCGCGATGGTGCGCATAGCGGACTTGAGCATGATCTTCTCCTCCAAACCGGCCGCGTAACGCTGGCCTGATGCCTCGCGCCGCCCGGTCAGGAGAGCTACGGAGGCTTTTGGAAAAGAGTTTCAGACGGGACTGAAGTTTTTACGGATGGTGTGCCGCGCCGCTGGCGATCACGGGTCCGGTCGGCAAGCCCGTGGTCGAGCCGCCGAAGGGTTCGAGGCTGACCGCGAGCGTAGCGCCTTCGCCGATCTGGCTGCGCATATTGGCCGGGATCAGGAGATCGCCGCCCTCACCCGGCTGGAAGACGCCGAGAGACTGCGGCGCACCGCTGCCCGGGACGAGCCACAGCTGCAGCGATTTCTCTTCGGGTTTACCGGCCGCGACAGGGACGATACGAAGACGGCCGGTATCTGCCTGATAGGAGGCCAGCAGATTGACCTGGCTGCCTGCGGCCGACAATTCCGCCACCAGCGGCACTGCCCCCTGCGGCGGCGGCACGATGCCGGAGGCGAAGATGATCGCACCGGCGGCAACGACCAGCGAGGCGAAGGTCAGCGAGCGCCAGAAGACCGCCGAATTCCAGAGGCCGCGCGAGAAGGACGGCGAATGCGCCGCATCGCCGAAAAGCCGGGCCTCGACCTGCTTGAAGGTCTCGCGGCTCGGGGCGACGCTTTCATATTCATCGTTGAAGGCGGAGAGGTTGGTTTCCCATCGGCTGACGATGGCGGCAAACTGCCGGTCGCGGCGCATGCGTTCTTCGACGACCCGCCGATCCTGGTAAGAGAGAACGCCAAGAACATACTCGCCTGCGAGCACTTCGTCGCGAGAGCGGCCTCCCTTGCTTTGATCAGGCGATGTCATCGTTCCATGCACTCTCTCAGCTTCAAAAGGCTGCGCCGCAGCCATGTCCGCATGGTGTTGAGCGGAACGCCGAACTGATCGGCAAGTTCCTGGTAGCTCAGTCCTTCGACATAGGCCCGCCTAACCGATGTCGCCCTGTCAGCTTCCAACTCTTCCATGCAGGTGTCAATCCGCCTTCCTTCATCGGATATCATAGCTTGCTTTTCCGGATCCAATCCGGAGTCGGCAAGATCGTAGGCGGTGTCCAATTCATCGGCGACCGGCTTTCGTGCCCGCATCGTGTCGATTGCCTGATTGCGCGCAATTGCCGCAAGCCAGGAATTGGGAGCGCCCTGCGATGAGGCGAAGGCCTTGGCGCGCTGCCAGATCTTCACATAGATCTCCTGCAACGCCTCCTCGGCTTCCGCCCGATCCTTCAAGATACGCAGGCAGATCGCAAAAAGTTTCGGGCTTGTTTCCCGATAAAGTGCGACGAACGCCTGGCGGTCGGACATCGCCACGCGGCCAATCAGTCTTGCGAGTTCGTCGCCTGTCATGCCGCTGCCGCTCTCCCTGTGCTCCCCTAGATAAAAGGCAGGGCGCAAAATTGACAAGAGCGCAGCCAACTAATGACCTGCACATTATTCCATCTGTCAAAAACTTGAGATAAAAGGCCCGCGATCCATTCTGCGGGGTAAGCCATGAACCAGTCCGAAAGCGAAATGCAGGCCCATCTTCTCGCGCAGGCGCTGCCTTACATGCAGCGCTACGAGAACAAGACGATCGTCGTGAAATACGGCGGCCATGCCATGGGCAACCCCGAACTCGGCAAGGCTTTCGCCAGCGACATCGCGCTTCTGAAGCAGTCGGGCGTCAATCCGATCGTCGTCCACGGCGGCGGTCCTCAGATCGGCGCGATGCTGACGAAGATGGGCATCGAATCCAAGTTCGAAGGCGGCCTGCGCGTTACCGACGCCAAGACGGTCGAGATCGTCGAGATGGTTCTCGCCGGCTCGATCAACAAGGAAATCGTCGCGCTGATCAACCAGACCGGCGAATGGGCGATCGGCCTCTGCGGCAAAGACGGCAACATGGTCTTCGCCGAAAAGGCGCAGAAGAAGATCAAGGATCCGGATTCCAACATCGAGCGCGTTCTCGATCTCGGCTTCGTCGGCGAAGTGGTCGAAGTCGACCGCACGCTGCTCGACCTGCTCGCCCGCTCCGAGATGATCCCGGTTATCGCACCGGTCGCTCCCGGCCGCGACGGCGCGACCTACAACATCAATGCCGATACGTTCGCAGGCGCGATCGCCGGTGCGCTGAACGCCACCCGACTGCTGTTCCTCACCGACGTTCCCGGCGTTCTCGACAAGCAGGGCAACCTGATCAAGGAACTGTCCGTCGCCCAGGCGCATGCACTGATCGCCGACGGCACGATCTCGGGCGGCATGATCCCGAAGGTCGAGACCTGCATCGACGCCATCAAGGCGGGCGTCCAGGGCGTCGTTATCCTGAACGGCAAGACGGCCCATTCCGTCCTGCTCGAAATCTTCACGGAACATGGTGCGGGCACGCTGATCGTGCCCTGATCACCCTTCAAGGCGCGGCGGCGTAAACCGCTGCCGCGGCCTCCTTCAGCTTTTCCATCATCATCCGATAAGGTCCCGGGCCGTAGCTGATACGGCCGGCGCCGAGGCTTGCCAGGATTTTCGCGTCAGGGACGCCCGAACGCATAATGATGTTGACCGGCAGCGTGGAAGCCGCGCAGATTTTCTCGATGAGCGCAGGATTGGCGAGGCCGGGTACGAAGAGCCCATTGGCACCGGCCGCCGCATAGGCCTTGCCGCGCGCGATCGCCTCGTCGGCTAGACCTGCGTGCTTGGACTCATCGCGTTCTGCAAGGAAGAGATCGGTTCTGGCATTGATGAAGAACGCGATGCCGCGGGCATCCGCCATCGCCCGGATCGCCTTGATCTTGGCCGCCTGCTTTTCCACCGGATGCAGGCCACTCCCGCCGACGATCTGATCCTCGAAATTAATGCCGATCGCACCGGCATCCATCACCTTGGCTACATTGGCCGCAGCGCCATCCGGCTCCTCGGAATAGGCGCCTTCGAAATCGACGGACAATGGCAGATCGGTCGATGCGGCGATTGCTCTCGCCGTATCGATAAGTGCCGCCATCGGCAGCGCCTGGCCATCGGCATAGCCCTGCGCAGCGGCAACCGACCAGCTGCCCGTCGCCAAAGCCTTGGCGCCGCCCTCGGCAACCGCCTTTGCCGTTCCGGCATCCCAGATATTGTAGAGAACGACCGGCTTGCCCTTCTGGTGCAGCGCTGCGAATGCCTTTGCCTTGTCCGCCTGGTTCATGATGCATCCTCCATTTCGGGCCTTGCCGCCCGCATCTTTGCTTCGTGTTTCAAAAGCCACTGCTTGCGCCAGAGGCCACCGCCGTATCCGGTCAACGACCCATCCGCGCCGATCAGCCGGTGGCAGGGGATGACGACGGCGATCTGGTTGGCGCCGTTCGCTCTCCCGACAGCCCGAACGACCTGCGGATTGTCCATGTCACGGGCGAGATCGCCATAGGCGCGCGTCTCGCCGGCGGGAATACGGATTAGCCGCGCCCAGATTTCCCGCTCGAAGTCCGTGGCAAAACTCAGCGCCAAAGGCGTCTCAAATTCCGTCAACCGGCCGTCGAAATAGGCTTTCATCTCCGCTTCTATCCGCTCGATCGCCGGCGTCCTTCCCGCTGCGACGGTCGAGCGCGTCTTGCGCTGCAGCTTCTCGAGTTCGCCCGGCAACGCCTTGCGGTCGTGAAACTCGAGGAGATGTAGATGCGTCCGGTCGGCAACCGCGATCATCGGCCCGAGCGGCGTATCGAAGATATCGGCAAAGAGCAGTTCGCGGTTCTGCACGATCACGGGCGCCTTGCCGATCATCCGGTGGAAGGCGGCGCGAAAGCTGCTGGCGGATTCATAGCCGGCATCCAGCTGCGCATCGATGACGCGGGCTCCATCGGCCAGCTGCCTGGCGGCCTGACCGAGACGGCGGTAACGGGCGATATCGAGAAAGGTGATGCCGAGCGCACGCTTGAAGGCACGGCGAACGGTCGAGGGATCGTAGCCGAGATCGACGAGATCATCCTCCCTCCAGCGCACCGAGGGATCGCGATCCAGCGCCTTCAGGAGATCATCGACGATCGCTTCACGTCCCGCCTGCTCCAGCGGCCTGCAGCGCTGGCAGGGACGGAAGCCCGACTGCATGCAGATGGCGATGGAATCATAGAACAGCGTATTCTCCCGCTTCGGCTTGCGCGCCGGGCAGGTCAGCCGGCAGAAGACACCCGTCGTCTTGACGCAGGCATAAGCGAGCCCCTCGTAGTCGGCGCTCCGGGCAATCAGCGCACCATAGAGCGCATCGTCATCTGGCAGATCAAACAGCATGGCGTCTTTCTACCACCCCACCGACCCGCCGTCCGCCCGAAAACGGGCGTCTATTTTATTCGGCGGCGTCAAGGCTTTTTGCACGCCTTGCAGGACGCAGCATGGATTCCTCCTCGGCATCCTGCGGCGCGCCCCAGAATGCTTCAAGGCTGGGACCAGCCTTAAGATGCCGCCGCCGAAAGAGAAATTCGAATATCTCATGCACCCAGACGCGGCGCCCCATCTGCGTATACCACCGCATGGAATGGCGCTGCTGCCTGTCGCGATGGAAGAGGACGCGCATCAGCGCCTTTGGGCGGGCCTGGATTGCGACCTCGATCAGCTTGACCGCAGCGAGCAGGACGGCCGGGTGCAGGTGGCGCATCTGCAGGACCTGATGTTTGTAGTCCCACTTGCGAATATCGGCCTCGATCACTTGTCTGCTGCGCGCGATGCGGAAGAACGGCGTCCAGCGATGCGGCGTCACATAGAGCGCCTGGATCTGGTCGGGATCATAGGCGAGCAACTGGCGGAAGCCGCGCCAGAGATCGCTCAGCTTCTCCTCCTCGAACCCGACGACCCATGTCGCCATCGAAAGAATGTCGTGCTGGCGCAGGAGGCGGATCGCCTCGCGGTCCTTCGCCTTGCCGCCACCCTTCTTGATCAGCGCCAGCGTTGCCTCGTCGGTATTCTCCATGCCGAGAAGCCATCGGACGACCCCGGCCTTGCGATAGAGATGAAGGATGTCGGCATCGCGCACGATGTCGTCGGCCCGCGTCGAACCGACGATCTGGACCGGGACGTTCTCGGCGATCATCGCTTCCAGAAAAGCGAGCCATGCTTTTGGCGAGGAGGTCGGGTTCTCGTCGGCGAGATTGATCAGCTCGACGCCTTCTTCGCGATAAAGGCGCGCGATCTCGCGGGCGAAGAGTACGGGCGACCGGTGGCGCCACCGCGTCCAGAAACCGCGCTGGCCGCAGTAGTTGCAAAGATGGGGACAGCCCCGCGAGAACTGCAGGACGACCGCGCGCTTTCCACCCCAATAGCTGTAGCGGCGATGATCGATGAGCTCCCAGCCGATGCGATAGTCATCGAGGTCGGAAATCGCCTGCATCGGCGGCGTCGCCACGATCTCGCCGGCCTCGCTTCGGAACGCGATGCCCGGCACTGAGCCGAGCGCACCGCCATTGTCCAGCGCAGCAGCCAGGCGCCGCATCGTCTCCTCGCCCTCCCCGCGCACCAAGACATCGAAGGCCTCTGTTTCCGCCAGCACCTCGCGCCAGTGATAGGTCGGGAAGACCCCGCCATAGACGATGCGTATCCCTGGCTTGACGGCCTTGATGGCCTGCGCGATCGCACAGGCCGTCGGATGCGCTGATGTCGAGCCCGAGTGGCCGATCAAGACAAGATCGGGATCGCCGACGTGACTGACGATGTCAGGGATCGCCATCGGCCCGAACTCGGCATCGACAAGCCGGACGGCGTGACCGTCATCGATTAGGGGACCACCAACCGCGAGAAGTCCGAGCGGCGGTAGATGGTCGTCGGGAATGCGGCTGCCGATCGCGGTATGAGGTGGGTTTATCAGAACGATTTTCATGCACTGCCCCCGGTGCGCCTGCCTCTATGCATAAATCAACAGCGATACATGGCGGCATCAGGTCAAAATCTCTTTAAAGTTGTGAAGACTTGGAGGCATTTTCGCGAAGCGCTTGGCCGCCTAGAACACGCGAAAGATTTTGGCTTCCTGCGCGAGGCATGCCATAAGGCGCGCATGACAAAGATCGACCGCACTCCGACGACTTCCGATTTTGCGCATGTGAGCGAATGGGTCTTCGACCTCGACAACACGCTCTACCCGCATCACATCAATCTCTTCGCGCAGATCGACAAGAACATGACGGCCTATGTGTCGGCGCTGTTGCAGTTGGAACGGGACGAGGCGCGGAAGCTCCAGAAGCAGTATTATTACGATCACGGCACGACGCTTCAGGGGCTGATGATCCATCATGGGGTCGATCCCAACGATTTCCTCGAGAAGGCGCATGCGATCGATTACTCCTCGCTGCTGCCGCAACCGGAGCTTGGCGAGGCGATCAAGGCGCTGCCGGGCCGGAAGTTCATCTTCACCAACGGCAGCGTGAAGCACGCCGAGATGGCAGCGGGCGCGCTCGGCATTCTCGATCATTTCGACGATATCTTCGACATCGTCGCTGCCGATTTCGTGCCGAAGCCGGCGCAGGTGACCTATGACAAGTTCATGGCCCTGAAGCGCGTCGAGACCAGGAAGGCCGCGATGTTCGAGGACCTGCCGCGCAATCTCGTGGTGCCCAAAGCACTCGGAATGGCGACGGTTCTTCTGGTGCCGAACAACCTCGAAGACACCGTCGTCGAGTGGTGGGAGAAGACCAGCGGCGACGAGGATCACATCGATTTCGTCACCGATGACCTCACCGCATTCCTGGCGAAGATTACCGGCTGACTTACGAAAGTTTCATCCAGCTTACCTAGGTTTAATTGGGTTTTCCGGCATCGCAGCCTTACCTTTTGGTCGTGAAGGGATACGAACCGAAAGGAATTCTCATGTATCGCAACAAGCTTATCCTGGCAGGTCTCTCCGCCGCTCTGATCGCCGGAGCCGCCGGCGCGAGCTTTGCTGCCAACGGCAAACATCCCGACCGGCCGCGCCACCACCACGAAATGATGGGCGGGCCGCGCGGCGCCGCCTTCCGTGAAATCGCCTTCGTGCGCATGCTGAAGCAGTTCGACGAGAACAAGGACGGCAAGATTTCCAAGCAGGAAGCGATCGATGGTGTCGACAAGATCTTCGCGGCCGCCGACAAGAACAACGACGGCAGCCTGACGCCCGGCGAAATCCGCGAATACCACCAGGCGCAGATCAAGGCCTGGCGCGATGCGCACAAGGACGCCAAGAAGGACGGCGGCGACGATCAGCAGATGGCGCAGAACGACGGCAAGGGGCCGCACGGCGGCCCCGATGGCCACCGTTGGGGCAAGCGCCATGGTGGCGACATGATGTTCGCCGCGATGATGCGCCGCGTCGACAAGGACGAGAACGGCCAGATCTCCAAGCAGGAAGCAGAAGATGCGATGAGCCGCTTCTTCGACCGCCTGGACACCAACAAGGACGGCTTCATCTCGATCGACGATATGCCCGACAGGCCGTTCCTCTGAGAGAGGCTGGAAAGATTGGAACCCGCCACGTCTCGCGGCGGGTTTTTCCTATTCCTGGTGCTCGTAGAAATCCTGGATGATCTTCCAGGCAGCGTCGGCCGTGTCGACGAAACTGATGAGATTGACGTCATCAGGGGCGATGGTGCCGAACTCGGCAAGCGCCTCGAAATTGACGATGCTGCGCCAGAACTTTTCACCGAACAGGATCAGCGGCATCTTTTCCATGCGGCCGGTCTGGATCAGCGTCAGGCACTCGAAGAACTCGTCGAGCGTGCCGAAGCCGCCGGGAAATACCGCGATCGCCTTTGCGCGCACCATGAAGTGCATCTTGCGGATGGCGAAATAGTGGAAATTGAAGCTGAGCTCCGGCGTCACATAGACGTTCGGCGCCTGCTCGTGCGGCAGCACGATGTTGAGGCCGATCGAAGGGGCGCCTTCATCCGCAGCGCCGCGATTGCCGGCTTCCATCACGCCCGGGCCGCCGCCGGTGACGATCACATATTCATGGAAATCGTGAGCTGCCGAATAGCGCGAGCAGAGACGGGCGAATTTGCGGGCCTCGTCGTAATAGACCGAGGCGGCCTCGAGATTGGCGCGCTGGATATCGTTGCGGGCCGCCCAGGCGCTCTGGCCGGGGGCCGGAATGCGGGCGCCGCCGAACATGACGACCGTCGATTTGATGCCGCGTTCGGCCAGCAGCATTTCCGGCTTAAGCAATTCGAGCTGAAGGCGGATCGGGCGCAGTTCTTCGCGGCAGAGGAAGTCTTCGTCGACATAGGCCAGGCGATAGGACGGCGATAGTGTCTGAGGCGTTTTCGGTACGGCGCGGGCGCGATCCTTGTCGGTTTCGCTCGTCTTCAGCGGATCCCAGACCCCATCCTTGCGCCGGAGCCTGCCATTCTTACCCTTTGCCATTCTCAAATGCCTTTCAGTCCTTACCAAGCGACGTCTTTAACGCCTTGAATCCAGAACGATCTGGTTCGAAAAATCATTCCATTTTGGGCGTCCATGCGATAGAGCAGATCGCATCTTGCCGATCACAATTCCCGGAGGCGCTGTAGCCTTCAGGATAAAGTTCGAAGTTTAAGGAATCCTCATGAGCGCTACCGATCTCGCATCCCTCGAAAAGACCATCGAAGCGGCCTTCGACAACCGCGACAGCGTCAGCACGTCGACCAAGGGCGAAGTTCGCGATGCGGTGGAAGCTGCGCTCGAACTGCTCGATGGCGGCAAGGCTCGTGTGGCCGAGCGTGGTGCCGATGGCGCCTGGACGGTCAACCAGTGGCTCAAGAAAGCCGTGCTGCTCTCCTTCCGCCTGAACGACATGGAAGTCGTCAAGGGCGGTTCGGGCAACTCGACCTGGTGGGACAAGGTTCCCTCGAAGTTCGAAGGCTGGGGCGAGAACCAGTATCGTGACGCCGGCTTCCGTGCCGTTCCGAACTGCGTCGTACGCCGCTCGGCCTTCATCGCCAAGAACGTCGTGCTGATGCCCTCCTTCGTGAACCTCGGCGCCCATGTTGGCGAAGGCACGATGGTCGATACCTGGGCGACCGTCGGTTCCTGCGCACAGATCGGCAAGCATGTGCATCTTTCGGGCGGCGTCGGCATCGGCGGCGTTCTGGAACCGATGCAGGCCGGCCCGACGATCATCGAAGACAACTGCTTCATCGGCGCCCGCTCGGAAGTCGTCGAAGGCTGCATCATCCGCGAGGGCTCGGTCCTCGGCATGGGCGTCTATATCGGCAAGTCGACCAAGATCGTCGACCGCGCCACCGGCGAAGTGATGTATGGCGAAGTACCGCCCTATTCCGTCGTCGTCGCCGGCTCGATGCCATCAGGCAACAAGACCATGGCGAACGGCCTGCCGGCACCGCATCTCTACTGCGCCGTCATCGTCAAGCGCGTCGATGAGCAGACCCGCTCGAAGACCGGCATCAACGAGCTGCTGCGCGACTAAGCTGCAGTGACAGCCGGACCGCGATCCGGTAAACAGACGGCACCCTCTTAACGCGAGGCGGTCTCCGCCTCGCCATGCCTTTGCCATTCCTGCCGGATAATTCGACCGTCATGACCGCTACCGATCCCGTCGCCAATCTCCAGACCCTCATCCGCTGCCCGTCCGTTACGCCCGCCGAAGGTGGCGCGCTCTCGGCGCTCGATGCAATGCTTTCGCCGCTCGGCTTCAAGGTCGACAAGGTGATGGCCACAGAGCCGGGCACGCCCGATGTCGAGAACCTTTATGCGCGGATCGGCAATGACGGCCCGCATCTGATGTTTGCGGGACATACGGATGTCGTGCCTGTCGGTGACGAGGCGGCGTGGACGCACCCGCCTTTTGCGGCGGAAATCGCCGGCGGCGAGATGTTCGGCCGCGGCGCCGTCGACATGAAGGGCGGCATCGCCTGCTTCGTGGCTGCCGTTGCCCGCCATGTCGAAAAGCATGGCGCACCGAAGGGTTCGATCTCCTTCCTGATCACCGGCGACGAAGAGGGACCCTCGATCAACGGTACGATCAAGCTGCTGCAATGGGCGGCCGAACGCGGCGAGCGCTGGGATGCCTGCGTCGTCGGCGAACCGACCAATCCCGATGCGCTCGGCGACATGATCAAGATCGGCCGCCGCGGTTCGCTTTCGGGCAAGATCACCGTTCACGGCGTCCAGGGCCATGCCGCCTATCCGCATCTTGCCGATAATCCGGTGCGCGGATTGCTGCAACTGACGACGGCGCTGATGGATCCGCCCTTCGATGGCGGTACCGAGAGCTTCCAGGCCTCCAACCTAGAAGTGACGACTGTCGATGTCGGCAACCCGGCGACCAACGTCATTCCGGCGAAGGCGACGGCGAGCTTCAACATCCGCTTCAACGACACCTGGACCGCCGATACGCTGCGGGCGGAAATCATCCGCCGTCTCGATGACGCTGCGGCAGAGGGCGCACTGCGTCCGGGCCGTGAGCCGGTTCGCTATGAGATCATCTGGGCCGATCGGCCCAGCCATGTCTTCCTGACGCGCAACAATGCGCTGATCGCCTCGCTCTCCTCGGCCGTCGAGAACATTACGGGCAAGGCACCGAAGCTCTCGACGACGGGCGGCACCTCGGATGCGCGGTTCATCAAGGATTACTGCCCGGTCGTCGAATTCGGCCTCGTCGGGCAGACAATGCATATGGTGGACGAGCGCGTTTCGGTCGCTGACCTGGAGACGCTGACGCAAATCTATCAGACCTTCATCGAGCGCTGGTTCGAGAATGCCGGGGCTTAGGGAAGTCCAATATTATCTGGCGGGACTCTGGCTGCTGATCCGCATGGATCCGCGCGGCTTCCGCTTTCTCGACGTCTCGGATCGCGGCGTCAACCGATCCTTCTGGGCGATGGTCTGGTGCCTGCCGCCCATGGGGATTTCGTGGCTCTGGTGGCGACAGGCCTTCCTGCAGACGATGCCGCCGCATTACGATGTCGGCCTGCCCTTCTATTTCCGGCTGGGCATGGTCGAGATCGCCAACTGGTTCGTGCCACTGGTTCTCACCGGCATCCTGCTGCTGATCTTCAAGATGGGCAACCGCTTCGCCGCCGTCGTCGTCAGCGTCAACTGGCTGGGCGTGCCCCTTTCCTACATCAACGGGCTGTTGCTGGCGCTGGTGTTCTTCATTCCGGGCACGGTCAGCATCGTTTCCATCCTGCTGCTGATCCTGATGATCGCGCAGGTTTTCATCCTGGCGCGCATCCTGCGGATGATCTTTCACGGCCACGGGCTGATGGTCGGGGCGCTGACGCTGGCACTTCTGGTGCCGACGATGATGCTTGCCGAATATCTGCAGAAGTTTCTCGGAATCTATCCGGCCTGATTTCGGCCGGGAACGACTTCGCCGCCTTCCTTGGTGAAGGTTCCGATATCGGCATTGGCAAGGATGTCGAGCACCAGTTCCGACGGGCGGCAGAGGCGCGCGCCCTTTTCCGTCACTACGATCGGCCGGTTGATCAGGATCGGATGGGCCATCATCGCATCGACCAGTTCATCGTCTGAAAGCGAGGGATTATCGAGGCCGAGCTCGTGATAGGGCGTGCCCTTCTCGCGCAGCAGGTCGCGTGCTGAAATCGCCATACTTGCGATCAGGGCGATCAGCTCCTCGCGCGATGGCGGCGTCTTCAGATACTCGATGACATCGGGCTCCTCGCCTGACTGGCGGATCATCGCCAGGGTGTTGCGCGAGGTGCCGCAGGCCGGGTTATGATAGATCTTCACCGTCATCGGTGCTCTCCGCCGTTGCGCGCCTATCCGTGATTACATCGGGGTAGTCGACCTGCATGAAATAGAGACCATCGGGCGGCGCGACCGGGCCGCAGGCCTTGCGGTCACGCGCTTCGAGCGCTGCCTGCACATCGTCAGGCGTCCATTTCCCTTCGCCGGCGAGCCTCAGCGTTCCGGCGAAGGAGCGGATTTGATTGTGCAGGAAGCTCTGCGCCGTGGCACGAATTTCGATGAGCTCGCCAGTGCGTGTTACATCCAGTCTGTCCAGCGTGCGCACCGGGCTGTTTGCCTGGCAATGAGCCGAGCGGAATGTCGAGAAATCATGGTTGCCGACGAGGCGCTGGGCGGCCGCATGCATGGCTTCGTGATCGAGAACCTTCGGCACCCACCAGGCCTTTCCGGCCTCGATCGCCAGCGGCGCGCGGCGGGTGATGATGCGATAGAGATAGTGGCGGCGCAGCGCCGAGAAGCGGGCGTCGAAGAGATCGCTGACGGCCTCGACATCGAGGATGGAAACCCGCTCGCTGGCGAGCTTCAGATGGGCGTTCAGTGCATTCTGCAGCTTGAAGGGTGACCATGCCCTAGCGAGATCGGCGTGGATGACCTGGCCGAGCCCATGAACGCCGGAATCGGTGCGCCCTGCGCCGCGGATCGAAACGGTCTCGCCGCTGAGCGACAGGATCGCTGCCTCGATCGCGCCCTGGACGGACGGGCCGTTGTCCTGGCGCTGCCAGCCGACATAGGGCGCGCCGTCATATTCGACGGTCATCCGGTAGCGCGGCATCAGCTGATCCTTGCGCCGCGAGTAAGCGGCGTGCCGCGCAGGAAGTCTGCGGCAGGCAGTGGCTTGCCGCCGGCTTTCTGCAATCGGGTCAGCCGGATAGCGCCGGTCGCGCAGGCAACGACCAGATCGTCGCTCAGCAACTCGCCCGCCGGGCCATTGCCTTCGGCGAGTTCGGATCCGAGAACCTTGACGCGCTCCGGCTTGCCGCCGATTTCGAGTTCAAACCACGCACCCGGGAACGGCGCCAGACCGCGGATGTGATTGTGAACGTCAGCAGCCGCCTTTGCGAAGTCGATCCGCGTTTCGCCCTTGTCGATCTTGCTCGCATAGAGCACGCCTTCGTCCGGCTGAGTCGTCAGCGGCAGGTTGCCGCTTTCGAGCGCAACCATCGCCTCGCCGATCGCCTTGGCGCCGACATGCATCAGCTTGTCGTGCAGTTCGCCGGCCGTCATGTTCGGGCCGATCTCGACCTCACGGGTGAGCGCGACAGGGCCGGTATCCAGCCCCTTTTCCATCTTCATCACCATCATGCCGGTCTTTGCGTCACCGGCCATGATCGCCCGCTGGATCGGTGCGGCACCCCGCCAGCGCGGCAGCAGCGAGGCATGACCGTTGTAGCAGCCGTCGCGCGTTCCGGTGAGAATCGCTTCGGGAAGCAGAAGGCCATAGGCAACGACGACGGCGACATCGGCATCGAGGGCGCGGAATTTCTCGCGCTCTTCCTGATCCTTGAAATTAACAGGCGTGAAGACCGGCAGGCCGAGCATTTCGGCGGCCTGATGCACCGGCGACTTCTGCAGATCGAGCCCGCGGCGGCCACCCGGACGCGGCGGCTGCGAATAGACGGCAACGATCTGATGCCCGGCATCGACAAGCGTGCGCAGCGTCGGAACCGAGAATTCGGGCGTGCCCATGAAGATGATGCGAAGTGACATTCTGTCCGCCGTTTACCGATCAGCCGTCTTCAAACGGGTTTACGAGCTTGAGATCAAGCCCCTCGAAATCTTTTATGTTGCGGGTCGCCAGCGTCGCGCCGTGCGAAAGGCAGATGGCGGCGATCATGGCGTCCTGCAGAGAGACCGGCCTTCCGATCGCTTCGCGACGGGCACGAAGCCTGCCCGTTTCAACTGCCGTATGTCTGTCGAATGCCAGTATTCGACCGCCGTAAACCACCAGTAGCCGATCTAGCACCTCGCGGTAACGGGGAGACTTATCTCGAAGCCAAATTCGCTCAGCCCCATACGATTGCTCCATGAGGACAACGTCGCAAAGGTAGAGGTGGTCTTCAGACTGTGCGGCTGCCCATGCGAGGACCTTGGCATTCGAAGCGGGTCTGGCAATCTCCGATATCACATTGGTGTCGAGAACGATCAATCGAAGCCCTCAAGAGGCCGGCCGAAATCCTTTTTGCGCTCGGCCTCAAGCTCATCCATGACACGCGCGAATTCTTCCTGCTCTTTTTCGGTCAGCGGCGAGAATATTTCACGAAAGCCATCGAGCGCAGACCGTGTCGGCTTGTCCGCGCCCGAGGTGCCGACCATCGCCTTCTGCAGCAGGCTTTTCGCCTCGTCGGAAAGGCTATTGCCGTTTTTCTCGGCGCGCGAAGCGATGTCTCGCTTCATCGCGTCGGGAATATTGCGGATCAGAAGATCGCCCATGCGGCACCTCTCTCATGATATCGCTGATATCATAATATGTCGGCAGAGCGCGTTCAATGCACAGATCAGATCGCCTTCGACTTCGCAGCCTTGGTGAACTTCTTGATCACCATCTCGCGCTTCAGCCGCGAGATATGGTCGATGAACAGCACGCCGTTCAGGTGGTCGATTTCGTGCTGCAGGCAGGTCGCCAGCAGGCCGTCGGCTTCGGCGGTCAGTTCCTTGCCGTCGCGGTCGAGATATTTGACGGTGATCGTGGCGGGACGTTCGACCTCGGCATAGTAATCCGGGATAGAAAGGCAGCCCTCTTCATAGACAGAGCGGTCGTCCGAAGACTTCAGGATTTCGGGATTGATGAAAACCTGGGGCTGCTTGTCTTCGCCTTCGCGCGAGACGTCGATGACGAGCATGCGGCGCGGTACGCCGATCTGGATCGCGGCAAGGCCGATGCCCGGCGCGTCATACATGGTTTCCAGCATGTCGTCGGCGAGACGCTTCAGTTCATCGTCGACGCGCTCGATCGGCTTGGAAGCCTGACGGAGAATGGGATCGGGAAGAATGATGAGTGGCTTGATGGTCATGGCGTTCCCATAACCTATCTTTTCGGGCGTGGGAATTATCCCGAAACTTCCGAAGGCGGTTTTTTGCTGCCGCCTCCGGAAAATCGCCGTATTCGTCTTACGCAGCGCGGCGGCTGATGGTGCCGCGGATATCGGCCTGGGTGCGGAAGCGCTGCAGCAGATCCATGAGATTGCTGACCTCGCCGCGCAGGCGGCGGGTTTCGGCCGAGGTGTGCTCGACCATGCCGGAATTCTGCTGGGTGATCGCATCCATGTTGCGGATGGCGACGCTGACTTCGTTGACACCAGTCGCCTGATCGCGGGCGGCAGCGGCGATCTCGGCGACGACATGGTTGATCATGTCGATGCGGCTGATCATGTCGTTCAGAGCTTCACCGGTGCTGCTGACGATGCCGACACCCTCGTCCACCTGGGCGGAGCTTTCCGAAATCAGGTTCTTGATCTCCTTGGCAGCTTCCGCCGTGCGCTGAGCAAGCTGGCGAACTTCCTGCGCCACGACGGCAAAGCCCTTGCCCGCCTCACCGGCACGGGCGGCCTCGACGCCGGCATTCAGTGCCAGAAGGTTCGTCTGGAAGGCGATCTCGTCGATGACGCCGATGATCTTGGCGATCTCGTCGGATGACTTCTCGATGCCTGCCATGGCCGAGACGGCGCTGCTGACGAGCTCGCCGGAGCTCTTCGCACGCTGCTGCGTCTCGCGAACCGCGTCCGAAGCCTTCTCGGCATTGGCCGCGGTGAGGCCGACGCTGACGGACAGCTGCTGAAGGGCGGCCGAGCTCTCCTCGACGCCGGCTGCCTGCTGAGCGGTGCGCAGTGCGAGATCGTCGGTTGCCTTGGAGATGGTGTTGGTGCCGCTCAGGATTTCGGCAGACGTGCTGCGGACCGAACCGAAGGAGCTGCGCAGAGCCGCAACGGCGCGGTTATAGTCTTCGGCCATGTGCTTGAAATTGCCGGGCAGATCGGCCGGGAGGGAGGCTTCCAGATCGCCGTTCGACAGCGCTTCGAGGCCGCGGCGCAAATGATCGAGCGCCATCGCCTGATCCGCCTCGGCCTTGGCGCGCTCCTCTTCCAGCTTGTGGCGCCGTTCTTCGAGCGCTTCGAGATAGACGGAGATCGAGTAATCCATGTCGAGCATCCCTGCCTTGATGACGGCGGAGAGCTTTTCGGCGAGCGCCTTGCCCTGCTGGCGGCCGAACATCGATGGCCACTGCTTTTCCATGATGCCCTTGACTAGTTCGGACATGACGATCGCGTAGCCGCCGATATACCAGCGGGGCTCCAGACCGATGCGCGCATGCGTGCGGCCGACGGCGGTGACGCCCTTCACATAGGTCTCGTCGAAATTGCCGCCCGCGAGGTTCGCCCAGTGATTTTCCTGCGCCTTCTTGGCGCGGCCCATATGCGACTCGTCGGAGAAGAAACCGGCGACGGCGGGGTCTTGGCTATCTTGGCGTAGAACTTGTCCAGTGCACCGCCGACCAGCGAGCTGATCACCGGCCGCATCTCGCTCATCGTCTTTCGCGCGGTATCATCGAGCTCGATGAAATCAAGGCGCTGCTTGAGGGAGGACTGCGAATGCTGGCTGGTCATGATGATCTCTGTCTGCCGGGGGCGATGTAAGGAATTGTTTCCGCTGCGACATTTCTAAAATATGGTTGAGCAATCGTTAAACCCCGCTACGATTTATCGTTGCAGCAACTTGGCAGGCTGCGACCTTTTGGCGGCATCTCCTGCAGCTGTTGATATGTTCACGTTTTGATCTAGTCAGGGCGCTGAAGTTTGCTATGGTGGGGCATGAACAATTCTGCCGACTCGCTCGCCATTTCGCTCGCCGCCATCAATCCGGCCATTCTTGCTCTCGTCGGCGGCGCCATCGCCGCGATGATCGTCCTGCTGGTTTTCCTGCTTTTCAGGAGCGGTAATCTCAGACGGGAGCAGAATGAGGAAGCGGCCATTCGCTCCGCCGAAGCGGATGCGCGCATGGCCGAACTGCTGAAGATCCAGGCCGAGATGCAGGGCCGAATCTCGACGATGGCCGAGGTCTTCGGCACTCGTCAGGCCGAGCTCAACCAGGCGATCAACCAGCGGCTGGACGGCATGTCGCAGCGCGTCAGCCATACGATCACCGAACAGACGAAATCGACGCACGAGAACTTGCAGCGGCTTCAGGAGCGGCTGGCCGTCATCGATGCGGCGCAGAACAACATCCAGACGCTTGCCAAGGATGTCGTCGGCCTGCAGGCGATCCTTTCCAACAAGCAGACGCGCGGTGCCTTCGGCCAGTCGCGCATGGAAACGATCGTCGCCGATGGCCTGCCGATGGGCGCCTATGCATTTCAGCAGACGCTGTCGAACGGCTCGCGCCCGGACTGCACGGTGAAGATGCCGAATGGCGCGCCGCCGCTGGTCATCGACGCCAAGTTTCCGCTGGAGGCCTGGAACGCGATCCGCGATGCCGGCGGTTCGGATGCAGGCAAGGCGGCGTCCCAGCAGTTTCGCCGCGACATGGAAATTCATATCCGCGATATTTCCGAGAAATACCTGATTCAGGGCGAGACGCAGGACACGGCCTTCATGTTCGTGCCGTCGGAATCGATCTTTGCCGAGATCCACGAGAATTTCGAGCCGATCGTTCAGAAGGCGCACCGGTCGCGGATCGTCATCGTCTCGCCGTCGCTGCTGATGCTGTCGATCCAGGTGATCCAGGCCGTCCTCAAGGATCAGCGCATGCGCGCGCAGGCGCATGTGATCCAGGGCGAGGTCGCCAACCTGATGGACGATCTCGGACGTCTGGACGAGCGTGTGCGCAAGCTGCAGGGTCATTTCGCCATGGCGCAGAAGGATGTCGACATGATCGTCACCTCTGCCGACAAGCTGACCAAGCGCGGCTCCAAGATCGAAGCGCTGGAATTCGAGGCGACCGCTGACGGCGCCAAGCCGGAGCGCGACGCGCAGCCGGCCGCGAAATCCGTCGAGAGCCGCACCGGCCTTCTCAAGCTCAGGGTAGTTGACGAAGAGTGAGGCCTTCGGGCAGTGTCGCGCCAAAATCAAAGGACGGGACATTCACATGATCACTGTGTTCGGCTCCATCAATATGGACCTCATCGCCACCACCGCACGCCTGCCGAAGCCCGGTGAAACGGTCGCCGGAAACGGCTTTGCGACTGCGGCGGGCGGCAAGGGCGCCAATCAGGCGCTGGCGGCCCGGCGCGCTGGACGCACGGTGCGGATGGCGGGCGCCGTCGGCAAGGACGAATTTGCGGCGCCGGCGCTGGCGCTGCTCGATGACGCCGGAACCGACCTCGCAACCGTCAAGCGCGTCGAAGGGCCGACCGGCACTGCGCTGATCCTCGTGGGCGGCGATGGTGAGAACATGATCGCCGTTGTGCCCGGCGCCAATGGTACGATCAACGCGGCGGATGCCGATGCTGCGATCGCAGCGATGGATGCCAGTGATATCCTGATGCTGCAGCTTGAGGTTCCCGCGCCTGCGGTGGAGCGTGCGCTCGAAGCCGCCCGCAAGAAGGGCGTTCGCACCGTGCTCAATCTCGCGCCACTGATTGCCGATGCCGCACGCCTCGGGCGCCTCGCCGATATCGTCATCGCCAACGAGACGGAATTCGAGCTGCTTGCCGGCCAGGAGAACATGACAGCGGGCGACCGCGAGGCCGCGCTTCAGCGCCTGCATGGCGAGACCGGCCAGACGCTGATCGTGACGCTCGGAGCCGATGGCGTGATCGCCATTCGCGACGGCCAGCTGGTGCGCGCAAAGGGTCTGAAGATCGAGCCGGTCGATACGGTCGGCGCCGGCGATACCTTCTGCGGATACCTCGCCGCCAGCCTCGATGAAGGGCTCGATTTCGAGGCCGCGCTGCGCCGAGCAGCCGTTGCCGGATCGCTTGCCTGCCTCAAGGCCGGAGCCCAGCCGTCGATCCCGCTGAGTGCCGAAGTCGCAAACAAGCTATAGACTTTTCTGTTTCCGATAGACGCAAGCAAAAAGTGAAGGCGTTCAGACTACTAACGGTCCGCTTTCATACAATTTCACTCAAATTTAAGAGATTTCTGGCGATCTTTTCGGCGATCGCCAGGCCTCCTCAGAGGGTGCCCGGTTTAGCCCCACGGCCGCTCCATGACGAAGCGGCTCACCTCGCCTTTGCCGGAAATGTTCGTCCGGCAAGTCGCCCCGCCGAGGCACCATGTTCATCTTTCGCATGAAGTCGCTTGCCGCAAAGCTTATTGTCATCACGGGCGTTGCAATCGCGCTCGTTCTTTTCGTTTCTAACTTTTTCCTGATCGATCAGACGCGCAACCGCGTGCAGACCCTGACGATGGATCAGGCCAATCTTGAAGCCAAAGCCATTGCCAACGAAATCGCCGCCAATGTCGGCGAACTCGCCAGCGCAGCGCGCTCCATGTCCGGTGTCGTCGGCCGCGGCCACGAGGGCGGCAATTTCGACCGCAAGGGCATCATCAACGTCCTGAAGGCCAATCTCGAAAAGAACCCCTTCGCCTTCGGCAGCTGGTTCTGCGAGCAGCTCGGCGCCTTCGACGGCAAGACAACCGAGATTGCCGACAAGCTCGATCAGGGCACCAACAAGGCTGGCGCCTTCACGCCCTACTGGTCGAAGACCAAGGATGGCGCCATCCAGTTCTCGACCTTCGATAACGATTATACCGCCGAGTGGTGGAAGCTTGCTGCCGAGAGCGGCAAGGGCGCGATCACGTCGCCCTATCTCGCCGAAGGCACCGACGTTCCGACCCTCCTGACCTCGATCGCCTACCCGGTTGTCTCGGGTGGCAAGATGATCGGCGTCGAAGGCGTCGACATCTCTCTGAAGTCGCTGACCGACAAGCTGCAGGCTCTGCATCCGTTCGGCTCCGGCCGCGTCACGCTCGTTGCCCAGAACGGCAACTGGATCGTCGCGCCGACCAAGGAACTGATGTCGAAGCCCTATGAAGGCGACGGCTCGACCGAGATCAAGAACGCCCGCGCGTCGATGGCGCCGACCGTTGTCCGCAACCTGACCTTCGATGGTTACGAGCCCTTCGACCGCGTCGTCTATCCGTTCGCCGTCCCGGATCTCAACGCGACATGGGTCGTCCTCGTCGACGTACCGCACACCGCGATCAATGCCCCGGTTCAGGATCAGACCGTCATGATGATCGTCGGCGGCATTCTCGTCCTCGGCGCGGTCATGCTGGCCCTCTACTTCGCCGTCCGTTCCTTCGTGCAGAAGCCGCTCGGCCAGCTGGTCGCCGGCGTCAAGAAGCTGAGCGACGGCGCCTACGATCAGCCGGTTGCCGGTCAGGATCGTGCCGACGAAATCGGCTCGGTCGCCAAGGCTCTGGAAGGCTTCCGTTTCGCTCTTGCCGATACGCGCCGCCTTGAAGCCGAAGCAAACAACCAGCGCAGCGCAGCTGAATCCGAGCGCAGCCGCTCGGAGAGCGAGCGCCAGCAGTCGGTCGCCCTGCAGCGCCAGATCGTCTCGATCGTCGGTGCCGGTCTTTCCGAACTGTCGCAAGGCAATCTCGGCCACCGCATCAACGAGGATTTCCCGGGCGAATACGCGAAGCTGAAGCAGGACTTCAACGCCGCGCTCGCCAGCCTCGAAGAGACCGTCCATACGATGAACACGAGCGTCGTGAACATCGGCTCCGGCACCAGCGAGATCAGCAACAGCGCCTCCGACCTTGCCAAGCGCACGGAACAGCAGGCTGCAAGCCTCGAGGAGACCGCTGCAGCGCTGAACGAGCTGACCGCCCAGGTCAATTCGAGCGCCGAGAACGCCCGCACCGCGGCTGACAACGTCAACCTCGCCTGCGAGGATGCCGAGAAATCCGGCGAAGTCGTGCAGAAGGCGATCGCTTCGATGCACGGCATCGAGCAGTCGTCCACGGAAGTGTCGCGCATCATCGGCGTCATCGACGAGATCGCATTCCAGACCAACCTGCTCGCCCTCAACGCCGGTGTCGAAGCCGCGCGTGCCGGTGAGGCAGGCAAGGGCTTCGCAGTCGTCGCACAGGAAGTCCGTGAGCTCGCACAGCGCTCTGCAAGTGCCGCAAAGGAGATCAAGACGCTGATCAACACCTCAGCCGTCCAGGTCAAGGAAGGCGTCGATCTCGTCGGCCGCGCCGGCGGTACGCTGCACAAGATCGCCGAGCAGGTCATGGGCATCAACGGCCTGATCCGTCAGATCTCAGCGTCTGCCAGCGAGCAGGCGATCGGGCTGAAGGAAATCAACCAGGCCATGAACCAGATGGACCAGGTGACGCAGCAGAACGCCGCGATGGTGGAAGAGGCAACGGCGGCCAGTGTGACGCTGAACGACGAGGCGCAGACGCTGAAGGCCCTCGTGCTGCGCTTCCGGGTTTCCGGCCAGGCAAACAGTGCGGCGCTGCGGGCAACCGCCGAGCATATGCGTGCGCCCGTCGCAGTACCCGCATACCGGGCTCCGGCACCGCGCCGGGCGGCTGTCTCCCACGGCTCGGCCGCAGTCGCGCAGGACAATTGGGAAGAGTTCTGAGAACTAACCATCTCAAACGAAAAGAGGCGCCCGGGATGACCGGGCGCCTCTTTCATTTCTGCGATTGAAAATCTCAGGCGGCGTTCGAAGTCTGCTCTTCGTTGAGGAAGGCATAGATCGCCGAGGCGGAGTCGGTGGCGCGCAGCTTGGCGACCAAATCCTGGTCGCGCAGCACGCGCGCGATGCGCGACAGGGCCTTGAGATGATCGGCGCCCGCCCCTTCGGGAGCGAGCAGCAGGAAAACGAGATCGACGGGCTGATCGTCCAGGGCCTCGAAATCGACCGGGCTCTCGAGACGTGCGAAGACGCCGACGATCGAGCGGACGCTGGCGAGCTTGCCATGCGGAATTGCGATGCCATTGCCGACGCCGGTCGAACCCAGACGTTCACGCTGCAGCACGACGTCGAAGATTTCCCGCTCAGACAGGCCAGTGATTTTCGAGGCCTTTGCCGCCAATTCCTGAAGCAGCTGTTTCTTGGAATTTACCTTGAGGGCGGGGATAATCGCATCTTGATGCAGCAGATCTGCCAATGCCATTTCTTTTTCCTTCTGTGGCCGAAGCCGGGTGATTGGAAGAGCGGCGCTTGGCGCCGCTCATCGCCCGATTTCAGCTCTTGATATTGGCTGCGTCGATCCAGCCAATATTACCGTCATGCCTGCGGTAAACGATGTTCAAATGTTCCTTGCCCGGGCTGCGGAACAGGAGCAGCGGCTCGTCCGTCATGTCGAGCGCCATCACGGCGGTTGCGACGGACATTGTCTTCAGCTGCTTCGTGCTCTCGGCCACGATGGCCGGGGCGAAATCGTCGGGAACCTCTTCTTCGTGGTCAGGCACAGCGTCCATGACCGTATAGGCGACTTCCGCAAAACCGTTCAGATGATTTCCGGCATGATGATCTTTGAGCTTCCGCTTGTAGCGGCGCAGACGCTTCTCGATACGCTCCGAAGCGGCATCGAAAGCCACCTGCGGATCCATCGCCTCACCAGCCGCATGCAGCACGACCCCGCTATCGAGGTGGAGCTTGCAATCGGCCGAGAAGCGCGAGCTCGACTTCTCAACGATCACTTGACCAGAATATCCCCCGTCGAAGTATTTCGTGACGGCCATGGCCACTTGGTCCTCGATCTTTTGACGGAACGAGTCACCAATTTCCATATGTTTACCGGATACACGCACACTCATGGAGTTTCCCTTCTTATAGTGGTTTGCGGTACCAGTTTACGCCAAGCCTACTTCTCATCCAAGCACTTCACGCAAACTCAAGCAAGATCGGCTTAAGTCTCGTGCTTCAAGCGCCCTGAGGATGATGGGGATAAGTCTGAACGCTGTTCACAGCGCCAATTGCGGCGGGCTAATAAACGGAGGTTACCAAAAAGTCAACGCCCGGCCGTCAGGCCTCAGAAGCCCGCGACCTTGGCGAGCGCCCGCTTTTCGCGGCGGCGCTGCACCGAAGAGGCGATGTTCATCGCTTCCCGGTATTTGGCGACGGTGCGGCGGGCGAGATCGATCCCGCCCTTTTTCAGCATGTCGACGATATCGTCGTCCGACAGCACGGCTTCCGGGCTTTCCTGCATGATCAGCATGCGGATCTTGTGGCGGACGGCCTCCGCAGAGTGCCCATCGCCGCCTTCGACGGCGCTGATCGAGACGGTGAAGAAGTATTTGAGCTCGAAGAGCCCGCGCGGCGTCAGCATGTATTTGTTCGAGGTGACGCGGCTGACGGTCGATTCATGCATCTTGATGGCGTCGGCAACGGTCTTCAGATTGAGCGGGCGCAGATGATCGACACCATGGAGCAGGAACGCATCCTGCTGGCGGACGATCTCGGTCGCCACCTTCATGATCGTCTTGGCGCGCTGGTCGAGGCTGCGCGTCAGCCAGTTGGCATTCTGCAGGCATTCGGAGAGGAAGGCGTGCTCCTCGCCATTCTTCGTGACATTGGCGAAATAGGACTGATTGACCAGCACGCGGGGCAGCGTGTCGGGATTGAGCTCCACCAGCCAGCTGCCGTCGCTCGACGGCCGTACGACGACATCCGGCATGATCGCTTCGGAGACGCCGGTCTCGAAACCGCTGCCCGGCTTCGGATTGAGCTGGCGAAGCTCCGTCAGCATGTCGAGGAGATCTTCCTCGTCGACACCACAGAGGCGCTTCAGCGTCGAGAAATCACGGCGCGCCAAGAGTTCGAGATTGGCGACAAAGGCCTGCATCGCCGGATCGAAGCGATCCTTCTGGCGTAGCTGGATCGCCAGACATTCCGCCAGATTACGGGCAAAGACGCCCGGCGGATCGAGGGTCTGCAGCGCGCTGAGCACACGCTCCACATCGACCGTGGTGGCGCCGAGACGTTCGGCGGCTTCGGCGATATCCCCCTGGAAATAGCCGGCCTCATCGAGCTGATCGAGCAGGTGCTGGCCGATCAGCCGGTCGGCCATGTCAGGCAGGACGAAGGGCACCTGCTGGACGATATGGTCGCGCAGCGAAACCTGGCCGGCGACGAAATCATCGAGATCATAGGCCTCGCCCTCGGCGCTGCCGGGCATCGACTTCCACTGGCTCATCAGCTCCGGCGCATCGGCCCGCTGCGGCGCGCCGTCGTCCTGGAAGACATTCGAATAGTTTGAATCGAGCTCTTCGCTCAGGTGGCTGACGCTGCCTTCGCTGCCATTGTCGTACCAGTCGCCGGAGAGCGCATCGGTGCGCTCGTCGTCATCCTGCTGGTGGGCGTGGGGTTCATCTTCGCCGTCACGCTCGCTGCCCGTTTCCGCGTCATTTGACGGAAATTCCAGCAGCGGGTTCTTTTCGACTTCCTGGGAGATGAATTGAACGAGTTCGAAATGCGTCATCTGCAGCAGCTGGATGGACTGCATCAGCTGCGGCGTCATGACGAGGGATTGGTTCTGTCGCAGGAAAAGATTGGCTGACAGGGCCATGGCGGACGCAAAACTCCCGTTCATTTCCTCCGGGAAGCCGCGTCCGAACAAGTATTTCAGGCCACGGAAATCCAGTTGGCCCAAAAATTGCTTTTTTATTCTATTTGGTCAAGCTCAAGTGTGACGGGAAGGTGAATTTCCGTCGCCTTCGACCGTATCAAAGGCTGAAATTGTCGCCAAGATAGAGGCGGCGAACCTCAGGGTTGTTGACGATATCGTTGGCCCGGCCATGCGTCAGAACTTCACCGGCATGGATGATGTAGGCGCGGTCGATCAGACCCAGGGTCTCGCGGACATTGTGGTCGGTGATCAGAACGCCGATGCCGCGTGCCGTCAGATGGTGCACGAGGTTCTGGATATCGGAGACCGAAATCGGATCGACGCCGGCGAAGGGTTCGTCGAGCAGCATGAAGGTCGGGTCGGTCGCCAGCGCGCGAGCGATTTCCAGACGGCGGCGCTCACCGCCCGACAGCGATACGGCTGCCGCCTTGCGGAGCTTTGAGATGTGGAACTCTTCGAGCAACTCGTCGAGCTTCTTCTCGCGTGCCGCCTTGTCCTTCTCGTGAACTTCGAGAACGGCGCGAATGTTTTCTTCGACCGTCAGACCGCGAAAGATCGAGGCTTCCTGCGGCAGGTAACCGACGCCGAGGCGCGAGCGGCGATACATCGGCATGGTCGTGACGTCGTTGCCGTCGATCTCGATCGTGCCTTCATCGACCGGCACGAGACCGGTGATCATGTAGAAACAGGTGGTCTTGCCTGCGCCGTTCGGCCCGAGAAGCCCTACCGCTTCGCCGCGCCGGACGACCAGCGACACGCCATTGACGACACGCCGGGTGCTGTAGGTCTTCGTCAGACCGCGCGCAATCAGCGTGCCCTGGTAACGGCTTTTGTCTCCGGCAGATGCGTCCGCGGCCTGCGGCGCGGACTTGCCGAACATTTTGGGAAGCGAGAGAAGTTTCACGAGAGGGCCGGGTCAGTTCTTCTTCTGGGATTTCGGATCGAGCTGAATCTGGACGCGGCCCCCGCAGCTGTCCAGTTGTGCCTGTCCGGTTTGCATGTGGACCGTGAGCTGGCAGCCGGTGAAGACATTCGGGCCATCCGAGAGCACAACCTTGTCGCCCTTCAGGATGAATGTCTGCGCCGCCATGTCGAAGGCGCCGTTATCGGCGGTTGCCGTCTGTGTGCCAGAGCTCAGGAAAACCTTGTCGGTGACCACGATGTGGTCGATATCGGCGTTGCCGGACGAGATCGATGCAGCGCCGGCATCCGGCTTGGCATTCGCATCCGTCGCCTGACCGTCGGCATTTGCCTTCGGCTTGTAAAAGACCGTCATGTGGCCAGCCTGCAGCGTCGTCTTGCCCTGAACGACCTTCACGTTGCCGGTAAAGTCGGCCTTGTGTTCCTGGTCGTGGATTTCGAGCTTGTCGCTCTCGATCTGGATCGGCTCGTTCTTGTCGAGCTTGAGGCCGTCCATCTGGCTGGTCGTTGCCTGCGCGAATGCAGCTCCTGCAATCATCAGAAGCGCCAGAGCGCCGCCGGTTGCTGCCGCGCCAAGCTTACGAATTGGAGAGTGACAATCTTTTGTCATTAAAGAACCCGGCTGTTAGGTGCCCTGTTTGCGGATGGCGGATGGATCGACGTTCATACGAACTTTCCCCTCGAACGTGATCACGCGACCCTTATCCGTCATCTTGAGGGAGTTCGCAACAACCGAAGTTCCCTCTTTGGTAATGGTTACGGGGTCGTCCGTGCTCATGCTGCCACCCTTGATATCGAGCTTGGCAGATTTGAAATCGGCGGTCAGACCGTTGCTCAGGAGAACGGTGAATGGCGAGGTGAGCGCGAGCTTGTCGGTCGAGCGGTCGTAATCGGCCGATTGCGCCTCGACGCGAGCGATCAGATCGTCGTTGACGGGGACGGCCGCCTTGATCGTCTCCAGCGTGATGAGGCTCGGGTTCTTGATGTCCTGCAGCGCGCGCTCGGCGAGCATCGAATAGTTGATGCCATCGGAATTGCGGCCGGCGATCGCGGGCTTGGCCATGACGACCTTGCCGTTCTCGATCTTGGCGCCCTCGATCTTCAGGTTTTCCGGCAGATAGGCGCGGACCATGGAGACGGCGATGAAGGCCAGCGACACGACGACGGCGGCGACCGGAAGCAGCACCTTCAGACGGCGCACGCGCCCGAATGACTGAGCGCAGCGCCATAGGCAGTGCGCGCGGGTCGGGCAAAGGCAGCCTTCCCGCCGCTGTTGATCGTATCGAGCATTAAGTCTGTCCGTGTCTGTCGATCGGCATTCCTATATAGGAACTACTTCGCCCGATCACAGATCGTTTCGCATTATTACATTACCTTGCCAATATGGATTTTTTTCTGCAACAAGCAACAAAGGCAAGAAAACGCGGCAAACCGGCATTTTCACAACAGCATGCCGCCTTATCTGATATCGCTGTGAATTGTGGCCGTCTCAGGCCCTGGAGGACTTATGGACAGCTCGACGATCGCCGACCGCCGCAGACTTCGCCGGCGACTGGGCTTCTGGCGGGTCGCAGCAGCGGTGCTTCTGGTGGCGCTCGGCCTCTCGCTCTACCTGTTTTTCCGCAGCGATATCGAGCAGAGCCGTCCGCAGATTGCCCATGTGACGATCTCCGGCCTGATCACCGATGACGACGAGCTGCTCGAGCGGCTGAAGAAGATCGAAGAGAACAATCAGGTGAAGGCCGTGATCGTCTCGATCTCCTCGCCGGGCGGCACGACCTACGGCGGCGAGAAGATCTTCAAGGCGATCCGGGCGATCTCGGCCAAGAAGCCCGTCGTCTCGGACGTGCGTACGCTCGCCGCTTCCGCCGGCTACATGATCGCCACCGCCGGTGACACGATCATTGCCGGAGACAGCTCGATCACCGGTTCGATCGGTGTCATCTTCCAGTATCCGCAGATCCAGCCGCTGCTCGAAAAGCTCGGCGTGTCGCTGCAGGAGATCAAGTCCTCTCCGCTGAAGGCCGAGCCCTCGCCCTTCCACAATACCAGCGAAGAGGCCAAAGCGATGATCAATAACATGGTCCAGGACAGCTATGCCTGGTTCGTGGATCTCGTCGCCGATCGCCGAAAACTGCCGCGCGATGAAGTACTTAAGCTCGCTGACGGGACGATCTATACCGGCCGCCAGGCGCTGAAAGTGAAGCTGATCGACCAGCTCGGCGGCGACCCTGAAATCCGCGACTATCTGGCCAAGCGGGACATCAGCAAGGACCTGCCGGTGGTCGATTGGGACAAGAAGAGCAACACGCCCTTCCTGCTCGCCGGCGCGGTTTCGAAGGTCGCCACACTTCTCGGCTACGGCGACCTCTTCAAAGCCCAGGACCTTGAGGGCATTCTGCCACAAAAGTTGCTCCTTGACGGGCTCGTTTCAGTTTGGCAGTTTGGCCGCGATTGATAAGAAATCAATAATTTAAGGGGGCGACCGTGATCAAGTCGGAACTGGTGCAGATAGTTGCCGCGCGCAACCCGCATCTCTATCACCGCGACGTCGAGAATATCGTCAATGCCGTCCTCGACGAGATCACCGATGCACTGGCGGCGGGCAACCGCGTCGAGCTGCGCGGCTTCGGCGCCTTTTCCGTCAAGAACCGCCCATCGCGCTCCGGCCGCAACCCCCGCACCGGCGATACCGTTTTCGTCGAGGAGAAGTGGGTTCCCTTCTTCAAGACCGGCAAGGAACTGCGCGAACGGCTGAACCCCGGCCAGGCCGATCAGGACGATTGAGCCTTTCACCTGCGGCGAAACCGCGCTTGAAGTTCGCCACCGGATTCCTATTCTGCTCTTAGCTTGAGAAGCGCCGTTTCAACGACGGCGCCATAATGCGCGGAGGCCATACATGGCGAAGAAGATCACCAACCTTTTGATTTTGCTGCCGCTCGGCATCATCCTGATCATCTTCTGCGTGGCCAACCGGCAGAGCGTGACGCTTGCTTTCAACCCGTTCCGCCCGGAAGATCAGGTTCTGTCGCTCTCCGCGCCGTTCTTCGTCTTCCTGTTCATCGCGCTGATCATCGGCATGCTCGCCGGCTCTGCCGTCACCTGGTTCAGCCAGGGCAAGCACCGCAAGCGGGCGCGCGTCGAAGCCAAGGAGGCGATCCGCTGGCAGGGCGAAGCCGGTCGCCACAAGGCGCGTGCGGAAGAGATCGCCGGGCAGCTGCCCTCACGCTGATTGGCGCGACGGATCGAAGGTCAGCTCTTCGTATTCGCCTTCGGCCGAACTTCCGGTGCCGGTCACGGCAAAGCCCTTCGCGAGATAGAAGGCCTTGGCTCCCACATTGTTGACCAGGCATTTCAGCCGGTATCTGTGGCGCGGCCAATCGGGGAGTGTGGCCAACAGCGCCGTTCCGACGCCCCTGCCCTGCCATTCCTTGCGGATATAGAGCATGTGAATGAAATCGTCGGCCGCCCAGAGCGTCATGAAGCCGGCAATGGCGCCATCCGCCGCCTCGGCGAGCCAGACGAGCTCGCCTTGCGTATGGGAAAAGAAATCCTCGTGCTTGAAGCGCGACGGATCGACCCAGGTGAAAGTCTGGCGGCGAACCGCGAGATAGATATCGGCAAGCTCCTCGCGGTCCGACGGCCGCGGCGTCCTGATCAGCAAATCCATGATCAAGAATTAGCCGATGAACGGACAGCCGCCAATGGCCGGGATCACGTACCCGGCTTTTCCGAAACGACGGCGTTGAAATCGGCGAAGAATTGCTGCGCCAGCTTCTGCGAGGTGGAATCGACCAGGCGGGCGCCGAGCTGAGCGATCTTGCCGCCGACCTGGGCCTTGGCGCTATATTGCAGCACGGTCTCCGCGCCGTCTTCTTTCAACACGACATCGGCGCCGCCCTTGGCAAAGCCGGCGATGCCCCCTTGCCCTCGCCCGAGATCGTGTAGCTTTCCGGCGCATTGATGTTGGAGAGGGTCACCTCGCCGTTGAAGGTTGCCGAGACGGGGCCGATCTTGATCTTGACGGAGGCGGCGAGTTCGGTGGGCGACTTCATCTCCAGGGTCTGACAGCCCGGAATACAGCGTTTGAGGACTTCGGGATCGTTGAGCGCCGCCCATACGGCATCGCGCGGTGCGGTGATGCGTTCTTCGCCGGTCATATCCATTCGAAATCCTCCCATTTCGGATTGCTAAACTTATCACAGCGGGAAAGCGCTTTGCCAAGGTGAAACGGAATGCTATTTGCACGGGCTCCATCGAATTGAAGACGCGGAAAACCACGTTGAGACAAAAAGACCGCCGGCCGGGCGCAAAGACGCCTTCCGGCCCTCGCCGCAGCGACGACCGTCCTAACCGCCCGGCCAAGCCGGTTGCCAAACCCGCAGCGCCCCGCGAGGCGGTGCGTGAGGCCGCCGTGCCTGTTGCCGTCGAGCGACCGCTGAAGACCCGCACCGGCGACCGCCCGATCGAGCGCGTGCCCGTCATCCTGGAATCGCTTGGCGCCGGTGACTTCCACCTGATCGACAGCGGCAACGGCCAGAAGCTCGAGCAATACGGCCCCTACCGCATCGTGCGGCCTGAGGGACAGGCGCTGTGGCAGCCGACCCTTTCCCAGCCGGTCTGGGACAAGGTCGATGCCGTCTTTACCGGCGATGTCGACGAAGAGGGTACCGGCCGCTGGCGCTTCCCGAAGGAAGCGCTCGGCGAAACCTGGCCGCTGCACCTGCTCGGCGTCGATTTCTTCGGCCGCTTCACCTCGTTCCGTCACGTCGGTGTCTTCCCTGAGCAGATCGTCCACTGGAGCTGGATGAAGGAGCAGGTGGAGAAGGCAGGCAGGCCGCTGAAGGTGCTCAATCTCTTCGGCTATACCGGTGTCGCCTCGCTGGTGGCCGCCGCTGCCGGCGCTGAGGTCACCCATGTCGATGCATCCAAAAAGGCGATCGGCTGGGCGCGCGAAAACCAGGCGCTCGGCCGCATGGAAAAGCTGCCGATCCGCTGGATCTGCGAAGACGCGATGAAGTTCATCCTGCGCGAAGAACGCCGCGGCAACACCTATGACATCATCCTGACCGATCCGCCGAAATTCGGCCGTGGCCCGAACGGCGAGGTCTGGCATCTGTTCGAACATCTGCCGCTGATGCTCGATATCTGCCGGGAAATCCTCTCGCCGAAGGCCGTCGGCCTGGTGCTGACCGCCTATTCGATCCGGGCGAGCTTCTATTCGATCCACGAGCTGATGCGCGAAATCATGCGTGGCGCCGGTGGCGCCGTCGAGTCGGGCGAGCTGGTCATCCGCGAAGGCGGGCTTGACGGCAAGACGCCGGGCCGCGCCCTCTCCACATCCCTCTTTTCGCGCTGGGTGCCGAAATGAACGAATTCCACGACCGCGGACCGCGCCGGGTCGGCCAGGTGAAGGAAGTCACCTCGCTTGCCAACCCGATCATCAAGGACATCAAGGCGCTCAGCGACAAGAAGTCCCGCGAGCAGAGCGGCACCTTCATGGCCGAAGGGCTGAAGCTCGTCATCGACGCGATCGAGCTCGGCTGGACGATCCGCACGCTTGTCTATGCCAAGGCCGCCAAGGGCAAGCCGCTGGTCGAGCAGATGGCGGCGAAAACCGTCGCCTCCGGCGGGCTGGTGCTTGAAGTCAGTGAGAAGGTGCTCTCCTCGGTCACGCGGCGCGATAATCCGCAGATGGTGGTCGGCATTTTCGAGACCCGCTGGAAGCCGCTGCGCGATATCCGCCCGCAGCAGGGCGAGACCTGGATTGCGCTCGATCGCGTTCGTGACCCCGGCAATCTCGGCACCATCATCCGCACCGCCGACGCAGCCGGCGCCTCCGGCGTCATCCTCGTCGGCGAGGCGACCGATCCGTTTTCGCTCGAGACCGTGCGGGCAACGATGGGTTCGGTCTTCGCCGTACCGGTCGCCCGGGCATCGATGGACGAGTTCATCGCCTGGAAGAAGACGGCCGGTGTGCAAGTCGTTGCCACGCATTTGGCCGGTTCGGTCGATTACCGCACCATCGACTACAAGAAGAAGCCTGTCGTTCTCCTGATGGGCAACGAGCAATCCGGCATTCCGGAGCAGCTCGCCAGGGAGGCCGATGCGCTTGCCCGCATTCCGCAGCAGGGCCGCGCCGACTCGCTCAATCTTGCCGTTGCGAGCGCCGTCATGCTCTTCGAGGCACGCCGCCACCTTCTCTCACTGTCAGAGGCAAAATGACCGAACAGACGCTTCCGCGCCCGGCCCTCTTTTCGCGCCCGCTGCCGATCCTGCTCTTCATCATCGTGGCGGTGATCCTCGACCAGATAGTCAAGATCGCCGTCGATCATTACCTGCCGCTGCAGGAAGCCGTTCCCGTCATTCCGATGCTGGCGCTCTACCGCACCTACAACCTCGGCGTTGCCTTCTCGATGCTGTCAGGGATGGACGGCTGGTTCATCGTCGGCATGCGCCTTGTGATCGTCGCCTTCGTCATCTGGATGTGGCACCGCACCGCCAAGGACCGCTGGATCGCCCATACCGGCTTTGCGCTGATCATCGCGGGCGCGCTCGGCAACCTTATCGACCGGTTTCTCTACGGGCACGTGATCGACTATATCCTGTTTCATACGGAGACATGGTCGTTCGCAGTTTTCAATCTTGCCGATAGTTTCATCACGATCGGCGCGGGATGCGTGATTCTTGACGAGTTGCTGCAACCCAAAAAGAGCGAAAGCTAAAATCTTAGTCTTTTCCTGAAGGCATTCGGAAGAGCGCCTATGTTAGCCAGCAGTCATGCAAAGCTTGGCTCAACTGCAGGAAAGACTGGCCGCTGCTTTCGGCCCCGCCAAACCGCAGGACGTGCGGACGGCCGAGGATTCCCTGCAACCGGTGGCTGGTCCGAGAACGATACAGCGCAAGAAGTCACTGGTCTCGCTTTGGCTCGGCGGCGCCGGCATTCTTGCCGCGGCCCTACTCCTCATCCTCGGTCAGGCCGGCGGCCCGCTGCTCTTTTCGATCGGGCTTGCGGCAATTGCCATTGCCCTCATTGCCTATGCCGCGGTTTCCAGACGCAAGGCGAAGGCACTGCCGAAGAAACAGACAGGCAGCGCTGCAACGAGCGAAGCTGCCGAGCTCTTCGCCAATGTGCATGACGTTCTCGGCGACATCACCGTTACCCGCAGCATCGACCGGCGCATCATCGGCGCCAATGCCACGTTCCGGCGCCTGACCGGCCGCCTGAAGCCCGAGGGTCAGACATGCGAGGAGATCGGCATCGCCTTTCGCCCGGGTGCCGAGCCGCACCGCTTCGATGTCGAGATTTCGACGCTGGAGGGGCAGCGCATTTTCGTCTGGCACGATGTCGTCACCCGCGATCCGGCAAACGGCAATCTGCTGATCCAGAGCATTGCCCGCGACGTGACCAACGAGCGGCTGACCGCGCAGGCGCGCGAAGAGGCACGCCAGAAAGCCGAATACAACAGCGCCGCCAAGTCGCGGCTGCTTGCGACCGTCAGTCATGAAATCCGCACGCCGCTCTCCGGCATTCTCGGCATGACTCATTTGCTTGCCCAGGCGCAGATGACACAGGAGCAGCAGAACTATCTCGGCGGCATCCGCCAATCCGGTCACGCCCTGACCCAGCTGGTCGAAGACCTTCTCGACTTCTCGACCATCGAGGTCGGCCGCTTCCAGCTGCGCCCACGATCGGAATCGCTGCGGCAGCTTCTCGAAAGCGTCGTGGAAATGCTGGCGCACCGGGCACACGAGAAGGACATCGAGATTGGCGCCACGGTCTCTTCCGATGTGCCTGAGTTCATGAGCTTCGACCCGGCGCGGCTGCGCCAGGTGCTTTTCAACGTGATCGGCAATGCGGTGAAGTTCACGCAGGCAGGCGGCGTCTTCATTCGCGCCGCGCTGTCTGATGAAGACCTCGTCATTACCGTCACCGACACCGGCCCGGGCATGACTGCGGAGGAGCAGTCCCGGATCTTCGGTGAATTCGAACAGGGAGGAACCATGGTCGAAAAGAGCGGCGGCACCGGTCTCGGCCTGACCATCTCGGCGCGCATCATGCGCGAATTCGGCGGCTCGCTGACGGTTGCCAGCGAGAAGGGCAAGGGCAGTGAATTCACCATCTGCTTTCCGGCGGGCATCACCGAAGAGGGCCGCGGCCGGCGCAAGGGTCTGCTGGCCGGCAATACCGTCGTCCTGCTTGCGCCTGCGGGCGCTGCGCGGGCGGCGATTGCCGAAACGGTCACCGCGCTCGGCGGCGCCTGCCATCTCGTCGAGGATGGCGAGACCGCCCGCGAGACGCTGCTCTATATGGCCGGCCGCGGCCAGCGCCCGACCGATATCATCATCGACCATCGTCTCTCGGCCGAGTTCTCCAGCCATCTCGCCGACCGCACTGACATTGCGGCGCTTGGCCTGCGCAAGATCCTGCTCGTCAACCCGGAAGAGCGGAACGCCCATGCACTCGATCTTTTCGATGCCTGGCTGATCCGGCCGCTGCGCGAACAGTCGCTGATCGACGTGTTGCGCGGACGGATGCGTGGCATGGAGAAGCGGGATGCGCTGAACGACAATCAGCCGGGCTTCAGCGCTTCCATTCCCGAAGCCAGCCTGCAGCGCGGTCTCAACATCCTGCTTGGCGAGGACGACCCGATCAATGCCATGCTGGTGCGCGCCATGCTGGAGAAGGGTGGCCATACTGTTCGCCATGTCGACGACTTCGAGAGCCTGCTCGACGGCGCGCTTTCCGAGAACGGCAGCCGCCCCGATATCGTCATCAGCGATCTCACGATGCCGGGCGGCGAAGGCGTCGACATGATCGGCCGCCTGCGCGGTCACGAGCGGCGTCTCGATCTGGTGCCGGTGCCTGTCATCGTGCTGACGGCGGACAAGCGCGACGAGTCCCGTCGCGCCGTTCTGCTGGCCGGTGCCAACCGGGTGATGATCAAGCCGGTCGATCCGATCCGGCTACTGACCGAGGTCCAGGCCGTGGCCGCGCTCTCCGCCCGTAGGGCAGAAGCCCTTTAAAGCGGGGTGACATTGCCCCAAATTCCCCGTAACGTTCATGTCACTTTCCTGTCGCACATAAGTGTTTTATGGCAGCTCATGAGCCGGCAACGGGAGAATCTTCAATGGATATCGACACCTTGAAACGCGAGACGATTGCGGAGACCAGCCGGTCTTCGGCGACTGTTGCGCCGAAGGAAGGCGACGTTCTCGGCCGTATCGGCAATCTCGAGACCCGGCTGGCCCGCAGCGCCAGCGAAATCGATGCCGCCCAGCATGTGCGCTACCGCGTCTTCGTCGAGGAGATGAAGGCACAGCTTCCGGCCGAAGCCATGCGCCGCGAGCGCGATTTCGATGCCTATGACGCTTTCTGCGATCACCTGCTGGTGCTCGACCGCTCGCTGGAAGGCGACAGCGAAGACCAGATCGTCGGCACCTACCGCCTGTTGCGTCAGGATGTCGCGATGGCGAATGGCGGCTTTTACTCGGCTTCCGAATTCGCGATCGGCGAACTCCTCGCCCGCCATCCCGACAAGAAATTCATGGAGCTCGGCCGCTCCTGCGTGCTGCCGGAATATCGTACGAAGCGTACCGTCGAACTGCTCTGGCAGGGCAATTGGGCCTATGCTCTGAAGCACGGCATGAGCGCCATGTTTGGCTGCGCCTCCTTCCCGGGCATCCACCCGGAAAGCCATGCACTGGCCCTCTCTTTCCTGCACCACACGGTCCAGGCCAAGAACGAATGGGCAGTCAACGCCCTGCCGCATCTGGCCCGTCCGATGGACCTGATGCCGCCCGAAGCCGTCAACCCGAAGAAGGCGCTGATGGCACTGCCGCCGCTGATCAAGGGCTACCTGCGCTTGGGCGCCATGGTCGGCTCCACCGCCGTGGTCGACCACGCCTTCAACACGACCGACGTACTGATCGTTCTGCCGATCTCCAGCATCTCAGACCGTTACCTGAACTACTACGGCGCCGACGCCGGCCGGTTCTCGAGCTGAATTTTAGATAGATGGAAAAAGAAGGCCCGCTGCGATCTCCGCGGCGGGCCTTTTCTTTTTACGACCCCGCCGCGTAAGCCGCGATTGCAGCCATGTTGACGATGTCGCTGTCCTTGGCGCCCATCGAGGTGATCTGGACGGCCTTGTCGAGGCCGACGAGAATCGGGCCGATGACGGTGGAGCCGCCGAGTTCCTGGAGCATCTTGGTGCTGATCGAGGCCGAGTGGAAGGCGGGCATGACAAGCACGTTTGCCGGACCCGAGAGGCGGCAGAACGGATATTGCTCCATCGCCTTGCGGTTCAGCGCCACATCTGCCGACATTTCACCGTCGTATTCGAAATCGACACGGCGCTTGTCGAGGATCTTCACCGCTTCGCGGACGCGCTCGGAGCGCTCGCCGGAGGGGTGGCCGAAGGTGGAATAGGCGAGCATCGCGACGCGGGGCTGGTAACCCATGCGGCGCGCGAGGCCCGCGGCCTCCTCGGCAATATCCGCCAACTCTTCCGCCGTCGGCATGTCGTGGACGGCGGTATCTGCGACGAAGACGGTGCGGCCGCGGGCGAGCACCAGCGATACGCCGATGACCCGGTGGCCGGGCTTTTCATCGATGCAGCGGCGGACGTCTTCCAGCGCCGTCGAGTAATTGCGGGTGATGCCCGTGACCATGCCGTCGGCGTCGCCGAGCGCCACCATGGTTGCCGCGAAATGGTTGCGGTCGTTATGGATCAGGCGCTGCGCATCGCGGTGAAGGTATCCCTTCCGCTGCAGGCGGGCGTAGAGATAGTCAATATAGGCTTCGACGCGGGTCGAGATGCGGGCGTTGACGATTTCCAGACCCGGGCGGTTGAGATCGATACCAGCGCGCTCAGCCGTTGCCTTGATCAGATCTTCGCGGCCGAGAAGGATCGCGGTGCCGAGCTGCTGGTTGGCATAGGACATGGCGGCGCGCATGACCTGCTCTTCTTCAGCCTCGGCAAAGACGATGCGCTTCGGGCGGCGGCGCACGCGCTCGTAGAGGCTTGCGAGCGTCGAGGCGATCGGATCACGGCGGGCGGAGAGCTCGCGGCGATAACCTTCCATATCGGTGATGACCTTGCGGGCAACGCCGCTCTCGATCGCAGCCTCCGCGACGGCAGCCGGAATGGCCGAGATCAGACGCGGATCGAAGGGAACCGGGATGATGTACTGCGCACCGAAGCGCGGACGATTGCCCTGATAGGCGGCAACGACATCATCAGGAACGTCTTCGCGGGCGAGGCTCGCGAGCGCCTTGACGGCAGCGATCTTCATGTCGTCATTGATGGTCGTGGCGCGGACATCGAGCGCGCCGCGGAAGATATAGGGGAAGCCGAGGACGTTGTTGACCTGGTTCGGATAGTCCGAGCGGCCGGTCGCCATGATCGCATCGTCGCGGATGCGGGCGACTTCTTCCGGCGTGATTTCCGGGTCCGGATTGGCCATCGCGAAGATGATCGGCCGGTCGGCCATCGAGCGGATCATGTCCTCGGAGAAGGCGCCCTTCTGTGACAGGCCGAAGACGACGTCCGCACCCTTCATGGCCTCTTCCAGCGTACGTGCCTTGGTCTTCACCGCATGCGCCGACTTCCACTGGTTCATGCCCTCGGTGCGGCCCTGGTAGATGACGCCCTTGGTGTCGCAGAGAACAATATTCTCGGGCGCGAAACCCATGGCCTTGATGAGCTCAACGCAGGCGATCGCCGCCGCACCTGCGCCGTTGCAGACGAGCTTGGTCGTCTTCAAGTCGCGGCCCGTCAGCTCCAGCGCATTGATCAGGCCGGCGGCGGCGATGATTGCCGTGCCGTGCTGGTCGTCGTGGAAGACAGGGATATCCATGAGCTCGCGCAGGCGCTGCTCGATGATGAAACAGTCGGGCGCCTTGATATCTTCGAGATTGATGCCACCGAAGGAGGGGCGAGGAAGCGGACGCAATTGATGAACTCGTCGACATTTTCCGTATCGACTTCCAGGTCGATGGAATCGACATCGGCGAAACGCTTGAAGAGAACGGACTTGCCTTCCATGACCGGCTTCGACGCCAAGGCACCGAGATTGCCGAGGCCGAGAATGGCCGTGCCGTTGGAGATGACGGCCACCATGTTGCCGCGCGAGGTATAATCATAGGCGGTGGCGGGATCGGCGGCGATGGCCTTGACGGGAACGGCGACGCCCGGCGAATAGGCAAGCGAGAGATCGCGCTGCGTCGCCATCGGCTTGGTCGGGTTGACCTCGAGCTTGCCCGGCCGCCCCATTGAGTGGAAGTCGAGTGCTTCCTTGTCGGTGATGCCGTTGGCGGGGCGCTGCTTGCTGTTCATGTCGGGCATATCTCCTCCAAATCTCCTGGCAATCGGTCTTCGATTGCGCCGTTTCCCCAATCTATAGACAGGGCTATAGGGGCTGACACGACGCCTTGCGAAAAAGCCGTACGGCTACAATCGATTAAAATATCCGTTGGAACTGGCAGGCGCCCCTCAAGGGCTTCCTGACCGCGCGGTTCAGCGAATACCTCCCTCAATCCTCCTGTGGGCTAACGGCTCCCATTTCCCGATAGCTGTTGTCTTCTATAGCCGCGCTTCGATAGGGTGGCACCTGATTTTTTAGGGAAAAGCCTACCGACGTGAACGACAGAATGGATCCTCGACACGAAGCCTTTTCGGCTGCCGAACTCGCAACGGAGGAAAGCCGCGCTTCGGCGACGCCGATGATGGAGCAGTTCATCGAGATCAAGGCGAACAATCCGGATTCGCTGCTCTTCTATCGCATGGGCGATTTCTACGAGCTGTTCTTCGAGGACGCGCTCGATGCGTCGCGCGCGCTCGGCATCACGTTGACGAAGCGCGGCCAGCACATGGGCCAGGATATCCCGATGTGCGGTGTGCCGGTTCATGCGGCCGACGACTATCTGCAGCGGCTGATCGGTCTCGGTTTCCGCGTCGCTGTCTGCGAGCAGGTGGAAGACCCGGCGGAAGCGAAGAAGCGCGGCTCGAAGTCGGTCGTCAAGCGTGACGTCATCCGTCTCGTCACGCCCGGCACGATCACCGAAGAAAAGCTGCTTTCGCCGTCCGAATCCAACTACCTGATGGCGCTCACCCGTATCCGCGGCGCCTCCGAACCGCTGATGGCGCTTGCCTGGATCGACATTTCGACCGGTGTTTTCCGTGTTGCCGAGACTGAGAGTTCACGCCTGCTGGCCGATATCCTGCGCATCGAGCCCCGGGAGCTGATCGTTCCCGATACGATGTTCTACGATCCGGAACTGAAGCCCGTCTTCGACGTGCTGGGCCGGGTGGCCGTGCCGCAACCGGGCGTCCTGTTCGACAGCGCCACCGCCGAAGGCCGGATCACGCGCTATTTCGGCGTCTCGACGCTCGATGGCTTCGGGACATTTTCTCGTGCCGAACTCGCCGCAGCGGCAGCGGCGATCGCCTATGTCGAGAAGACCCAGATCGCCGAGCGCCCGCCGCTTGGAAAGCCAGAGCGGGAAAGCGGTGCCTCGACACTGTTTATCGATCCGGCGACACGCGCCAATCTCGAACTGGCAAAGACGCTGTCAGGCGACCGGAACGGCGCGCTGCTGAAGGCGATTGACCGTACCATCACCGGTGGCGGCGCCCGTCTACTTGCCGAGCGGCTGATGTCGCCGCTGACAGATCCGGCGAGGATCAACGAACGTCTCGATTCCATCGGTTTCCTGATCGAGGAGCCGTCGCTCTGTGGCGACCTGCGGGATGCCCTGAAGCATGTGCCCGATATGCCGCGCGCCCTTTCGCGGCTGGCGCTCGATCGTGGCGGACCGCGCGATCTCTGGGCGATCCGCCAGGGCCTTGGCGCTGCGGCCGAGCTAGCGCGCCGGCTTTCGGATGCCCTGCTGCCGGGGGAGCTGGATGCTGCAGCAGCCGAGCTTCAAGCGCTCCCGCCCACGCTGGAGCGCATGCTTGGCGAAACGCTGGCCGACGAGCTACCGCTGCTGAAGCGCGACGGCGGGTTTCTACGCGACGGCGCCAATCCCGAACTGGACGAGGTCCGGGCGCTGCGCGATCAGTCGCGCCGGGTGATTGCCGGCCTGCAGCTGCAATATGCCGACGAAACCGGCATCAAGTCGCTGAAGATCAAGCATAACAACGTTCTCGGCTATTTCATCGAGGTCACCGCCGGCAATGCCGGTCCGATGACCGACACCGCGGAAGCCAAGGCACGCTTCATCCATCGCCAGACGATGGCCAACGCCATGCGCTTCACGACGACCGAGCTTGCCGATCTCGAAAGCCGCATTGCCAATGCCGCCGACCGGGCGCTGCAGATCGAGCTTGCCGCCTTCGACCGGATGACGGCTGCTGTCGTTGCCGAAGCCGAGGCGATCAAGGCCGGCGCCCGGGCACTTGCCGTGATCGACGTTGCCGCAGCACTGGCGCTTCTGGCGGAAGAGCAGGCTTATTGCCGCCCGCTCGTCGACGGCTCGAAGATGTTTGCGATCGAGGGTGGGCGTCACCCTGTCGTCGAGCAGGCGCTGCGCCGCCAGTCCTCCGGCCCCTTCGTTGCCAATAATTGCGACCTGTCGCCGGTCGCCGACGGCAAGGACGGCGCGATCTGGCTGCTGACCGGCCCGAACATGGGCGGTAAATCGACCTTCCTGCGGCAGAACGCGCTGATCGCGATCCTAGCGCAGATGGGCTGCTTCGTTCCGGCGACGTCGGCGCATATCGGCATCGTCGACCGTCTCTTCTCCCGCGTCGGCGCATCGGACGATCTGGCGCGCGGCCGTTCGACCTTCATGGTCGAGATGGTCGAGACCGCGGCGATCCTCAATCAGGCGACCGACCGCTCGCTCGTCATCCTCGACGAAATCGGCCGCGGCACTGCGACTTTCGATGGCCTCTCGATCGCCTGGGCCGCCGTCGAGCATCTGCATGAAGCGAACCGCTGCCGCGGGCTTTTTGCGACGCACTTTCACGAATTGACCGTGCTTTCGGAAAAGCTTGCCCGGCTATCGAACGCGACGATGCGTGTGAAGGAATGGGACGGCGACGTCATTTTCCTGCATGAAGTCGGCCCGGGCGCTGCCGATCGCTCCTATGGTATTCAAGTTGCCCGGCTGGCCGGTCTGCCGGCTTCCGTCGTTGCCCGTGCACGCGATGTGTTGACGCGGCTTGAAGATGCCGACAGAAAGAACCCGGCGAGCCAGCTGATCGACGACCTGCCGCTCTTCCAGGTGGCGGTGCGCCGCGAGGATACAAATCGCGGTCCGTCCAAGGTCGAGGAAACGCTGAAGGGCATGAGCCTCGACGACATGACGCCGCGTGAGGCGCTGGATGCGCTTTACGCATTGAAGAAACAAGTGAAGTAGGAGCCGTCCGATGTTCATGCGCAGCCTCGTTCGTGAGACACAGCGGCTCTCCGATATGTTCACGATCCTCGAAGCGCTTCGCCGCGCCGACGAGCACGGCAATCCCCGCGGCTGGAAATCGCCCTACGGCCTGCTTGAGGTTACCCGCTGCTGCACGCTGATCTGCGAGCTCGCCTCGATGATCGCCAAGGCGGGTTACCGCGAATGCGACCGGCCGACGCTGGAGGCGATTACTCAGGAAGCCCGCCAGGTGCTCTACTCGGTTCAGGCCCAGACGGTCTGACCGCCGGCAATCTGCCAACTTGCGGCAAAGCGCCCCGCCCCGGCGGCTCGCAACACCTTTTCGCCAAAATTAAAGGTTCTTGAGGTATGAAGCCGGTGTCATCAGCCGGGTAGAGAGGCTATATCGCATGCAGACGAAACGAGAGGCGCAGACCGAGCAAGCCGCGCCGCGCGAACACAGCATGGCGAAGCAAGACATCGACTTTTCCGGCATCCTCGATACGGCCTATCTGCAGAGCCAGTGCGATGCCGTGGCCGAAGCCAACAAGAACCGCCCGGACCTTCTGCGCTCGGATCTGCTTGCACTCCTGAAAAAGGCCAGCAACGAAGGCCGCCAGAAGGCCCGCGAGCTGCTCTCGGAAGATGGCGGCGGCCTGCATTGCGCCTACCGTATCTCCTGGCTTCAGGACCAGATCATCACGGTCCTCTATCATTTCACCGTCACGCATATTTTCCCGAAGCAGAAGGACAAGTTCTCGGTCACAGCCGTCGGCGGCTACGGGCGCGACACGCTAGCGCCGGGTTCGGATATCGACCTGCTGTTCCTCTTCCTGCCGAAGCCCGGTGAAGAGACGCACAAGGCCGTCGAGTTCATGCTCTACATCCTGTGGGACATGGGCTTCAAGGTCGGCCATGCGACGCGCACCGTCGAGGAATGCATCGCGCTTTCGAAGTCGGACATGACGATCCGCACGGCGATCCTCGAGATGCGCTATATCTGCGGCTTGCAGTCATTGGAAACCGATCTCGAAGCCCGCTTTGACAAGGAAATCGTCACTGGCACCGGCCCGGAATTCATCGCCGCCAAGCTTGCCGAACGCGACGAGCGCCACCGCAAGGCGGGCGACACGCGCTATCTGGTCGAGCCGAACGTCAAGGAAGGCAAAGGCGGCCTGCGCGACTTGCACACGCTCTTCTGGATCTCGAAATATTATTATCACGTCCGCGATCCTGCCGAGCTGATCAAGCTCGGGGTTCTTTCTAAGCAGGAATACCGGCTCTTGATGCGCGCCGAGGACTTCCTCTGGGCGGTGCGTTGCCACATGCACTTCCTGACCAACAAGGCAGAAGAGCGGCTTTCCTTCGACATCCAGCGCGAGATCGCTGAGGCGCTCGGCTACCACGCCCGCCCCGGCCTATCGGCCGTCGAGCGTTTCATGAAGCACTACTTCCTCGTTGCAAAGGACGTCGGCGACCTGACGCGCATTCTCTGCGCGGCGCTTGAAGACCAGCAGGCGAAGTCGATCCCCGGCCTGACAGGCGTGCTCAGCCGCTTTACCCACCGCACCCGCAAGATCGCCGGCAGCGTCGAGTTCGTGGAGGATCGCGGCCGCATCACGCTTGCCGACCCCGATGTCTTCAAGCGCGATCCGGTTGCCATCATCCGGCTCTTTCATGTCGCCGATCTGAACGGGCTTGAGTTCCACCCCGATGCCTTGAAGCGCGTCAGCCGCTCGCTCGGGCTGATCGACAATGACTTGCGCGACAACGAGGAAGCCAACCGCCTCTTCCTGTCGATCCTCACTTCGCATCGCGACCCCGCCCTGATCCTGCGGCGGATGAACGAGGCGGGCGTGCTCGGACGCTTCATTCCCGAATTCGGCAAGATCGTCGCGATGATGCAGTTCAACATGTACCACCACTATACGGTGGACGAGCATCTGATCCGCAGCGTCGACGTGCTCTCGGAGATCGACAAGGGCAAGGCGGAAGAGCTGCATCCGCTCTCCAACAAGTTGATGCCGCATATCGAGGATCGCGACTCGCTCTATGTCGCGGTGCTGCTGCACGACATTGCCAAGGGCCGCCAGGAAGATCACTCGATCGCCGGTGCCCGCGTCGCCCGCAAGCTCTGCGCCCGCTTCGGCCTGTCACAGAAGCAGACGGAGATGGTCGTCTGGCTGATCGAGGAACATCTGACGATGTCGATGGTCGCCCAGACCCGCGACCTGACCGACCGCAAGACGATCACCGACTTTGCCGATCGCGTGCAGTCGCTCGACCGGCTGAAGATGCTGCTGATCCTGACGATCTGCGATATCCGTGCCGTCGGCCCGGGGGTCTGGAACGGCTGGAAGGGCCAGCTGCTGCGCACGCTCTACTATGAAACCGAGCTTCTGCTGGCCGGTGGCTTCTCGGAAGTGTCGCGCAAGGAGCGCGCCAGCTTTGCCGCCGAGGCGCTGTTCAACGCGCTCTCCGAATGGACGCAGAAGGACCGCAAGACCTATACGAAGCTGCACTACCAGCCCTACCTGCTCTCAGTACCGCTGGAAGACCAGGTGCGCCATGCGCATTTCATCCGCCAGGCCGACAAAGCGGGCCAGGCGCTGGCGACGACCGTTCGGACCGACAGCTTCCACGCGATCACCGAAATCACCGTGCTCTCGCCCGACCATCCGCGCCTGCTCGCCGTCATCGCCGGTGCCTGCGCGGCAGCGGGTGCCAACATCGTCGATGCGCAGATCTTCACGACCTCGGACGGACGCGCGCTGGACACGATCCATGTCAGCCGCGAATTTCCCAATGACGAGGACGAGCTTCGCCGTGCCGCAACCATCGGCCGCATGATCGAGGACGTGCTTTCCGGCCGCAAGCGGCTGCCCGAAGTCATCGCCACGCGGACGAAGAACCGCAAGAAGAGCAAGGCCTTCGTCATCCCGCCGTCGGTCAACATCACCAACAACCTGTCGAACAAGTTCACCGTCATCGAGGTCGAGTGCCTCGATCGCGCCGGTCTCCTGTCGGAAATCACCGCGGTGCTTTCCGATCTCTCGCTCGACATTCAATCCGCCCGCATCACCACCTTCGGCGAGAAGGTGATCGACACCTTCTACGTCACCGACCTCGTCGGCCAGAAGATCACCAGCGACAGCAAGCGCTCCAACATCACCGCCCGGCTGAAGGCCGTCATGGCCGGTGAAGAGGATGAGCTGCGCGAACGCATGCCATCCGGCATCATCGCGCCCGCTGCCACGGCACGGTCTTCGCAGCCGAGCGACAAGAAAGCCGGTTCCCCCGCATGAGCCTCGTCAAGAAATTTGCCACCGTCGGCGGCGCCACGCTCGGCAGCCGCATCTTCGGTTTTGCCCGTGAAACGCTGATGGCCGCAGCCCTCGGCACCGGCCCGATGGCCGACGTGTTCTACGCCGCCTTCCGCTTTCCGAACCTCTTCCGGCGCCTGTTTGCCGAGGGCGCGTTCAACGCCGCCTTCGTGCCGCTGTTTGCCAAGGAGATCGAGGCGAACGGCACCGACGGCGCCAAGCGCTTCTCCGAAGAAGTCTTCGGCGTGCTCTTCTCGGTACTGCTGCTCATCACCATCGTGATGGAGCTCTGTATGCCGCTTCTGGTGCGCTTCATCATCGCGCCGGGCTTTACCGACGATCCGGACAAGTTCTCGATCACGGTGCGCATGGCGGCCGTGATGTTCCCCTATCTCATGTGCATGTCGCTGACGGCGATGATGAGCGGGATGCTGAACTCGCTGCATCACTTCTTTGCCGCCGCGGTCGCGCCCGTCTTCCTGAACGTCGTGATGATCGGTGCGCTGTTCTATGCGCTCTACACCGGCTCGGAGCCGCTGCAGACGGCCTGGTATCTCTCCTGGGGCGTGTTGGCCGCAGGTATCCTGCAGCTCGCTGTCGTCTATCTCGGCGTCATCCATGCCGGCATGAGCATCGGCCTTCGCCGCCCGCGCATGACGCCCAACGTCAAGCGGCTGCTGATCCTCGCGGTGCCCGCAGCCGTCACCGGCGGCATCACACAGATCAACCAGATGATCGGCCAGGCGATCGCCTCGTCTCGCGAAGGCGCAATCGCGGCGCTTCAGTATGCCGACCGCATCTACCAGCTTCCTCTCGGCGTCGTCGGCGTCGCGGTTGGCGTGGTGCTGCTGCCGGAACTGGCGCGTGCGCTGAAGGGCGGCAATCTGCGCGAGGCGGGCAACCTGCAGAACCGGTCGATCGAATTCGTGCTGTTCCTGACGATCCCGGCTGCCTTCGCGCTCTGGATCCTCTCGGACGAGATCATCCGCGTGCTCTACGAGCGTGGCGCCTTCCATCAGGAGAACACCCTGATCGTCGGCTCCATCCTGGCGATCTACGGCATCGGGCTTCCGGCCTTCGTGCTGATCAAGGCGCTGCAACCCGGCTTCTACGCCCGCGAGGACACCAAGACGCCGATGCGCTTCTCGGCGATCGCGGTCGGCGTCAACTGCGCGACCGCGCTGACGCTGTTTCCCTATCTCGGCGCCCCCGGCATCGCGGTCGCCGAGGCGACCGCAGGGTGGATCAGCACGGTCCTGCTCTTCGTGACGCTGCTGCGCCGCGGGCATCTGGCCTGGGAATGGGCGCTGGCGCGGCGGGCCGCTCTGCTCGTCGTCTCGGCCGCCGTCATGGGTGCCGTCATCATCTATCTGCAGCATCGCTGGGCGCCGTCGCTCGCATCGGACGCGCATCTGACGACCAAGGTCGGCACACTCGGCCTGCTGATCGGCATTTCCATGATCGTCTATTTCGCGACAGCATTCCTAATCGGCGGCGCCGATCTCGGCATGATCCGCCGCAACCTCAACCGCAAGCCCGCACCCTCGACCGAAGGCTGAGGCTCAACAATAGGTCCAGCGCCGCTTCGGCCCGGTATCGACGTGAACGATGCCGTTGCAATAGCGGCCGATGCCGCCAATACCCGGTGCGCTCTGAGCGGCGGCAATGACCACGCGCTCGGAGACGCCGGGCACTCGGATATCGGCGGCATTGCAATGCCGGTGCTGCGAGTGCGAGCGGCCGGAATGCGGCCGGAAGCCCGATGTCACCATCGGCCGGCGTCCGGTTTTTGCGGCGATATGCGCGAGAATTCCTCTCAGCCGCGGCGGAAAGCAGCCGACACGAACGCTGACGGTCTGCACCGTATAGGCGGAATTGACGCTGTTCTTCAGCAGCCTGACGGATGGCTTCTTGGCTGTCTGGGCATTGGCGTTGAGGCAACAGGACACGGCGAACAGGCCGGCGAGCGCCAGGGATAGAATGGTATGCATCGACGTCCCTCCGGAAAGGGCCGGGCTGAAGGGGCGCTGCCCGGCCGGATGGCGGGAGGAACGTTGGTTTCAATTGTGACCATTTTGTGAAATTTTCTACTAATTCAAAATGTGAAAATCCCTCATTTATAGGATATCACCGTTTTCAACATAGCTATTTATGAGTATAAAATACTCCCGACACCCAAAACGGAATCAATACGTTGAAGGCGGCGTGCATAGCCCGTTCGAAATCGCGGAAGACGCGCGAAAAATGCGGTTTGGCGGCTCAAAAAAGTTTAAGAGAGTGATCTTCAACCCGTTGAAATGCCTCGAACCAGGAGCCCGGACCGATGCAATCGCTGTTTCTCGTCACGCTTGTCGTCGATGATTACGATCGCGCCAAAGCTTTCTATTGCGGTGCGCTCGGCTTCGACTGCCAGCAGGACGAGGCAATGCCGGATGGCAAGCGATGGGTGGTGGTGAAGCCGCGTGACGGTGATGGCGCTGCGTTCCTGCTGGCACAGGCAGCGGACGACAGGCAGAAGGCTGCGATCGGCAACCAGACCGGCGGACGCGTCGACTTCTTCCTGAAGACCGATGATTTCGCGCGCGACCACGCGGCAATGACCAGCGCCGGTGTCCGCTTTCTGGAGGAGCCGCGGCACGAGGTTTACGGCACCGTCGCGGTGTTTTCGGATCCTTACGGCAACACCTTCGACCTCATCCAACACGCCGCACCCGCTGCCTCTTGATTGCCGCCCTTGGCGCGTGCATAAGCGCGCGCGTTAGCAACATGGGCCATTGGCCCTGGGGCCCTCCACCAGCCTAATCGAGGACATCATCATGGGCGAATTCAAGAAGCTCGTTTTCTCCGGCGTTCAGCCGACCGGCAATCTCCATCTCGGCAATTACCTCGGCGCGATCCGCAAGTTCGTGGCGCTGCAGGACGGCAATGACTGCATCTATTGCGTCGTCGATCTGCACTCGATCACCGCACAGCTCGTGCATGAAGATCTTCGCGGCCAGATCCGCTCGATCGCCGCCGCGTTCATCGCATCCGGCATCGACCCCGAGAAGCACATCGTTTTCAACCAGTCCGCCGTGCCGCAGCATGCCGAGCTCGCCTGGATCTTCAATTGCGTCGCCCGCATCGGCTGGATGAACCGCATGACGCAGTTCAAGGACAAGGCCGGCAAGGACCGCGAGAATGCCTCGCTCGGTCTTCTCGCTTATCCGAGCCTGATGGCTGCCGACATTCTCGTCTATCGCGGCACGCATGTTCCCGTCGGCGACGACCAGAAGCAGCATCTTGAGCTGGCGCGCGACATCGCCATGAAGTTCAACCTCGACTACCAGGATCATATCCGGCGCGCCGGTCACGGCACCGACATCACCGTCGGCGACGAGCCCGTGCACGCCTATTTCCCGATGGTCGAGCCGCTGATCGATGGCCCCGCGCCGCGCGTCATGTCGCTGCGCGACGGTACCAAGAAGATGTCGAAGTCCGATCCGTCGGATCTGTCGCGCATCAACCTGATGGACGACGAGGACGCGATCTTGAAGAAGATCCGCAAGGCCAAGACCGATCCGGATGGTTTGCCGAGCGAACTCGAAGGCCTGAAGGGCCGCCCTGAAGCCGACAATCTCGTCGGCATCTATGCGGCACTTGCCGACAAGACGAAGGCGCAGGTTCTTGCCGAATTCGGCGGCCAGCAGTTCTCCGTCTTCAAGCCGGCGCTGATCGATCTCTCGGTTCAGGTGCTTTCGCCGATCACGGCCGAAATGCGCCGCCTGATGGACGATACGAGCCATATCGACGCGATCCTGCGCAATGGCGGCGAACGCGCCCGCGCCCGCGCCGAGGCAACGATGAAGGACGTCCGCGACATCATCGGCTTCCTCTACTAGCAGATAGCGAGCCGGGCTTTGCAAGCCCGGCTCAAGCTCTCCCTCATATGGTATGAGACAGGCCGCTGCGGTGCCGCAGCCGCAGTCCAGCAATCACATGCCATAGGGAATATCGATGACCCCGTTTGCCGCTATGCAGGCCGCTACGTATCTGCCCGATGCCGCGACGGTTGCCGCAAAGGCGTCGCAGAGCGGATGCCTGGTCTACCAGCCCTACCTCAACAGCGACCAGCGGGCGTCTCTCCATCCTGACGCGATCGCCTTCGATATCTCGTTCAATACGGATGCCAATACCCGCGAGTACGAGCTTTTCCGCACCCTCTACGACCACCACAAGGCTATCGGTCTTGATCGGGAGGCGTTCTGGGTCTGGTCTCAAGCAAATTCGAACTTAAGGCTGCGACGTCATTTTCGCATTTCGCATCGGAAGCAGCGAAGGCCAAAGACGCCGGGTTCGACTGCTATATCTACAATCCCATGCTGGCGAATGCCGCGATCTACATCAATGTATGGGAGCAAGGCATAGCGACTGGCCATACCGGCCTGGACAGGATCTGCGAATATCTCGGCAACAAAGGCTACCCTGTCGTTCAGCCTCAGGGGCAGGATACGTTCTTTCTGTGCAACTACGTCTGCGGCAACGAGCGCTTCTGGCGTGGTTACTTCTCGTATTGCGAAGCCGTTCTCTACGGCCTTGACCAGGAAGCAGGCATGGGCCGTCCGGCAGGCCTCGCCTATCGCGGCGTCGCCAACTATGCCCGTGACAGAGGCGCCGGAATGCGGCCGTTCGTGATCGAGCGCCTGCTCGGTCTCTATGTGCAGACCGCGAGCGCCGAGGGACTGAAAGTCGCGACGTTCAAACCTCAGCCTGAGGATTTCGACCGCAAGTTCGGCTATCGGCTGGGACCAGTGCTTTCCAAGCTTTTCCATGAAAAGAACGAGGCGCTCGCCAGCAACCATCCTGTTCGCATCGAGGCCTGGAAGCAGGCGCGGCTCGCGATCACCTCGCGATCGGTGCTCGCGCTCCACGCCGACGATCCGCCGAACTGGCTGCCCAATGTCACAGGACCCTGAACATTGAGTTCACAGGCCGGGGCTTGCAAATTTTCGGGTTAGGGTGTCAGAGTCCGCGCCATGGTATCAAAGCGACTCTCACGTCTCGAAGGTCATCGCCGCAAATTCATGGCGGTCATTGACGGTACACCCGAATGCCAGCGTGCCGTCCACTATGCCGGCCGGCGCGCCAAGAACTCGAATGGCGGTCTCGTTCTCGTCTATGTGATCCCGGAAGGCGATTTCCAGCAGTGGCTGGGGGTCGAGGAGATCATGCGTGCCGAGGCGCGCGAAGAGGCGGAAGCCGTGGTCGCCAAATCGGCGCAGGTCGTGCGCGAGACGATCGGTATCGAACCGGAAATCGTCATTCGCGAAGGCAGCGCTGCCGAGCAGATCAACATGGTGATCGAGGAAGACCGGGACATCGCGATCCTGGTGCTTGCGGCAAGCTCCGCGAAAGAGGGACCGGGACCGCTCGTATCCTCCGTCGCCGGCAAGGGCGCGGCCTTTCCGATCCCGGTAACGGTGCTGCCCGATACATTGACCAATGAAGAGTTGGACGCGCTGGCCTAAACCAGCAATTCTGGAGTCATTATCTCTTGAATGGCGCGTCCAAACGGCCTATTTTCTTTTGAAGAATTCTAAAGACGGCACCGAGCGACGGCTTGGCCCGCATGGAGAGCGAAATGTTCATTCAGACCGAAGCCACCCCGAACCCCGCCACGCAGAAGTTTCTGCCGGCAAGGTGGTGATGGAGAACGGCACGGCCGAATTCCGCAGCGCGGAAGAAGCCCAGGCTTCGCCGCTCGCCGCGCGCCTCTTCGAAATCCCGGGCGTAACCGGCGTCTATTTCGGCTATGATTTCATCTCCGTCTCCAAGGACAATGCCGAGTGGCAGCACCTGAAGCCGGCGATCCTCGGCTCGATCATGGAACATTTCATGTCCGGCAAGCCGGTCATGGGCGACGCCTCCGTTCTCTCCGAAGATGTCGATGCCGGCGACGAGTTCTTCGATGCCGGCGACGAGTCGATCGTCCTGACGATCAAGGAACTGCTCGATACCCGCGTGCGTCCGGCCGTTGCACAGGATGGCGGCGACATCACCTTCCGCGGCTTCAAGGACGGCAAGGTCTATCTCAACATGAAGGGCTCCTGCTCGGGTTGCCCTTCCTCCACCGCGACGCTGAAGCATGGCGTTCAGAACCTGCTTCGCCACTTCGTTCCCGAAGTGCAGGAAGTGGTCGCGGCCTAAACAACAGTATTTGCGCATGAATTCACCCGGCCGGGCTATTGCAGCACGGCCGGATGAATTTATTCTGCGCGCGGAAGAATTTATTCGGAAATTGATGGCATGATTGTTCTGGCGCTCGACACGGCAGGTGTGGATTGCGCTGCCGCTGTTTATGACAGCGGTAGTGATACGATGCTGGGGGAGGCATCGGACATGATTGGAAAGGGGCATGCAGAACATCTGATGGGCATCGTCGACCGCGTGCTGGCGCAGGCGGGAAAGAAGCTCGCGATGGTCGAACGCATTGCCGTCACGATCGGCCCAGGCTCGTTTACCGGTATCCGTGTCGGTGTTGCCGCAGCGCGCGGCTTTGCCCTCGCCCTGAATATCCCGACCGTTGGCATCACCACGCTCGAAACCATGGCCGCAGCCCAGCGCGTGAAAACGCCCGGTCGCGCCGTACTCGCAGCGATGGATGCCAAGCGCGGTGAAATCTATCTGCAGAGCTTTTCGGCCGAGGGCGAACCTCTCGACGATCCCCGCGCCGTCACCATCGAGGAAGCGCAAGCCTTCGCCTCGACCTTCGATGGCGAGATCACCGGTTCCGCAGCACCATTGCTGCGCCCCGAACTGACTGGCGACTACGCCAATTCCTTCCCCATCTCGTTCGTGGCGCGCCTCGGCGCTGCCGCCGACCCTTCTTCCGGAAAGCCGAAGCCCCTTTATCTGCGTGGACCTGACGCCAAGCCACAGGCGGGGTTTGCGATTGCGCGAGTATGACAATGCTGGAAGCCTATCTGACGCTTAAGCCGGAATTCGAGATTGTCCCCATGGACGGCGACGACTGCCACGCCGTTGCCGTGCTGCATGGCGAACGCTTTGCCCGCCCTTGGGGCGATGGCGAATTTCACAGCCTGCTCAGCCAGGACAACGTCTTCGGCTTTGTGGCGCGCCAGACCAATGCCTTCCTCAAGAAGCCACTGCCCGGTTTCGTGCTCGCCCGCCAGGTTGCCGGAGAGGCCGAAATCCTGACGGTCGCCGTGCAGGCCAAGGCCGCGCGCTCCGGTCTCGGCTGGCGGCTGATGCAGGCTGCGATGCGAGAAGCCCATGCGCGCGGCGGCGAAAGCCTGTTCCTCGAAGTCGATGCGGGCAACGCACCGGCGCTCGGTCTCTACCGCAAGCTCGGCTTCGAGAAGGTCGGCGAGCGCCGCGGCTATTACAAGGACGACAAGGGTGCTGTTTCCACGGCGCTTGTCATGAAGCGCGTTCTTCGCTAGTTCCCTTGCGGAACTGGAATCTGTTGTGAAGGCCGCCAATGACCGACGTAGCCAAGACCCTTGAGGAGCTATGCGCCGAACGCGGCATGCGGATGACCGAGCAGCGCCGCGTCATTGCCCGCATTCTCGAAGAATCTGCGGATCATCCCGACGTCGAAGAGCTCTACCGCCGCTCCGTGAAAGTCGATGCCAAGATCTCGATCTCGACGGTCTACCGCACCGTCAAGCTGTTCGAGGATGCCGGCATCATTGCGCGTCACGACTTCCGCGACGGCCGCTCGCGCTATGAGACGGTGCCGGAAGAGCATCACGATCACCTGATCGACCTGAAGAACGGCGTCGTCATCGAGTTCCGCTCACCGGAGATCGAGGCGCTGCAGGAACGGATCGCCCGCGAGCATGGCTTCAAACTAGTCGATCACCGGCTGGAGCTCTATGGCATCCCGCTGAAGAAAGACGAACGCTGATCCGATGACCACAGCAGAAGGCCTCCGCTGATGGTGTGGGTGCGTATGATCTATGCCGCCGTCGTCATTGCGCTGGCGAGCATCCTGCTGATGCCTTTCCAGCTGCTCGCGCTCAAATTCGACTGGAAGCTCCGCCGCACCCTGCCGCGCATCTGGCACAAATTCGCCTGCCACGCTCTCGGGATCCGGGTCAGGGTCAAGGGTAACCTTGAAACCCGCCGTCCGCTGATGCTCTGCGTCAACCACGCCTCCTGGATGGACATCATGGTGATGTCGTCGGTGGCCGACGTCGCCTTCATCGCCAAAATCGAGGTCAGCGGCTGGCCGGTATTCGGCCATCTCGCCAAGCTGCAGAAGAGCGTCTTCATCGTCCGCGAGGAAAAGCGCAACACCGGCAACCAGGCGAATGAGATCGCCGGGCGCATGGCCGATGGCGAGATCATCGTGCTCTTCCCTGAAGGCACGACCTCCGACGGCAACCGCCTGCTCGAGGTGAAGTCCTCTCTCTTCGGCGCCGCCGCGATGGCCGTGCCGCATTCGCCGAATGGTTCGGTTTTCGTCCAGCCTGTAGCGATCGCCTATACCGGCGTGCACGGTATCGCGATGGGGCGCTATCACCGCCCGCTGGCGGGCTGGCCGGGTGATGTCGAACTGATGCCGCATCTCCTCGATGTTCTCAGAATGGGGGCGCTCGATGCCGAAGTGAGCTTCGGCGAGCCGGTCGATTACCGTGCGGATTCGAAGCGCAAGGATGTCAGCGCGACGATCGCGCAGCGCATCCGCGCGATGCTGAACAGCAGCCTGCGCGGCCGCGACATCGCCTGAGACAAGATTTCGATTTTCTAGCGGGCAAAAAACCACTAAATAGCCCGCCATGACCCAAGACAGCGCCCTTCTTCAGGCCCCGGAGCAGCTCCCGAGCGAGAGCCTCCGCGATGGCAGCAACAGCCGCAAGGTCTTCATCAAGACCTATGGCTGCCAGATGAACGTTTATGACTCGACGCGCATGAGCGACGCTCTGGCCCGCGACGGCTATGAACCGACAGAGGATATGGAAGAGGCCGACCTCGTCCTGCTCAATACCTGTCATATCCGTGAGAAGGCGGCGGAGAAGGTCTATTCCGCCCTCGGCCGCCTGCGGGAAATGAAAAAGAAGAAGGCTGCGGCCGGCAAGGAGATGATGATCGGCGTTGCCGGTTGCGTCGCCCAGGCCGAAGGTGAAGAGATCCTGCGCCGCGCGCCGGCCGTCGATGTCGTCATTGGCCCGCAGACCTACCATCGCCTGCCGGAAGCGCTACGCAAGGCCAAGGAAGGCCAGCGGATCGTCGATACGGAATATGCGCTCGAGGACAAGTTCGAGCATCTGCCGATCGCCGAAACGAAGAAGATCCGCTCGCGCGGCGTCACCTCGTTCCTGACTGTGCAGGAAGGCTGCGACAAGTTCTGCACCTTCTGTGTGGTGCCCTATACCCGCGGCTCTGAGGTCTCGCGTTCGGTGGCGCAGATCGTCGAAGAGGCGCAGCAGCTCGTCGAAGGTGGCGTGCGCGAGATCACGCTGCTTGGCCAGAACGTCAATGCCTGGCATGGCGTCGGCCCAAACGGCGAAGAATGGAGCCTCGGCGACCTTCTTTACCGCCTCGCCGACATCCCCGGCCTGGCGCGCCTGCGCTACACGACCAGCCATCCGCGCGACATGGACGACCGGCTGATCGAGGCGCATCGCGATCTGCGGGCGCTGATGCCTTATCTGCATCTGCCGGTTCAGGCCGGATCGGACCGCATTCTTAAAGCCATGAACCGCCGCCATACGGCTGCCGAGTATCTGGCGCTGATCGAGCGTATCCGTGCCGCGCGGCCCGATATAGCTCTTTCGGGTGACTTCATCGTCGGATTCCCGGGGGAGACAGAGGCCGATTTTGAGGATACACTCAAGCTTGTCGAGGAAGTGCGCTATGCGCAGGCTTTCTCGTTCAAATATTCGACACGTCCGGGTACGCCCGGCGCTGACTTGAAGGACCAGGTGCCCGAAGAGATCAAGGCAGAAAGGCTCGAACGCCTGCAGGCGCTTCTCTTGAAGCAGCAGCAGGAATTTGCCGAATCCTGCGTCGGTAAAACGATTGATCTGTTGCTCGAAAAGCCCGGTCGCATGGAAGGACAGCTTATTGGACGTTCTCCCTGGCTTCAGTCTGTGAATGTTGATGCAAAAGCATCGCAAATCGGTGACATTATTAAAGTGCGAATCACCGGAACCGGAACCAACAGCCTGTTTGCCGAATTTGCAGAGGGCTGAGGTTCAACAAGGAGCTCGACCGCTTGAACGGACAAGAATTGGTTTCTTCTTCACCGCGCCACCCACGCATTGCGAGCGACGCCAATCACTTTGTCCTGACGTTCGAGAACAACCGGTTCGCCAGCGAACTTTTTGGTCAGTTCGATCAGAACCTGAAGCTGCTTGAAGAGCGGCTTCACATCGACGCCCGCGCCCGCGGCAATTCCGTCGTCATCACCGGAGACGTGATCGCTACCAACCAGGCGCGGCGCACGCTCGATTATCTCTATGAAAAGCTTCAGAAAGGTGGCAGCGTGGAACGATCTGACGTCGAAGGTGCGATCCGTATGGCCGTTGCCGCCGACGACCAGCTGAGCCTGCCGACGATGGAAAAGAAAGCCAAGCTGACCATGGCGCAGATTTCGACGCGCAAGAAGACGATCATCGCCCGCACGCCGACGCAGGACGCTTATATGCGCGCGCTGGAGCGCAACGAGCTCGTCTTCGGCGTCGGCCCGGCCGGTACCGGCAAGACTTATCTGGCGGTCGCCCAGGCCGCCCAGCTTCTGGAGCGCGGCGCCGTCGAGAAGATCATCCTGACGCGCCCGGCCGTCGAAGCCGGCGAACGCCTCGGCTTCCTGCCCGGCGACATGAAGGAAAAGGTCGACCCTTATCTGCGTCCGCTCTATGATGCGCTCTACGACATGATCCCGGGCGACAAGGTGGAGCGGGCCATCACTGCCGGCGTCATCGAAATCGCCCCGCTCGCCTTCATGCGCGGCCGCACGCTCTCCAACGCCGCGATCATTCTCGACGAAGCGCAGAACACGACATCCATGCAGATGAAGATGTTCCTGACGCGTCTCGGCGAGAACTCGCGGATGATGATTACCGGCGACCCGAGTCAGATCGATCTGCCGCGCGGCGTCAAGTCGGGCCTTGTCGAAGCTCTGCGTCTCCTGAACGAAGTCGAGGGCATCTCGACCGTCCGCTTCAAGGATGCAGACGTCGTGCGCCATCCGCTGGTCGGCCGCATCGTGCGCGCCTATGACGCGACCTATACGGCGCGCGAAGAAGACGCGGTCAATCAGGACTGATGACACTGCTCGATATTCAGATCAGTGTGGAGGAAGGCGGCTGGCCTTCCGAGGATGAGCTGCAGCCTCTGGCCGAACGCGTGCTGGAGGCGGCCGCCGGTCACCTGAAGACGCATGCCAAGCAGAAGTTTCCGAAGATGGCGACCGAGCTGTCTCTGGTCTTCACCGACGACGAATCCATCCGGGCGATCAATGCCGAGTGGCGCCAGAAGGACAAGGCGACCAATGTCCTGTCTTTCCCGGCCTATCCGATCACGCCGGGCAAGATGCCGGGGCCGATGCTTGGGGATATCATCATCGCCAAGGAAACCGTCGAACGGGAGGCTGCCGAGCTCGAAAAGCCCTTCGATAACCATCTGACGCATCTGATGGTGCATGGTTTCTTGCATCTGTTCGGCTACGACCATATGAATAATGCAGAAGCCGAAATTATGGAGGGGTTGGAGACTCGCATTTTGGCAGATCTCGGCCTATCTGACCCATACGAGGGTCAAGACCTTAAATTGGAACCATGAGCGACTTTACAGCAAAACCCGCGGCAGACACCAAGGATGCCGACCAATCTTCCTCCTCAGACGAAGGCGGAAGTAGTAGACACTCCGGACGATCTTTCTGGGCACGCGCAGCCCGCATCCTCCGGCCACAGCAAGGCTCGCGCCTGCGCGAAGACATTGCCGACGCGCTGATGACCAGCGACACCGGCGATGACGCCTTTTCGCCCGACGAGCGGGCGATGCTTCACAACATCCTGCGCTTCCGCGAAGTCCGTGTCGCCGACGTCATGGTGCCACGCGCCGATATCGAGGCCGTCGACCAGACGATCACGATCGGCGAGCTGATGATCCTCTTCGAAGAGTCCGGCCGCTCGCGCATGCCCGTCTATGCCGATACGCTCGACGATCCGCGCGGCATGGTCCATATCCGCGACCTTCTCTCCTATGTCGCCAAGCAGGCGCGCAACAAGCGCCGCGCCGGCGCCAAGACCAAGGCTGCCGAGCCGCTGGTCGAGATCGCGCCCGAAAACATCCAGAAGCCGAGCCGCGCCGCGAAGCCGAATTTCGATCTAGCGCGCGTCGACCTGCAGAAGACGCTCTCCGAGGCCGGCATCATCCGCAAGATCCTGTTCGTGCCCCCGTCGATGCTGGCATCGGACCTGCTGCGCCGCATGCAGGTCAACCGCACGCAGATGGCGCTTGTCATCGACGAGTACGGCGGCACCGATGGTCTCGCCTCGCATGAGGACATCGTCGAAATGGTCGTCGGCGACATCGACGACGAGCATGACGACGACGAAGTGATGTTCAAGCGCGTCTCCGAAGACATGTTCGTTGCCGACGCGCGCGTCGAGCTGGAAGAGATCGCTGCGGCGATCGGCCCGGATTTCGACATTGCCGAACAGGTGGACGAGGTCGATACGCTGGGCGGCCTGATCTTCTCGGCGCTCGGACGTATCCCGGTGCGTGGCGAAGTCGTTCAGGCACTGCCGGATTTCGAGTTTCACATCCTCGATGCCGATCCGCGGCGCATCAAGCGCGTGCGCATCACCCGCAAGCGTCAGGCAATCCGCCGCCGCGTCAAGGCGGATGGTGACGGCGTTGGTGGCTCGGAGCAGGGCGACGACAGGCCCGCAGAATCTTCTGCGGCAAACTGAGTGCCCGTAAAGCACGACAAACAGCTGCTTTTTTGAAAGACTGCGAGCCGGGTTGATTCGCGGCTTGATGGGGACTGCGCATGGAGCGGCTTGCGGACAGGGTTATCCTGGTCTGGGGTTTCAAAAGGGCACTGCTGGCGATCCTGGCCGGCGCCATCGGCGTTATAGCGCTTCCCCCGATCGGCTTCTTTGCCGCGATGTTCATTTCCTTCACGCTGCTCGTCTGGCTGATCGACGGGGCGGCTGCGTCACCCGAGGCAAGCTTCATCGGCCGTCTCTGGCCTGCGTTCCTCACCGGCTGGCTTTTCGGCTTTGGCTATTTCGTTGCCGGCCTCTGGTGGCTGGGGCATGCACTGCTGATCGATTCCGACGCCTTTGCCTGGGCTCTGCCGCTTGCCATTCTCGGCCTGCCAGCGGTGCTGGCAATTTTCTACGGGCTGGCGGCGGCGACCGCGCGGATCTTCTGGTCGGAGGGACTGGGGCGGATTGCCGCACTGGCGGCAAGCTTCGGCCTGTTCGAGTGGCTGCGAAGCGTGGTCTTTACCGGCTTTCCCTGGAATGCCATCGGCTACGGGATGATGCCCGTTCCGCTGATGATGCAGTCCGTGCACATCCTGGGTGTCATGGGGATTACCGCCCTCTCCGTCTTTGTCTTCGCTGCCCCTGCCCTTCTCGGCACGCGTCAGGGCGCGAAGATCGGCGTGACGCTCGCCACCCTGCTCTTTGCGGCGCATGTCGGCTATGGCGCCTACGTTCTCTATTACCTGCCGAAGCCTGAGGCTGCGCCTGCCGACAAGCAGCCGGTCGTGCGCCTGGTCCAGCCGATGATCGACCAGGCCGCCAAGCTCGACAGTGACGCCGACCGCTCGGCGATCTTCGAGAAACATCTCAAGCTCTCGGCTGAAGCGCCGAAGGATGGCGGCAAGAAGCCCGATATCATCGTTTGGCCTGAAACCTCTATCCCCTTCATTCTAACGGATAATCAGGATGCTCTGACGCGGATTGCCGATACGCTCGACGACAACCAGATCCTGATCGCCGGCGCCGTTCGCGTCGAGGAAACCGGCCCCGGTAACGCACCGCGCTATTACAACTCGATCTACGTCATCGATGGCCGCGGGCAGATCATTGCAGCATCCGACAAGGTGCATCTCGTTCCCTTCGGCGAATATGTGCCGTTCGAGAATTTCCTCGATGATTTCGGCATCCAGAACGTCGTGGAAATGCCGGGCGGCTTCACCGCCGCCGCGAGCCGCGAGATGCTCAATCTCCCGAGCGGCCTCTCGCTCTATCCGCTGATCTGCTACGAGATCATTTTCCCCGGAGAGATGGCCGGCATCAATCAGGCCAACGCTATTCTCAACATTACTAACGATGCTTGGTTTGGATCTACGCCTGGACCTTATCAGCACTTTCAGCAGGCCAGAATCCGCGCAGTTGAGACAGGATTACCGCTGATTCGCGACGCCAACAGCGGCATTTCAGCGCTGGTGAATTCACGCGGAGAGATTATTAGTGGACTTAGCCTCAATGAGAGCGGTTTCATAGATGCAACCCTTGAGGGCTTTAAGGCCGATTCAACAGCAGGCTATCCACAGCAAACCTACTTTTGGTTGACTGAAACGTTGCTGTTTATGATTGCGCTGATTTCTCGCATGGGTTTTATTTTCAAGCAGAATTGACCGAAAACCCCTAAAATTGCATAGTAGTTCAGATCGGCGTTGTTAACGTATGCTTGAGGGTGGGTTAACGCCTCATGCAACGTGGCGTTACGGATGGGTTCAGGGAATGCCGGTTTCACTCGTTGAAATATCTTTTGTTAGGGCACGACCATGATTGAGAACAAGAAGAAGCCGAACCCGATCGACATCCATGTTGGCAGTCGCATTCGTCTTCGCCGCACTATGCTTGGCATGAGCCAGGAAAAACTTGGCGAAAGCCTTGGCATTACATTCCAGCAGATTCAGAAGTACGAGAAGGGCACGAACCGCGTCGGCGCCAGCCGTCTGCAGAACATCTCGAGCATCCTGAACGTCCCGGTTTCCTTCTTCTTCGAAGACGCACCCGGCGAGCACGCCGGCGCAATGAGCGGCATGGCTGAGGCCTCCAGCTCCAACTACGTCGTCGACTTCCTCTCCTCCTCCGAAGGCCTGCAGCTGAACCGCGCCTTCGTGAAGATTTCCGACCCGAAGGTACGCCGCAAGGTCGTCGAGCTCGTCAAGGCGCTGGCCGCCGAAGCCGACTCCGACTAAGCGCTCCCAACAGCGTCCAATGACAGAAGGCGGTCGAAAGGCCGCCTTTTTCGCGTTTTTAAGGCAAAATTTGTCATTTAGCCGTAGATATAAAGATATATTTATGTCCTTCTGCGCTTGTTTTTCGAGCGTGAACTGAGTACCAATTCGTCGAACTTTATTCTTTGAGGGGAATCCCGGAATGCGCGCTAATTACCTCTTCACCAGTGAGTCTGTTGCCGAAGGTCACCCGGACAAGGTGTGTGACCGTATCTCGGACGAGATCGTGGACCTGGTCTACCGCGAAGCGGCAAAGACCGGCGTAAACCCCTGGGGCGTGCGCATTGCCTGCGAAACGCTGGCCACTACGAACCGCGTCGTGATCGCTGGTGAAGTACGCCTGCCGCCGAGCCTGATGAAGAAGGACAAGGACGGCAAGGACGTCATCAACCCGTCGAAGTTCAAGGCTGCCGCACGCCGCGCCATCAAGGACATCGGCTACGAGCAGGACGGCTTCCACTGGAAGAAGGCGAAGATCGACGTTCTCCTGCACTCGCAGTCCGCTGACATCGCCCAGGGCGTCGACAACGCTGCCGACCAGCAGGGTGACGAAGGTGCCGGCGACCAGGGCATCATGTTCGGCTACGCCTGCAAGGAAACGCCGGACCTCATGCCGGCGCCGATCTACTACTCGCACAAGATCCTGCAGCTGCTCGCCACCGCCCGCAAGAAGGGCGACGGCGACGTTGCCAAGCTTGGCCCTGATGCCAAGAGCCAGGTGACCGTTCGCTACGTCGACGGCAAGCCGGCAGAAGTCACCTCGATCGTTCTTTCGACCCAGCATCTCGACGAGAAGTGGGATTCGAAGAAGGTTCGCGCCGTCGTCGAGCCCTATATCCGCGAAGCTCTCGGCGACCTGCCGATCGCCAGCGATTGCAAGTGGTACATCAACCCGACCGGCAAGTTCGTCATCGGCGGTCCGGATGGTGACGCTGGCCTGACCGGCCGCAAGATCATCGTCGACACCTACGGCGGTGCGGCTCCGCATGGCGGCGGCGCATTCTCCGGCAAGGACACGACCAAGGTCGACCGTTCGGCTGCTTACGCTGCCCGCTACCTCGCCAAGAACGTCGTTGCCGCCGGTCTCGCCGACCGCTGCACGATCCAGCTGTCCTACGCCATCGGCGTCGCACAGCCGCTGTCGATCTATGTCGACCTGCACCAGACCGGCAAGGGCGTGACCGAAGACCAGGTCGAAGCCGCGATCCGCAAGAACATGGACCTGTCGCCGACGGGTATCCGCCGCCACCTCGACCTCAACAAGCCGATCTACGCAAAGACCTCGGCTTACGGTCACTTCGGCCGCAAGGCCGGGCGTGACGGCTCGTTCTCCTGGGAGCGCACCGACCTCGTGAAGGGCCTCAAGGAAGCCATCAAGCTCAAGGCCGCAGCATGACGGATATGGAACGCCGCGGCCGCGCGACCGAAGCCTTCTTCGGTCGCCGCAAGGGAAAGGCTCTACGCGGACAGCAAGCGGAAAAGCTGAGTACTCTGCTCCCGGCATTCCTCATCGATATTTCAGCGGCTCCCCCCGAGCCGCTGAAAGACCTTTGGCCGGTCCCGGTCGAAAAGTTGCGGCTGGAGATCGGCTTCGGTGGCGGCGAGCATTTGATCCACCGCGCCCAGGAACTGCCCTCCACCGGCTTTATCGGCGTCGAGCCCTTCATCAATTCCATGCAGAAGCTGCTTGCCAGCGTCGAGGACAAGGGCGCCAGAAACGTCCGCGTCTATAACGACGATGCGACGCAGCTGCTCGACTGGCTGCCTGATGGCTGCCTCGACCAGATCGACCTGCTCTATCCCGATCCCTGGCCCAAGCGGAAGCACTGGAAGCGCCGCTTCGTCTCGCAGACGAACCTCAAGCGTTTCCATCGCGTGCTGAAGCCGGGCGGACTGTTCTGCTTCGCTTCAGATATCGATACCTATGTGAACTGGACGCTGCTGAAATGCCGCGACCACGGCGGCTTCGACTGGCTGGCGAGCAATGCTGCGGATTGGCTGACGCCCTACGAGGGCTGGCCGAGCACACGCTACGAGGCCAAGGCACGGCGCGAAGGCCGTTCGTCCGCCTATCTGACTTTCAAGAAGATCTAAGCCAGCAGGCAAGTGACATAAGCCCGCACGTTTAGTGCAGGCTTACCGTCTTGAGCTCGTCTTCAGCGGCCTTGAAAAAGGTGCTGGAGCGGTTATCCGTGAGCAGGATCGGCGTGCCATCAGCGCCGAAAAGGGCCCAGAGGTCGACGCCAGGGTCGATATCGGGCGCTTCGGGGAAGCACTTCGATACTTCTTCAGTACGCATTTTGCGGATATAGGCGACCTCGCCGTTGCCGATGCCGGCAAGTTCGGATTTGGTCAGGTGAGAATTCGCTTCTTTCATCAACATTCCTGTACCTCCAAGAGAAGGGACCAACGGCGCAATCGAACCGTTGTCCTACTGTGAGACCGAAATGTTAATTTTCTTGACCATGCGTGCGGGCTCCGGGCGAATTAGATCGACGGAGAGAAGACCGTTCTTGAGGCCGGCGCCGAGAACCTGCATGCCATCGGCAAGCACGAAAGTGCGCTGGAACTGACGCGCGGCGATACCGCGATAGAGATATTCGCGCTCGTCCTGCTCGACCTGCCGGCCGCGGATGAGAAGCTGGTTTTCCTCGGTGGTGACATCGAGCTCATCCTCGCCGAAACCGGCGACGGCAAGGGTAATCCGCAGACGCTCGGGCTGACCGTGATCGGCGGCAATACGCTCGATGTTGTAGGGAGGATAACCGTCGCTCGCCTTGGAAATCCGCTCAAGCGTCTTTTCCATGGCGTCGAAGCCCAGGAGCAACGGGCTGGCGAAAGGGGTTATACGGCTCATGTTTTCAAGTCCTTGATGCAAGCGACCTTTCCGGACCTAAGCTAGCATCCGGGTCTTGCTAATATGGGAATTGGCGCGCGGTCGCGCAAGGTTTTGCGGCCGCCGGGCAAGGACCCGGAAATTTTAGGGTAAACGCCGGCTTTGTCCTTGCTTGACAAAGCGCATGCAGGCTCGCATCAAATCGTCACCCGCAAGGGCTGCGCCGATTTGCGACGCAATCATAAACAAATGGTGCCTGCCAAAACGACGTGCACCTGAGGAGGGACCGACGTACATGGCAAACCCCAGAAAGATCATCATCGATACCGATCCCGGCCAGGACGATGCAGCAGCGATCATGCTCGCCTTCGGCAGCCCGGAAGAGCTCGAAGTGCTCGGTATCACCACGGTCGCCGGCAACGTGCCGCTGTCCTATACCAGCCGCAACGCGCGCATCATCTGCGAGCTCTGCAAGCGCATCGACATCAAGGTCTTTGCCGGCGCAGACAAGCCGATCGCCCGCAAGCTGGTCACCGCCGAGCACGTGCATGGCAAGACCGGCCTCGACGGCCCGACGCTGGCCGAGCCGACCATGCCGCTGCAGCCGCAGCATTCCGTCGACTTCATCATCGAGACGCTGCGCCGCGAGCCTGAAGGCAGCGTGACGCTCTGCACGCTCGGGCCGCTCACCAATATCGGCCTCGCCTTCCAGAAGGCGCCAGATATCGTCGCACGCGTCCGCGAACTGGTGATGATGGGCGGTGGCTTCTTCGAAGGCGGGAACATCACGCCGGCTGCCGAATTCAACATCTATGTCGACCCTGAAGCAGCCGACATCGTCTTCCGTTCGGGTGTGCCGATCGTGATGATGCCGCTCGACGTGACCCATCAGCTGCTGACCCGCAAGGACCGCGTCAAGCGCATGGCCGACCTGGGCACGGCGCCCGCCCAGGCAATGGTGGAGATGCTGGAATTCTTCGAGCGCTTCGATATCGAGAAATACGGTTCCGACGGCGGCCCGCTGCATGACCCGACGGTTGTCGCCTATCTCCTGAAGCCGGAGCTTTTCAAGGGCCGCGAGTGCAATGTCGAGATCGAAGTGAAGTCGGAGCTGACGGTCGGCATGACCGTCGTCGACTGGTGGCATGTGACCGACCGCAAGCGCAATGCCCAGGTGATGCGCTTCGTCGATGCCGACGGTTTCTTCGATCTGCTGATCGAGCGCTTTGCCCGCATCTGAGCGACGGCAGACCGGAAAAGAAAAGGGCCGCTCCTCAGCGGCCCTTTTTCATTATGCGTCCTTCTGATCCAGATAGGAATTGGCAGCCTCCGCCTCAGGCTTCGGACCACCCTTGGCGACACCGACCATGGCCGGGCGCAGAACGCGCTCGCCGATCGTGAAGCCTGCCTGCACCACCTGGACGACTGTGTTGTTCGGGACTTCCGTGTTCGGAATTTCGAACATCGCCTGATGGAAATTCGGGTCGAACTTCTGGCCGACGGGATCGAGCTGGCGAACGCCATGGCGCTCGAGCGTCGAGAGCATGGAGCGCTCGGTCATCTCGACGCCTTCGATCAGCGTCGTCAGGCCGGCTTCGCCCGCAGCCTTGGCTTCGGCCGGGATCGAGTCCAGTGCGCGGCGCAGGTTGTCGGATACAGCCAGCATGTCGCGCGCGAAGGAGGCGACCGAGTAGGACTTGGCATCCTTCACATCACGCTCGGTGCGGCGGCGCAGGTTGTCCATCTCTGCAGCGAGACGCAGATAGCGATCGCGCAGCTCGGCATTTTCGGCCTTCACGAGTTCCATCGGATCCGGCTGGGACGATGCCTCAGCGGCCGCTTCATTCTCGACGTTTGCGGCTGCGTCCGCAGCAGCGTCGGCCGCGGCAGCCTCAGGTCCGTTTTTCGTCGTTTCGTCAGTCATGACGGTCTCCGGGTAAAGGGTTCTTTCGGGATGCGCCCGATATCGAGCTTTGACCGCAAAAAATCAAGTCTGCGTGACAAAGAAGCGGAAAATCGGGCTTTTCAGAGGGCGCCACCGCGCGACAGGCGGGAAATCAGCTGCGCGGTGTAATCGACCATCGGCACGATGCGCGAATAGTTGAGCCGCGTCGGGCCGATGACGCCGACCGCGCCGACGATCCGGTCGTCATCATCGCGGTATGGCGCGACGATGAGCGAGGAGCCGGAAAGCGAGAAGAGCTTGTTTTCCGAGCCGATGAAGATGCGCACCCCCGGTCCGCTCTCGGCTAGGTTCAGGAGCTCGATCAGGCTGTCTTTCTTTTCGAGATCGTCGAAAAGCATCCGCAAGCGATCGAGATCGTCGGCACCGGCGAGCCCTTCCAGCAGGTTTGCCCGGCCGCGGATGATGAGCTGCGCCGGCTTGCCCTCGTCAGGGCTGCCGGACCAGACGGCGATGCCGCGCTCGACGAGGTCCTGCGAGAGAGCATCGAGTTCATGGCGAACATCGATCTTCAGCTTGTCGAGTTGCTTGCGCAATTCCGGCAAAGTCTGGCCAGTCATATGGGCATTCAGGAAGTTCGCAGCTTCCGTCAGCTGCGAGGAGGTCACGCCAGCCGGTAGCTCGATGATGCGGTTTTCGACCTGATCATGCTCGCCGACCAGCACCGCCAGAGCCTTGGTCGGCTCAAGGCGGATGAACTCGACATGCTTGAGGATGGGATCGCTCTTGGCGGTGATGACAAGCCCGGCGCCGCGCGAAATGCCCGACAGCATCCGGCTCGCCTCGTTCATCATCGCTTCCACCGGGTTGTCGCGGCTTTCGGCGCGTACCTGGCGATCGATGCTGGCGCGGTCCTCGGCAGAGAGATCACCGACCTGCATGAAGGCGTCGACGAAGAACCGCAAGCCCACCTGGGTCGGCAGGCGCCCGGCGCTGACATGCGGCGAATAGATGAGGCCGAGCTCTTCGAGATCGCTCATGACATTGCGGACGGAGGCCGGCGAGAGCGACATCGGCAGGATGCGCGACAGATTGCGCGAGCCGAGCGGCTCGCCATTCTCGAGATAGCCCTCGACGATCCTGCGGAAGATTTCCTTGGAACGCTCATCCAGCGCAGCAATGGCATCCGAAACCGGCGACGACCTGAAGGCCATGAATCCTAAAACACCCACGCTGATGAAACTCCAGAAAATATAGTCAATCTCGCGGGCGTGGCAAAAGGGAATTTGCAAATGGCCGCAGCCAATCGTAGAAGCGGGGCAGCATCAGAAACACGCATGACTACGCCCTGCCGCCGCCGCGGCCACGAGGCCTCATGCAGCAGGAGACAGAGAATGCGGCCGTCAGGCAGAAAAACCGACCAGATGCGCAAGGTCAGCTTCGAGCGCAACTTTTCCAAGCACGCCGAGGGCTCCTGTCTGGTGAAGTTTGGCGACACGCATGTGCTCTGCACCGCGAGCCTGGAAGAGAAGACGCCGCCGTGGCTGCGCAACACCGGCAAGGGCTGGGTCACCGCCGAATACGGCATGCTGCCGCGCGCCACCGGCGAGCGCATGAAGCGTGAGGCGGCTGCCGGCAAGCAGGGCGGACGCACGCAGGAAATCCAGCGCCTGATCGGCCGCTCGCTGCGCGCCGTCGTCGATCTGACCGCACTCGGCGAGCGCCAGATCACCATCGACTGCGATGTCATCCAGGCGGATGGCGGCACGCGCACGGCCTCGATCACCGGCGGCTGGATCGCGCTTTATGACTGCCTGAAGTGGATGGAAAGCCGCAACATGATCAAGGTCGACCGCGTCCTCAAGGACCATGTCGCCGCGATCTCTTGCGGTATCTTCGCAAATCAGCCGGTCATCGATCTCGATTACCTGGAAGATTCCTCGGCCGAGACCGACGCCAACTTCGTCATGACCGGCGCCGGCGGCATCGTCGAGATCCAGGGAACGGCTGAAGGCACGCCCTTCTCCGAAGCCGAATTCGCATCGCTGATGGGCCTTGCCAAGAACGGTATCGCCGAACTCGTGGACCTGCAGAAGCAGGCGATCGCCGGGTGAACGACATGCTGGAAGGCATGCTGGAAACGGCGCTCTACGCAAAGGACCTCGATAAAGCCGAGGCTTTCTATGAAGGTGTTCTCGGCCTTGCGAAGATCACGCGTGCGGCGAACCGGCATGTCTTCTTTCGCTGCGGCCCGGGCGTGCTGCTGATCTTCAATCCGGAAGAGACGGTAAAGCCACCGGCAGCCGATTCCCTGCAGGTTCCGCCGCATGGTACCGAGGGAGCCGGGCATGCCTGCTTCCGGGTCTCGGCTGCGAATATCGACGCCATGGCTGCCAAGCTGCAGGCCGCCGGCATCGCCATCGAATCCGAAGTTCACTGGCCGAATGGCGGCCGCTCGATCTACTTCCGCGACCCTGCCGGCAACAGCCTGGAATGTGCGGAAGCTCGGACCTGGGGCATCGAATAGGAAAACGGAATGCGCAAACTCGATACCAAGACGATCGTTGTCGCCAGCCATAATGCCGGCAAGATCCGCGAAATCCAGGACCTGATCGGCCCGCTCGGCTTCACCGCCAAGTCGGCTGCCGAGCTCAATTTCATCGAACCGGATGAAACCGGCACGACCTTCGAAGAGAACGCCAGAATCAAGGCACTCGCCTCTGCCAGCGCCGCCAACATGCCGGCGCTCTCTGACGATTCCGGTCTGGTGGTCGATGCGCTCGGTGGCGATCCCGGTGTCTATACGGCCAACTGGGCCGAGACCGCCGATGGCACGCGCGACTTTGCGATGGCGATGGAGAAGGTCGAGAAGGCTCTCGAAAAGGCTGGAGCCGCCAAGCCCGAGCAGCGCACGGCCCGCTTCGTCAGCGTTCTCTGCCTGGCCTGGCCCGATGGTCATACGGAGCTCTTCCGCGGCGAAGTGGAAGGCACGGTCGTCTGGCCGCCGCGCGGCACGCAGGGTTTCGGCTATGACCCGGTATTCCAGCCGCAGGGCTATGACACCACCTTCGGCGAGATGAGCGCCGAACAGAAACACGGCTGGAAGCCCGGCGACGAGCAGGCGCTGTCGCATCGTGCGCGCGCCTTCAAAGTCTTTGTCGAAGCCTGCCTGGAAGCGTAAGATCCGCCAGTGGATGATTTGAACAACCTGACTTCGCTGCGTGATGCCAAGCTTCTGCCGGATACGGGGGAGCCCGGTTTCGGCGTCTATGTGCACTGGCCCTTCTGCGCCGCGAAATGCCCCTATTGTGACTTCAACAGCCATGTCCGGCACCAGCCTGTCGATCAGGAGCGCTATGTTGCGGCCTTCCTGAAGGAGATGGCGACGATCCGGCAGTTGAGCGGACCGAAGACCGTCACCAGCGTCTTCCTCGGCGGCGGCACGCCGTCGCTGATGAAGCCTGAGACCGTCGATGCGATCCTGAACGGCATTGCCAAGGAATGGCACGTGCCTGCCGGCATCGAAATCACCATGGAGGCCAATCCCTCCAGCGTCGAGGCCGAGCGCTTCCGCGGCTACCGGGTGGCCGGCGTCAATCGCGTCTCACTCGGCGTCCAGGCGCTGAACGATCGCGATCTGAAATTCCTTGGCCGCCTGCACGACGTTGCGGATGCGCTGAAGGCGATCAAGCTTGCCCGCGACATCTTTCCGCGCATGTCGTTCGATCTCATCTATGCCCGTCCCGACCAGACCGTCGACGAGTGGGAGCGTGAGCTGAAGCAGGCCATCTCCTACGCTGTCGATCACCTGTCGCTCTACCAGCTGACGATCGAGGAAGGCACGCCCTTCTTCGGCCTGCACAAGGCTGGCAAACTGATCGTTCCCGATGGTGACCAGTCTGCGGCCCTCTACGAGGCGACGCAGGAGATCACGGCGCGCGAAGGCATGCCCGCCTACGAGGTTTCGAACCATGCCCGCCCCGGCGCCGAGAGCCGTCATAACCTGACCTACTGGCGCTATGGCGACTATGCAGGCATCGGCCCCGGCGCCCATGGCCGCCTCAGCCGCGGTCTGGAGAAGATCGCGACGGCGACCGAGCGCAAGCCGGAAGCCTGGCTTGAGATGGTCGAGCGCGACGGGCACGGTATTCTCGACGAGGAACGGCTCGGCTACGAGGAGCAGTCGGACGAATTGCTGCTGATGGGCCTGAGGCTCAAGGAAGGCGTCGATCTCGCCCGCTGGCAGCAGCTTTCCGGCCGCGATCCCGATCCTGCGCGCGAAGAGTTTTTACTGGAACACGGCTTCATCGAGCGGATCGGCAATTCGAGGCTGCGCTGCACGCCTGCGGGCATGCTGATCCTCGATTCCGTCGTTGCCGATCTCGCCTGCTGAGCTTCAGACCGCCCGCTTCCGCCCGATCGACATCAGCCGCCCATCGATAGCCGCAAGGCCGATGGCGATCATTGCCATGCCGATCAGATGCTTGGTCTGCAGCTGCTCGCCGAGCACCAGCGCGCCGAGCAGGATGGCGCTGACCGGGATCAGGAAGGTGACAAGCATCAGATTGGTCGCGCCGGCCGTTGCCAGAATGCGAAAGAACAGCACGTAGGCGACCGCCGTCGACAGGATGGCGAGACCGGCGAGAGCGAGCCAGGTTTCCATGCCGGGCATGGGAAGCGTCCAGGGCTGGTCGGCGATCAGCGCAATCGGAATCATCAGAATGGTTGAAGCTGTGACCTGGCCTGCCGCCGGCAACAGCGGCGGCATGCCCATGGCGCGGAAGCGGCGGCCCCAGATCCCGGCGAAGGAATAGGAAATCGCCGCTCCCAGCACCGCAAGCTGCGCCAGCACATTCGAGCCGAGATCGTGCAGGGCATCGAAGCCGATCATATAGGCGACGCCAGCAAAGCCGACGACGACGCCGATCAGCCTGTTGGCGGTCATCTTCTCATCTGCGGTCAGCAGATGGGCGACGACGACCGCGAACAGCGGCGTCGTGGCATTGAGGATCGAGGCGAGGCCGCTGGCGATATGCGTCTGGCCCCAGACGATCAGGCAGAAGGGGATCATGTTGTTCAGGACGCCCATGCCGAAGAAGGCGACCCAGCTCTTGCCGTCGCGCGGCATGGCATGGCCCATCACCCGGACGATCAGATTGAGCGCAATCGCCGCCAGCAACACGCGGCCGGTGACGATCGTGAAGGGCGGCAGCGCCTTCACCAGGATGCCGTTGAACAGGAAGGAACCGCCCCACAGCAGCGACAGCACCAGCATCATGCCCCATTCGGCCAAACCCATCTGCTTCTGCATCGTCATCCTCCGTTCGATCCTGTCTGCATAGGACACCACTGGAGGCGCCGCCACCCGCTTCCTGCGCAGTGAATTGTTCGATTTATTCTCGCAACAAACCGGCATTGGATCGGTGTTGCGATACATATTGATGCTGATATTATTTCGCTAATTAAGATGGATCAAACGAGTCTTTCTCGCGCGACACTTTAGCTGAGCTAAATCATGAGCGATTATCTGCCCTCCCTTTCCGCACTTCGGGCCTTCGAAGCGGCAGCACGTCATCTCAGCATGACGCTGGCGGCGAAGGAGCTGAACGTGACGCCCGGCGCCGTCAGTCTGCAGATTCGCGATCTTGAGGCGGCACTCGGCGTTCAGCTTTTCGAGCGCAAGCCGCGGGCGCTAGCCTTGACCGTCGAGGGTGCCGATTACTTCACGACGCTGCGGGCCGCCTTCCGGCTGGTGCGGGAAGCGACGGCGGCGATCACGGCGCGCAGCCGCGGTGCGATCCTCAACGTGACCTGCACGGCCGGGTTCGCCACCTATTGGCTGGTGCCACGGCTCGGCCGGTTCGAGGTGCTGCATCCCGATATCGACGTGCGCATCAGCGCCTCGCATCGCGTGCTGGATTTCCAGCGCGACGGTATTGACCTTGCCATCCGCCACGGGCTCGGCGGTTATGAAGGCCTTGTCAGCGAGCGGCTGGTGGATGACGAACTCGTGCCGGTCTGCATCCCCAAGCTCGCAGCAGAACTCGGCGACCATCCCTCGCCTGCCGCACTGGCGCCCTTCACGCTGATCCACGACGTCTACAGGCACGACTGGCAGCTCTGGCTGGAGGCCGCAGGGGTGGCCACTGCCGTCGACGCCTCCCGTGGCCCGATCTTCATGCATGGCAACGGCGCCTATGACGCAATGAAGGCGGGTCTCGGCATCGCGTTGATGCGCCGCTCCTTCGTCGAAGGCGAGCTGAAGGAAGGCACCGTGGCGGCCCCCTTCCCCCTCGGCGTCGCGAGCCGCCTCGCCTTCCACCTCGTCTATCCCGGCGCCTCCCTGGAACGCCCGGCGGCTGCCGCTTTCCGCCGCTGGCTGCTCAGCGAGTCGAAAGCATGACGGTCCAAAAAGATGACTTCAATAGTCATCTTTTTCTTTCCTTTTCCGTTCAGGCGTGATTATCAGGTTAGCGACTGCCGATATTCGAGCTGACCGGTGCCATGAGAAACCAGCGCCTTCGACCATACCCGCTCGTTCAACCGAGCAATGCTGCTGCCCGCCTTGGCCGACTGCAGGCGGTGGCGCTTTGACGATGACCGAAACGCTCGAACGCTCCATCAAGGACATCACGCAGCCAGAGCCGCTGGCGGCCCTGTTTGCCGGCGAGCATTCCTGGTGGGCTCAAAAGCTGATGCTCTCCAGTGATCTTGATGACGGGACGCCGTTGCGGAGCTTCTTCGCCGATGGCAGCTTCAACGCGGCGATCGATCGCTATACCGCCGCCTCGGGCGGCGCAGACCGCCGCGCGGTCGTCTCCATGTGGTCGCTCTACTATTTCTCCGGCCTGACGATCCCCTATCTGATCGCCCGGCAGCTGCGGCGTCGGTTGCTGCCGGTTTCCTTCGACGAGATGACGATTGCTGTCGGCGAGGATGGCCTGCCGCGGGCCTTCGGGGTGCCGCATGCGGGATGGGAGGATCGCAATCCTTCTACCGACTCCTTCGAGGCAGTGGATCCGCTCTTGGAGACCCATCTCTTCAAGGCTGTCGACCTCCTGAAGCAGAACGGCATTTCCGCAAAACTCTGCTGGAACAATGCGGCCGTCTACATCGACTACGCGCTGCGCCTGACCGAGGCGGAAGGCGCCGAGCCCTGCCGGTCCGACCTGCCGCTATTCGTGCGCGGCTGCCTGCCGAATGGCGGGGTCAATCCGTTTTCAGGCTGTGTGCGCCAAGTCGAGGACGAAGGTGAATATATCGCCCGCCGCAAGCTCTGCTGCCTGCGCTACATGCTGCCCGGCATCCCGAGCTGCGGCAAGTTCTGCGCGCTCCCAGAAAAGCGCAAGCAATAGGCCTTAGGCGGCAGCCCAAGCGCCATCTTCACCCCAAAATACCGATAAAAGAAAACGGCCGGGATCGCTCCCGGCCGTGGATTTCAGCACCAAGTGGCGCACTATTCGTTGATCAGGCGCTTCAGCAGCTCGATCTCGTGGGACAGCTTGGTGTCCTCGGAAATCAGCTCTTCGATCTTGCGCACGGCGTGCAACACGGTGGTGTGATCGCGCCCGCCGAAGCGGCGGCCGATTTCCGGGAAGGAGCGCGGCGTCAGCGTCTTCGAGAGATACATGGCGATCTGGCGCGGCTTGACGATGACGCGCGTGCGGCGGTTCGAGACCAGCTCCTGACGCGAGACATTGTAGTGGCGCGCGACGATGCGCTGGATGTCCTCGATGCGAACGCGGCGGGGCTCGCCGGAGCCGACGAGATGGGCCAGAAGCTCATCCACGCGCTCGATCGACAGGTTCGGCTCGAAGGAGCGGCGGAAGATCAGCTGGTTGAATGCGCCTTCCAGTTCGCGGCCGCTGGCCGTGACATTACGGGCGACATGCGACATCAGCTCGGCCGGAATTTCCAGCGACGGATCTTCGACACGGGCAACGGCCAGACGGCGCTTGAGGATTTCGAGACGCATCTCGTAATCCGGGCCGTCGAGTTCGATTGCCACACCGCCCTGCAGACGCGAGCGAACGCGCGGGTCGAGCGATTCCAGCTCCCAGGGAGCGCGGTCGGCAGCGACCACGACCTGCTTGGCGCTGTCGAGCAGCATGTTGAGCAGGTGGCAGAACTCGTGCTGGATCATCTTGCCCTGCAGGAACTGCATGTCGTCGATGATCAGGAGGTCGATGTTGCGCAGCGAGTCCTTCAGCGTCAGGGCATCATTGTCGCGGATCGCGGTTGCGAAACGCCACATGAAGTATTCAGCCGTCAGATAGACGACGCGCAGCGAGCGCGGGTTCTGCACGGCGGCATTGGCGATCGCCTGCAGCAGGTGCGTCTTGCCGAGGCCGACCGTCGAGTGAACGAAGAGCGGGTTGAAGCGCACAGCGCCCTGGCCAGCTTCTGCGATCGTCTTGGCAGCTGCGAGAGCAACGCGGTTGGAGCTGCCTTCGACGAAGGTGTCGAAGGTGAAGCGGGAGTCGAGCGGCGAGCCGAAGAGCGGCTGGCCGGTACCGGTCGTCGCCGGGCGGGCTGCGGCTGCAGCGGCGACCGTCTGCTGAACCGACTGACCTGCCGGCTGCATGCTGGTCGAGCGGCGCATCGGCGCCACCTGGGTCACGGGCTCTTGGGTAGCCGCATTGTCCATAGGCTTGGCGCCAGGACGAGCCGCCGTCCGGACGAGGATTTCGACCTTCAGGATATCAGCGTTTTCCTGCTGGAAGAGGCTGGTGATCAGATCGATGTAACGGTTGTTGATCCAGGACTTCAGAAAGGTCGTCGGCACCGTGAGGCGAACGACGCTCTTGGAAACCGAATGAAGCTTCAGGCCCTGGAACCAGCTTGCAAAAACGTCGGGGCCAACCTGGGCCTTCAGACGGGCGCTAACGCGATCAAAAAGTACGCCATGTTTCATGTCTCCCTTTTCCCCCGCCGCATCAAGGCAAGTAGAGTCAAACGCCGGTGCCTTGTCCCCATTCTCAAGAGCACCCGCCGCCATAGAATTCATCTGCATCATGCCGCCTTCCAATTTCATTTCACCGGGCGGTCATCCGAAAAACGGCCGCCCGATTAATTTTCCCCGTTAGGCAGGCTGGCGTCCCCTCATGAGCCGCAGGCTTGCCGGTTCACTCAATACAGATGTCCCAGCCCAAAAAGACCGGCGCAAAAACCCGTGGCGGAAACCGCCATCATGGGGCCTCCGTCATGCTGTTTCCTCGCCGTGCTGGCTGGCGGCCCTCGTTTGCCCGCTAACCAACCGGAACACAAAAGTAGTTTCCCCATCCCCTTCGGTTTCGCCTCAGGCGTGTAACCGTCGAGAGCACAAAAGATACCCGTTCCGAGACCAGCCACGGCCGCGGTGCAAATAGCTCAAGTGCTTGAAAAAACGGAGAGATAGACTGCTCCGCGACAAAAGGCACAAAAACCCATCGCCCTGCCGGTGTGGCAGTTTAGACTGTACCCTTGCAGGTGATGTCCGCGCCCTTTGCTGGAAGTCATTTAGGCAGGATCGATGGCGCCTTGCAACGATGAATTTTACGCAAAATTAAGAGGGAGCCATTGACTCCGGGCGCCGGTTTAGGGCGTCACGCCGATGTCAAAAAAGAATCGCAGAAGAATCAATGAGATTCCCAAAGTGGGTATTTTCGACACGCTATGAAAGAAAAAAAATAAAAATCCGCTTGACTCATTTCGCCCCCCTTCCGGGAGGGCGAGAGTCGCGCATTCTGGAAAGAACCTTGCGCAACTATTTGATTTTCAATGCATATTAGTGTCATTCCCCTGACACGAAATCGTCGCCGAATTAACCATTCAAGGGGCAGATCGCGGAATCGAAAAAGCCCGGTAAAATTACCGGGCTAATCATAACGAGCAGTTCGTTAATGAAATGTTATGCGCTTGCCGAAGCCGACAGCGTCTTCACACGGGCAGCAAGACGCGAGATCTTGCGGGATGCCGTGTTGGCGTGCAGGACGCCCTTGCTTGCTGCGCGGGCCAGTTCCGGCTGCGCTGCGATGAAGGCTGCCTTAGCCTTGGCCGCATCACCAGATGCGAGTGCCTCTTCGACCTGGCGAACGAAAGTACGAACGCGCGAGCGACGAGCCTTATTGACGTCGGTACGGCGGGCGATCTTGCGGGTCGCTTTTTTCGCCGAAGTTGTATTGGCCATGGATGCCTCTCTCAAGAATTCGAACAAACTCCGTCATTACCGCGGGCCCTGCGGCCACAAATTCAGCAATGCGGGAGCATTATCGGGAAAGACCAGAATGGCTTCCCGAACCGTGGACGGGCGTATAACCCTAAAGCCGGGCCGCGTCAACGCGCATTTTCAAGGAAAAGCCGCCTTTCTCCATGAATCCGGCTCAGCGGTGTTTGAAGTCCGGTTTGCGCTTTTCGATGAACGCAGACATGCCTTCCTTCTGGTCTTCCGTGGCAAACAGGCTGTGGAACAGACGGCGCTCGAAACGCAGCCCTTCCTCCAGCGTTCCCTCGAAAGCGCGGTTGACGGCTTCCTTGGCCATCAGCACCGAGGGGCGCGACAGCGAGGCAATTTTGGCCGCCGCTTCCAGCGCCTCGTCGAGCAGCCGCTCAGGCGCCACCACACGCGAAACGAGTCCCGCGCGCTCGGCTTCGGCCGCATCCATCATGCGGCCGGTCAGCACCATGTCCATCGCCTTCGACTTGCCGACGGCACGCGTCAGCCGCTGCGAGCCGCCCATGCCGGGGATGACGCCGAGGGTGATCTCGGGCTGGCCGAACTTGGCGGTCTCGGAAGCAATGATGAAATCGCACATCATGGCGAGCTCGCAGCCGCCGCCGAGCGCAAAGCCGCTGACGGCGGCGATGACGGGCTTGCGGGCGCGCCAGATCTCTTCCCAGCCGCTGATGAACTCCGACTTATAGATATCGGCGAAATTCAGCGGCTGCATTTCCTTGATATCAGCACCGGCGGCAAAGGCGCGCTCGGAGCCGGTGAGAACGATGGCGCCGATCGCCTCGTCGGCGTGAAAGTCCGCATAGGCCCGCTTCAGATCGGCCAGAACGGTGGAATTCAGCGCGTTCAGCGCCTGCGGCCGGTTCAGCGTGATGAGGCCGACATTGCCACGGGTTTCAACGATCAGGGTTTCATAGGCCATGCGTTCCTCCTCACTTCTGGCAGACGGGGCAATAGAATGTCGAGCGGCCCGCCTGCACGATGCGCGAAACCGTACCGCTACAGCCGGGCGTGCGGCAAGGGTCACCTTCACGGTCATAGACGGAGAAGGAATGCTGGAAATAGCCGAGCGAGCCATCCGTCTGGATATGGTCGCGCAATGAGGAACCGCCGGCCTTGATGGCGTCGGCAATCACATCGCGGATCGATGACACGAGGAGGTTCAGCGCTTCCTTCGGCTTTCCGGTTTTCGTCACCAGCGTGCCGGCAGCATTGGTCGGCATCAAATGCGAGCGCCAGAGGGCCTCGCACACATAGATATTGCCGAGGCCGGCGATATTCTTCTGATCGAGAAGCGCGCCCTTCAGCGGCTGGGCCTTGCCGGCGAAGCGCTCCGCCAGATAGGCGGCGCTGAGCTCATTGCCGGTCGGTTCCGGGCCGAGGCCGAAGAGGAACGGATTATTCTGCAGCTCGGTGCGTTCGGCAATATCCATGAACCCGAAACGGCGCGGGTCATTATAAATGACGCGCCGCGGCCCTTCGCTGCCTTCCAGGTGAAAGATCGCGTGGTCGTGCTTCTCATCCTTGGACCGCTCGTGATGAAATTCTCCGGGCGTCGTCTTCTGCCTGCCTTCCTCTATGCGGAAGGAGCCGGACATGCCGAGGTGCGAGATGATGGTCTTGCCGCTGTCGAGATCGATCAGCAGGTATTTGGCCCGCCGACCAAGGCCGACGATCGTACGGCCGCTGACATCTTCCGCGAGATTTTCAGGAAAGGGGAAGCGCAGATTGCCGCGGCGAAGCTCCAGCCGCTCGATGCGCGTGCCCTCCATCGCGGGGGTCAGGCCGCGCCTGACGGTTTCGACTTCTGGCAATTCCGGCATCGTTACCCATCTGTAGCTAAACGTGTTTCAACCGCGGATGATGTGCGCTATAGCGCCAGAAGGCCGCGGCTTTTGATCCGCGCATACAGATAGCGTCCAAAGCATCGCTTCGCTATGGTCGCCGCACCGATTTCGAGTAACGGAGTTGTCCGATGTCAGATAGCCGCACTTCCGCCGATGGCGGCATGGAAACGTCCTACGGTTTCCGCGAGGTGCAGAACGGCGAAAAGCAGGGCCTCGTCAACGAGGTCTTCCATAAGGTCGCCAAGCGTTACGACATCATGAACGACGTCATGTCGGCAGGCATGCACCGGGTCTGGAAGGACGCGATGATCGCGTCGCTGAACCCGCGCAAGGAAGCGGGATACAAGGTGCTCGACGTTGCCGGCGGCACGGGCGATATCGCCTTCCGCATCGTCGAAGCCTCGAACCGTCTCGCCCATGCCACGGTGCTCGACATCAACGGCTCGATGCTCGGCGTCGGCGCCGAGCGGGCCGCCAAGAAGAAGCTTTCGGACAATCTGACCTTCGTCGAGGCCAATGCCGAGGACCTGCCTTTCGAGGCGAACAGCTTCGACGCCTACACGATCGCCTTCGGCATCCGCAACGTGCCGCGCATCGATGTGGCGCTTTCGGAAGCCTATCGCGTGCTGAAGCGCGGCGGGCGTCTTCTGGTGCTTGAGTTCTCAGAGGTCGAGCTGCCGGTTCTCGACAAGGTCTATGACGCCTGGTCGTTCAACGCGATCCCGAAATTCGGCAAGGCGATCACCGGCGATGCCGAGCCCTATCAGTATCTCGTGGAGTCGATCCGTAAATTCCCGAACCAGGAGAATTTCGCGGCGATGATCCGCGAGGCGGGTTTCTCGCGGGTTTCCTACACCAATTATACCGGCGGTATCGCCGCGCTGCATTCCGGCTGGAAATTATAGAATAGATGAGTGCTTTCGGCGCATATTTCCGGCTTTGGCGCGTCGGCTGGGTGCTCGTGCGCGAGGGGGTCGTCTCCGCCCTCCCGTCCGAAGGGCTTCCGCCCGTGGTGGCGCTCGCCAAATCCTCCGTGACGATTTTCGAGCGCAGCAAGGCAAAGCGCCAGAAGCGCAGCGACCGTCTGGCGCGCGCGGTCGAGCGTCTCGGTCCGTCCTATGTGAAGATCGGCCAGTTCCTGGCGACGCGTCCTGACGTCGTCGGCGTCGATTTCGCCAACGACCTGTCGCAGCTGCAGGACCGGATGACCTTTTTCCCGATTGCGGCGGCAAAGGCCAATATCGAGGGCTCGCTTGGGCGTCCCGTCGAAGAGCTCTACGCGAGCTTCGGCGATCCGATCGCGGCAGCTTCGATCGCCCAGGTTCATCCGGCTGAGGTCGATGGCAGCGAAGGCCGCAAGAAGGTGGCCGTCAAGGTCGTACGCCCCGGCGTGCGCCAGCGCTTCGGTCATGACATCGAGGCGATGTATCTCGTCGCCCATCTGCAGGAGCGCTTCATGCCCTCCAGCCGCCGGCTGCAGCCGGTGGAGGTGACGAAGACGCTGGAACAGACCACCAAGGTGGAGATGGATCTCCGTCTCGAGGCCGCAGCCCTTTCCGAGATCGCCGAGAATACCGAGAAGGATCCGGGTTTCCGCGTCCCCAAGGTGGACTGGGAGCGCACCGGGCGCGACGTCATCACCATGGAGTGGATCGACGGCGTGAAGATGTCGGATGTCGAGGGCCTGCTCGCCGCCGGCCACGACCTCAACGCGCTTGCCGACACGCTGATCCAGTCCTTCCTGCGCCATACGCTGCGCGACGGCTTCTTCCATGCCGACATGCACCCCGGCAATCTCTTCGTTGATGCCGACGGCATGATCGTCGCCGTCGACATGGGCATCGTCGGACGGCTCGGAAAGAAGGAACGGCGCTTCCTCGCCGAGATTCTCTACGGCTTCATCACCCGCGATTACATCCGGGTGGCCGAGGTGCATTTCGAGGCCGGCTACGTGCCCGGACATCACAATGTCGAGAGCTTCGCCCAAGCAATCCGGGCGATCGGCGAGCCGATCCACGGCCAGCCGGCCGAGACGATCTCGATGGGCAAGCTGCTGACACTGCTCTTCGAGGTGACCGAACTCTTCGACATGCAGACGCGGCCTGAGCTCGTCATGCTGCAGAAGACGATGGTCGTCGTCGAAGGCGTATCGCGCATGCTCAATCCGCGCTTCAACATGTGGAAGGCGTCCGAACCTGTCGTCGGCGAATGGATCCGCAACAATCTCGGCCCGAAACGCATCGTCACCGACCTGAAGGACGGGCTGAAAGCCGCGGTGAAGCTGGCCGAAGCGGCGCCCGAAATCGCCGCGCAGACGGAAAAATTCCATCACCAGCTCCTGCATATGAGCGAGCATGGACTGCGTTTCGACGAGCAGACGGCAGAGGCGATCGGCAAGTCCGAGGCGCGTCATAACCGTTCTGCGCGCATCGCCCTCTGGATTATTGCGCTGACGCTTCTCTATATTGCCTGGACGCTGAGCTGACCTCAGGCATAAAGCAACATGCTGTGTTCGGCATTTGGGATATCCCATGATGCGAGACGCTCGCTTAGTCTCGCCTTCAAGGAGACCAGCAGATGAAGCATGAACGCCCCGGCATCGAACTATCCGGCCAACCCCTCGGCTTTGCCGAGATGGTAAGGATCGGGTCGGGCAAGGTGGCGCTTTCAGCTTCGGCCGCGGGCATGGCGCGCGTCGAGCACGCACGCTCGATCGTCGAGGATGCGATTGCTTCTGGCGTTCCCGTCTACGGCTCGACGACAGGTGTCGGCGCCATGAAGGATGTCGAGTGGTCGAATGACGAGCTCGAAGCCTTCAATCTCGGCCTCGTGCGCGCCCACCATTTCGGCACCGGCACACCCTTTTCCTGCGCCGTTGTGCGCAATGCGATGGCGATCCGCATCAACACGGCGCTGACCGGACAGGTCGGCTGCACGCCCGAGCTTATCGAAGCCTATATGCGGCTGCTGGATGCCGATCTTATCCCGCTGGTGCGCCGCACGGGATCGATCGGCTGCGCCGATATCGGCCTGATGGGCCAGATCGGCGCCGTGCTGACCGGCGTCGGCGAGGCTGTCTATCGCGGCAAGCGCATGCAGGCGGCCGAGGCCTTCCAGGCCGCCGGTCTCGAACCTATCAAGATGGCGCCACGCGACAGCCTGGCATCGCTCAGCGTCAATGCCGTGAGCTTCGCGGCCGCCGGTGAGGCGACGCGCAATGCCGCCGCCTCGATCCGCGTGCTGCTGGCGACCGGTATGATGGCCTCTGGCGCGCTCGGCGCTTCCCGCGATCCGTGGAAGGCCGTGCGTCATGTCGGAACGGCAAGGGAAGCGCTGATCGGCTCGTGGCTCTGCAATGCCTCGGAAGCCTGGAACTGGCCGGTTGCCACGCATGTTCAGGATCCGCTCAGCCTGCGCATGGTTGCCCAGGTCTTCGGCGCCGTGATCGAGAACCTGCTGTCAACGGGCCACAAGATCCTCGCCGCCACCGGCCGCTCGGATGACAACCCTGTCGTCGTTGAGGGCCGCGTCATGACCTCTGGTGGTTCTCTGCCGCTCGACGTGACGATCCTGCTGGAATCCGCCGCACTCTGCATGGCGCATGCGGCGCGCAATGCCTTCAATCGTTGCGTCATTCTCGGCAACGGCCAGCGCCGCGATCTGCCGGTCAATCTCGTGCCGCCCGGCCGCATCGCAACCGGTTTCGGCCCGATCATCAAGCTTGCCGGCGAAATCTTCTCGCGCGTGCTGTCGATGTCGAACCCCGTTTCGGCGCAGTCGCTGGTGGTCGCCGCTGGACTCGAGGACGAGGCGGCCTTCCTGCCGCTGGTCATCGAGCGTTTCGAGCGCCAGATGCGGGCGCTCAGGCGCCTTGCCGCTCTGGAAGCCCTGCTCTCGGCGCAGGCAATCGATATTCTCGGCGACGAGCCGCAGGGCGTTGCAAAGATGATCTACGATCTCGTGCGCAGCCACGCCGCCTTCTACACTATCGACCGGCCGCTTTCGGCTGAAGTCGAGGCGATCGAGGAAGAGCTCGGCTCGGACGCCTTCATCTCGAAGCTGATCGGCGAAGTGCCGATCGCATCCTTCGACGATTTCTTCGCCCTCGGCTCGCTGGAGCGTATCGAGGAACGGCTCGCAAGCGAACCGATGGTTCTCTGACAACAACAGCATCTGGAGGCGCCGCATGGCTGATTTCGATCTCGTTCTGCAGGGGACTGTCGTCCTGCCCGAGCGCATTCTGGAACAGGGCTATGTCGCCGTGCGCGACGGCAAGATCGCCGAAGTCGGTGTCGGCGTGCCGCCCGCGGCCAAAGAGCGCCACCTGCTTGGCAAGGCGCTGATCCTGCCCGGCGCGATCGACGCCCAGACGCATTCGCTCTCACAGAAGGACCAGGAAGATTTCCTCTGGTCGACCCGTTCGGCGGCGGCCGGCGGTGTCACGACGATCGTCGACATGCCCTATGACGAAGGCAATCTCGTTTGCTCCGCCGCGGCGGTAAAGAAGAAGGTGGATCACGCGAGCCCGCAGGCCCGCGTCGATTTCGCGCTCTACGGCACTGTTGATCCCGAGGAAGGCGCCGCCCGTATCCGCGAGATGGTGGATGCCGGTGTTGCCGCCTTCAAATTCTCGACCTTCGGCACGGATGCCAAGCGCTTCCCGCGTATTCCCCCGGCCCTGCTCGACGAATGCTTCGCCGCGATCGCGCCGACCGGCCTGACGGCTGGCGTGCACAACGAGGATGACGAGGCGGTCCGGACCTATATGGAGAAGGTCAAGGCGAGCGGCATTACCGACTGGCGCGCCCATGGCCTGTCGCGCCCGCCGATCACCGAGCTGCTTGCCATGCACACGATCTTCGAGACCGGCGCCAATACCGGCTGCCCCTCGCATGTCGTGCACTGCTCGCTCGGCCGCGGCTATGACATCGCGCATGCCTACCGCCGCGATGGCTTCGAGGCGACCGTCGAATGCTGCATCCACTATCTGACACTGGACGAGGAAAACGACGTCAAGCGCCTGGGCGGCAAGGCCAAGATCAATCCGCCGATCCGTCCGCGCGCCGAAGTCGAGACGCTGTGGCGGAAGGTCGCCGAAGGCAATGTCTGGCTGGTCTCGACCGATCACGTCAGCTGGTCGGAGAACCGCAAGACCAATCCCGATATGCTCGCCAACTCCTCCGGCGTGCCCGGCCTGGAAGCCATGGTCCCGCTGTTCGTGAAAGGCGCGCTGGAGCGCGGCGTTTCGCTGACCTGGGCCGCCAAGCTGATGGCCGAGAACCCCGCGAAGCATTTCCGCCTCAACCATATCAAGGGCGCGCTGACACCCGGTAAGGATGCCGATATCGTCGTGCTGGAACCGCGCGAGATGGTCTATGATGCGGCCGCGAGCGGCAACAACATCGTCGGCTGGAGCCCCTATAACGGCATTCGCTTGCCCTGGACCGTTTCTGCGGCCTATCTGCGCGGCGAGAAGATAACCGATGGCGCCAAGGTGCTTTCCGAGCCCGGCAACGGCAAGTTCGTCCGGCCCCTGCCCCGTCATGTCATTGCTGGAGAAGCCGCATGAGCCGCAACCTGCCTGTCAACGCCGGACGTATCGCCGAAGATATCGATGCGCTGGCAAAGATCACCGAGCCCGATCATCCCTGGACGCGCCGCGCCTTCTCGCCGCTCTTTCTGGAGGGACGCGCCTATATCGAGGCGCGGATGAAGGCCGCCGGGCTTGAGACGCGGATGGACGCCGCCGGCAACCTGATCGGCCGCCGTGCGGGCGCAAAGCCCGGCCTCGGCACGATCATGGTCGGCTCGCATTCCGATACCGTGCCTGACGGCGGCCGCTTCGACGGCATCGCCGGCACGATCACGGCGCTCGAAGTGGCCCGCTCGCTGAAGGACCAGGACATCCAGCTCGATCATGATCTCGAGATCATTGACTTCCTGGCAGAGGAAGTTAGCATCTTCGGCGTTTCCTGCATCGGCAGCCGCGGCATGACCGGCCAGATCCCCGAAGCATGGCTTTCGCGCACCAACGGCGACCGCACGCTTGCCGACGGCATCACCGAAGTCGGCGGCAATCCCTCGACGTTGCTCTCCCAGAGCCGTCCTGATCTGAAAGGCTTTCTCGAACTTCACATCGAGCAGGGGCCGATCCTCGAGAACGAGAAGAAGGATGTCGGCATCGTCACCGCGATTGCCGGGATCACCCGCATCGAAATCACCGTCGAGGGCCGCGCCGACCACGCCGGAACGACGCCGATGGATGGCCGCGCCGATGCGCTGGTGGCCGCCTCGCAGCTGGTGCTCGACATTCGCGAAGCCGCGGCCCAGCGGGCCAAGACACCGGGCCATTTTGCCGCGACCGTCGGTGAATTCCGTATCGAGCCGAATGCCGCCAATGTCGTTCCGTCGAAGGTCGTGCTGCTGATCGACGGCCGCGCCGAAATCCGCGGCGACATGGAAGCCTTCTGCGAATGGCTGGATGCCCATGTCATCAAGCTGGCGATCGCCCAGGGCGTGACGATCAAGTCGCCGAACCGCGTTTCCGACAATTATCCGACGCCCGGCGATCCGCGTCTCCTGAAGATCCTGGAGCAGGCCTGCGACACCGTCGGCGCCAAGCATCGCCGCATGGCCTCGGGCGCCGGCCACGATACCGCCTGGGTCGCCAAAGTGGCACCTGCGGCGATGATCTTCGTGCCCTGCAAGGAAGGCCGCAGCCACTGCGCCGACGAATGGGCCGAGAATGACGACATCGCGCTTGGCGCCGCCGTGCTGTTCGAGGCGGTGCGCGACATGGACAAGAGCTTGAATGAGGAGAAGGCCTGATGGGACGCATACTCGTTGAGAAAGACGTCGAGGCTGCCGTCAAGGGCGGGTCCGTCTATGCGGCAGGCGGTGGCGGCTGGGCCGACCACGGCCGGATGCTTGGCTATGCGGCCGTCAATGTCGGCAAGCCGGAACTGGTCTCGATCGACGAATTGAAGGACGACGACTGGATCGCGACCGCTGCGGCGATCGGCGCGCCGGCCTCGACCACGCCCTGGGAAATGCAGGGGATCGATTACGTCAAGGCCGTGCAGCTTCTGCAGGACGAGCTTGGCGAGAAGCTTTCCGGCCTGATCATCGGCCAGAACGGCAAGTCCTCGACCCTGAACGGCTGGCTGCCCTCCGCCATTCTCGGCACCAAGGTCGTGGATGCAGTCGGCGATATCCGCGCGCATCCAACCGGCGACATGGGCTCGATCGGCATGGCGGGATCGCCGGAGCAGATGATCCAGACGGCAGTCGGCGGCAACCGCGCCGAAAACCGCTATATCGAGCTCGTCGTGAAGGGTGCGACGGCGAAGATTTCGCCGATCCTGCGGGCTGCGTCGGATCAGTCCGGCGGCTTCATTGCAAGCTGCCGCAATCCGCTGCGGGCTTCCTATGTGCGCAAGAATGCGGCGCTCGGCGGCATCTCGATGGCCCTGGCGCTCGGCGAGGCGATCATCGCGGCCGAGAAGAAGGGCGGCTCCGCTGTCATCGACGCGATCTGCAAGACAACCGGCGGCCATATCCTGACCGAGGGCATCATCACCAAAAAGGATGTCGTCTACACGAAGGAAGCCTTCGATATCGGCACCGTCTCCGTCGGCGCCGGCGACAATGCGGTGACGCTGCATGTGATGAACGAATACATGGCGGTGGACGATGCCGACGGCAAGCGCGTCGCGACCTTCCCGTCGGTCATCACCACGCTGTCGCCCGAGGGAGAACCGCTCTCCGTCGGCCAGCTGCAGACGGGCATGCATATCTTCATCCTGCATGTGCCGATGGATATCATTCCGCTCTCGGCAAGCGTTCTCGACCCGACCGTCTACCCACCGGTGGAAAAGGCCATGGGCATCGAGATCGCCCGGTATGCGCTGGGGGCGCGGGCTTGAGCTGAGCATCCCTTCTCCCCAGCGGGGAGAAGATGTCCGTCAGGACAGATGAGGGGGCGAGCGCCGGAAGCGCGAGCGGCCGAGCGAAAGTGAGGCCGAGGACTTGGCCCTCTCATCCGACCCCTTCGGGGCCACCTTCTCCCCGCGGGGAAGGGAAAGTCGAAATCAAACGAGGAACACCGAGATGCCGAAGCCGAACCCACGCCATCCGAAATTTCCGATCCCGGGCGGGCCGGAGCTGCGCGCCAAGGGCTGGCGGCAGGAGGCGCTGCTGCGGCTTCTCGAAAACGTGCTCTCGGTCGGTGAGGATCCCGACAATCTCATCGTCTATGCCGCGCTCGGCAAGGCGGCGCGCAACTGGGCGGCCCACAAGGGCATCGTCAAGGCACTGACCGAGATGGACGAGGACCAGACGCTGCTGATCCAATCCGGCAAGCCGATCGGTCTCGTCAAGACCCATGCCAAGGCGCCGTTGGTCATCATGGCGAACTGCAATATCGTCGGGCAATGGGCGAAGGCTGAGGTGTTCTACGAGCTGCAGCGCAAGGGCCTGATCTGCTGGGGCGGCCTGACGGCCGGCGCCTGGCAGTATATCGGCAGCCAGGGCGTCATCCAGGGCACCTATGAGATCTTCATGCGGATTGCCGAGCGGCGCTTCGGCGGCGACCTTTCCGGCCGCTTCGTGCTGACGGCTGGCCTCGGCGGTATGGGCGGCGCACAGCCGCTCGCCGGCCGCATGGCAGGCGCTGCGATCCTCTGCGTCGATATCGATGCCGAGCGGGCAAAGAAGCGCCAGGAGATCGGCTACCTGCAGGAGATCGCACCCGACCTCGACACGGCGCTGAAGATGATCGACGATGCCGTGAAGGAAAAGCGCGCGCTGTCCGTCGGCCTCGTCGGAAACGCAGCGGAAATCTACCCGGAGATCGCGCGCCGCGGCATCGTGCCTGATGTCGTTACCGACCAGACCTCGGCGCATGACCTCGTCTACGGCTACGTGCCCAAGGGCATGAGCATTGCCCAGGTGAAGGAACTGCGCGACGACGGCCAGGGCCAGCTGATGGCGGCAAGCCGCGCCTCGATCGTCCAGCATGTGACGGCGATGCTCGACTTCCAGAAGAAGGGCTCCGAGGTCTTCGACAATGGCAACCTGATCCGCACGCAGGCGAAGGAAGGCGGCGTTCAGAACGCATTCGACATCCCGATCTTCACCGAAGCCTATCTGCGCCCGCTCTTTGCCCGTGCCATCGGCCCGTTCCGCTGGATGGCGCTTTCGGGCGAGGAAAGCGACATCGTCCGGATCGACGATCTGCTGCTCGAGATGTTCCCGGACAACAAGATCATTACCAACTGGATCCGGCTGGCGCGCCAGCATGTGCCCTTCGAGGGCCTGCCGGCACGCATCGCCTGGCTCGGCCACGGCGAACGCACGGCACTGGCGCGGCGCGTCAACGAACTGGTGGCAAGCGGCGAGCTCAAGGGACCGGTCGCCTTCTCCCGCGACCACCTCGATGCCGGTGCGATGGCGCATCCCAATATCATGACCGAGCGCATGAAGGACGGTTCCGACGCTATCGCCGACTGGCCGCTGATCGATGCGATGATGCTCTGCTCCTCGATGGCCGACCTCGTCGTCGTCCATTCCGGCGGCGGCGGCTATGCGGGCTACATGACGAGCTGCGGGGTCACGGTCGTTGCCGACGGTACCGGCGATGCCGACGAGCGGCTTGATCATGCGCTGACCAACGACACGGCACTCGGCGTCATGCGCTATGCGGATGCGGGGTACGAGGAAGCGCTGGATGAGGTCGCCAAGAAGGACGTGCCGTATATCCGGCTTGGTTGACCTCCTGATGCGGCATCAGAGATGCCGCGTCTCCTCCGGCGGCGCATCATAGCGCTCATGCAGCCCATCGACATAGGCGACGGGGGCGTTGACGAGCTCATCAGCCGTGGCGTCATCGAGGCAATTGACGGCGACGGCGAAGAAGGTGCCGAGGGCTTCGTTTTCGCCCCAGGCATAGGAGCTGACGCCGCAATTCCTGCAGAAGAGATGATGCAGCTTACGAGTCGCGAACTGATATTCGCCGAGCGCTTCCCTGCCTGCGACCAAGCGGAAGTCTTCGGGCGATGCCACCGCGAGCCAACTGCGCTTCTTCCTGCAGACGGAGCAGTTGCAGCGAAACGTGCCCGCCTGGAGGTCGAGCTGGGTTTCGTAGCTGACTTCGCCGCAGTGGCAGCTGCCATGATAGGTCTTCTTCATGATGCTCTCCTCCCTGCTTGCTCCTCAGCATAGGCCGCCACCTTATCGAGCGCTTCCGCCCAGCCGCTGCTCTGAAGCTTGAATTCCGTGTCGCTTGGCAGTTGATGTTTGCGGAAGGTGAGCTTCGTCCTGCCGCCCTTATCTTCCAACTCCACAATCGCCTGCATCTCGTGTTCCGGCTGACCGGCCGAATTCTCCCAGGCGAAAGTGAAGACCAGCCGCTCGGGCGGGGTGATCTCGATGTAGCGGCCGCGGCTCCAATATTCCTTGCCGTCGGGCGCGAGGATGCAGTGACGCCAGGCACCGCCTTCGCGTAGATCGACGGAGACGGATGGCGCCGAGCAATTGTTCGGACCCCACCATTTCAGCAGATGCTTCGGCTCCGTCCAGAGACGGAAGACGAGTTCGCGCGGGGCATCGATCTCGCGCACCAGCACGATTTCGCGGCTGCGCACAGCCGGGCTGACATCACTTCCCATTCCCTTCCTCCTTTTTCAGGCTCGCGGCATAGGCTTCGAGCTTGTCCAGGCTTTCGCTCCAGAAAACGCGGTAGTTCTCAAGCCAGTCGTCGACGACACGCAGCGATGCCGGCTCCAGCCGGCAGGGCCGCCATTGAGCTTCCCGGCCCTTCGATATGAGCCCGGCATTCTCCAGCACCTTGAGATGCTTGGAGACGGCGACCAGCGACATGTCGAAGGGTTCGGCGAGCTCCGATACGGATGCCTCTCCCGAGGCGAGCCGGGCGAGGATTGCCCGCCGTGTCGGATCGGCCAGTGCCGAAAAGGTCGCGCTCAAGCGGTCCATTATTTATCCATTAAGTTAATTAACTTATGTGTTAAGTAATGGACGATGCGGTGCCAGTCAAGGCCTCTGTGTCAGATGGCGATTGCTAGACGCGCGCTGCCTTTGAAAGACGCCTTGCGCCATAGGCGCAAGCGAAGGCGCAGAGCAGCATGGCGAGGGTGAAGAACACCACGGCCGACCAACCCTCAGCGGAGAAGAACCAGCCGCCCGCCGAGCCCAGGACGCTGGAGCCGACATAGTAGGCAAGCATGTAGAGCGAGGAGGCGTGGCCCTTGGTGCCTTTGGCCAGCTTGCCGACGAGGCCGCTGGCGATCGAATGGCTCATGAAGAAGCCGCTTGTCAGTACGATGATGCCGATGATGATGATGGGCAGCGACGATGAGAGCGTCAGCGCGCTTCCGGCAGCGGTGACGGCAAGGCCGGTCAGGAGCACGGCGAAGTGGCCGAAGCGATCACCAAGGATTCCGCCGATCGACGAGGCGCCGATGCCGAACATGTAGACGGTGAAGATCAGGCCGAGTTCGGTCTGTGTCAGTTCATAGGGTGACGCAACGAGCCGGAAGCCGGCGTAATTGTAGATCGTCACGAATGAGCCCATCGCCAGGAAGGCGATCCAAAAGACGAAGGGCAGCGCCGGATTTTTGAGATGGCCGGCCCAGGCTTTCATATGAAAGCGCGGATCGAAGCCGGGGCGGCGGATGAAATTACGCGACGCCGGCAAAAGGACGATGAAGCCGATGGCGGCAGCGAGACCGATAACGCCCATCAGCGCCATGGCGGGACGCCAGGTGAGGTATTCGGCGAAGATGCCCGTCAGCACGCGGCCGGACATGCCGCCGAAGGCCGTTCCCCCGACATAGAGGCCCATCGTGGCGCCGAGGCCCTTTGGATCGATCTCTTCGGCGAGATAGGCCATGGCGACGGCGGGCACACCGCCGAGCGCGAAGCCGAGCAGCGCCCGCAGCACCAGCAGCATATGCCAGTTCGGCGCGAAGGCCGCGGCGATCGTCAGCAGTGCGGCACCGACCAACGAGATCGACATCAGGCTGCGGCGGCCGAGACCTTCCGACACGGCGGCGGCACAGATGATGGCGACGGCCAGGAAGCCGGTGGACAACGAGAGCGCCAGCGAGCTCTGGGCCGGGCTCACCGCATAGTCGGAAGCGAAGACCGGCAGCAGCGGCTGGACGCAGTATAGCAGCGAGAAGGTGGAGAAACCGGAGAGAAACAGCGCCAGGCTGGCCCGCCGGTAGGGCAGCGTGCCGCGCGTCAGATATTGCTTGGCGGGCGGCGCTTCCGTCACCTCGATCGGGGAAATATCGCTCATTCTTGCTGCTGTCTTTGGCATGTCAGGCGCCTTTCATCCCTGATCTAGCCAGCGGGGTTCAATTTGTCCAATATATGGAACTATCATTCTCGATAGGTTTTGGAGATACCGGGCATGGAGCTTAGGCACATCCGCTACTTTCTCGCTGTTGCCGAAGAGGCGAATTTCACGCGGGCGGCGGCGAAGCTCGGCATCGGGCAGCCACCGCTCAGCCAGCAGATCCGCGATCTGGAGGCGGAGATCGGCGCGGCTCTGTTCCATCGCGTGCCGCATGGCGCGGAACTGACGGCGGCCGGTGAGGCATTCCTCAGCGAAGCCAAGGCGTCGCTCGCCTCGGCGGAAAAGGCGAAGCTTGCGGCACAGCGCGCCAATCGCGGCGAGACGGGGCGCCTGGCGCTCGGCTTCACGGCGTCCTCGGCTTTCAACCCTGTTGTCAGCGCCACGATCCGGCGCTTTCAGGCGCGGTGGCCGGATGTGCGGTTGTCGCTCACGGAGCTCAATACGCTGTCGCTGATGGAAAAACTGCATCGCGGCGAGCTCGACGCCACCTTCATGCGGCCGAGCCTCGACGATCCGCCCGGCGTGCGGCTGAAGCGGCTGGCCGACGAGCCGATGGTCGTTGCGCTGCCCGCAAGCCACCCGCTGGCGAAGCGCGAGACTTTGCCGCTGGCGCTGCTGGCGACGGAGCCGTTCATCCTCTTCCCGCGGCTGGTCGGTCTCAGTCTTTTCGACGACGTCGTGCTGGCGTGCCGCAAGGCCGGATTCGAGCTCACGGTCGCACAGGAAGCGCCGCAGATTTCGTCGGTGGTCAATCTCGTTGCTGCCGAATTGGGTGTCTCGATCGTTCCGGAGTCGATCGCGCAGATCAAGCTCGATGGCGTTGCCTACCGGCCGATCGAAGGGCCGCCTGCCGTGGCGCGGCTGGCACTTGCTGTGCTGAAGACGCAGCGGTCGCCGGTGACCGAGAACCTCATGAGCCTTCTCTAGCGGCGCTCCCAATAGGGCGGATCGCCAAAAGCCTTGCGGAGGTGATCGGCAATGGCGCGCAGTTTTGCCGAGGGGTTCCGACCCTCGGGATGCGCCATGTAGATGAATTCCGGCTCCGGCTTGTCGCCGACATCGATCTCCGCAAGGCTGCCTTCGCGGATCGCCGGTCCGGCGATGAAGGCCGGAAGCAGCGCGATGCCGAGGCCGGCGATTGTCGCATCGCGCAGCATGTCGCCATTGTTCATGCCCATGGAAAGATGCGCGCGAACGACCTCCGTGCCATCGGCCGTCTGGAAGCGCCAGTCGGCGACGCCGCGGTTGGTATAGAAAAGGCCGCGATGCTCCTGCAGGTCTGCAAGCGTGCGCGGAGTGCCGGCCTTTGCGAGATAGGCAGGCGAGGCGACGAGCATCCGGCGGCTCGGCGCCAGCTTCCAGGCGATCAGGCGGGAATCGGCTATCGGCCCGTTGCGGATGATCGCGTCATAGCCTTCCGATGCGGCATCGACACGCCGGTCGTTGATATCGAGCGTCAGCGATATTTCCGGATGTTCCGCCAGGAAGGGATAGAGGGCGGGGCCGAGATGCATGCGCCCGAAGGTGACCGGGGCGGCAATCCGCAGCGGCCCGGCAAGTGTGCCACGGCGTTCGGCCATGGAAGCCGAGGCTTCATCGATCTCGTGGATGATGCGAAGCGCCCGCTCCAGAAAGGCCGTCCCATCCTCCGTCAGTGTCAGTTTGCGGGTCGTGCGGTGGAGCAGCGTGCCGCCGAGGGTTTTCTCCAGCTCGGCAAGCCTTTCGCTGACCACCGACTTCGACAATCGCAGGCGCCTGGCCGCCTCGCTGACCGACCCTGCCTCCACCACCGCGACGAAGGCCGCGATCCCCTCAATCCTGATCATCGTTCGGTATTTCCGAATTCGAGTTCCACTACTTGGAGACTAATCCGAACGAAAAGAAAATGCCATCTTCCACTCATCGAAGGGGCACAACACCCCGCAACAAGGAGATGGAACAATGAACCGCCTGAACAACAAAGTCGCAATCGTCACTGGCGCAAGCTCTGGTATCGGCCGCTCTACGGCCAAGCTCTTTGCCGCCGAAGGCGCGAAGGTCGTGGTCGGCGCCCGCCGCCAGGCTGAACTTGAAAGCCTCGTCGCCGAGATCAAGGCTGCCGGTGGCGAAGCCGTCGCCGTTGCCGGTGACGTGCGCTCGGAAGACTATCACAAGGCGCTGGTCGCTGCCGCCGTTGCCAATTACGGCAAGCTGGACATCGCCTTCAACAATGCCGGTACGCTCGGCGAGGCCGGCCCCAGCACCGAGGTTTCCGAAGCCGGCTTTGCCGACACGCTGACGATCAACCTGACGGCATCGTTCCTGGCAGCCAAGCACCAGATCGCCGAAATGACAAAGCATGGCGGCGGCTCGGTGATCTTCACCTCGACCTTCGTCGGCTACAGTTTCGCCTTCCCGGGTGTTGCCGCTTACGCCGCCAGCAAGTCCGGCCTGATCGGCCTGACCCAGGCGCTTGCCGCCGAATACGGCCCGCAGAATGTGCGCGTCAACTCTGTGCTGCCGGGCGCGGTCGATACCGACATGTATCGCGAAATGAACGACACGCCTGACAAGAAGGGCTTCGTCACCAACCTGCACGCCCTGAAGCGTGTCGCCACCCCGGAAGAGCTTGCCCGCTCGGTTCTCTACCTCGCTTCCGACGATTCGAGCTTCGTGACCGGTACTGCCTCGCTGGTCGATGGCGGCGCATCGATCACCCGCACCTGACGAACGGGCGCGATCATCCGCATTCTTCGAAAGAAGGGATGGTCGCGCCTTCCATTTTCGTATGAATATCCGGCGCGTCAGCCCCCACCCAAAGGACCATCATCATGTCACGCCTTGCAAATAAGACCGCCCTCATCACCGGCGGCACCAGCGGTATCGGCCTTGAGACCGCTCGCCAGTTCATCGCTGAAGGCGCCCGCGTCGCCATCACCGGCAGCAGCGCCGCGAGCATCGAAAACGCCCGCAAGGAATTGGGTGAGAAGGCGCTGGTCATCCAGGCCGATGCAGGCAACGCCGATGGCCAGAAGGCTGTCGCCGATGCCATCAAGAATGCCTTCGGCCATCTCGACATTCTCTTCGTCAATGCCGGTATTGCCGAATTCAATCCGCTCGAGCAGTGGACGGAAGCGGCTTTCGACAAGTCGATTGCCATCAATGTGAAGGGACCGTTCTTCCTGATCCAGGCGCTGCTGCCGCTCTTTGCGAAGGGCGCGGCGATCGTTCTGAACACCTCGATCAACGCCCATATCGGCATGCCGAACTCCAGCGTCTATTCGCTGACCAAGGGCGCTTTGCTGACATTGGCGAAAACGCTGTCCGGCGAACTCATCGGCCGCGGCATCCGCGTCAACGCCGTCAGCCCCGGCCCGATTGCCACGCCTCTCTACAGCAAGCTCGGCAGCTCGGAAGCCGAGTCCAAGGCGATGACCTCGCATATCCAGAGCCAGATCCCCACCGGACGCTTCGGCGAGCCCTCCGAGGTCGCCAAGACCATCATCTTCCTGGCATCCGATGAAGCCGCCTATATCGTGGGTAGCGAACTGATCATCGATGGCGGGATGAGCAATCTCTAAGACCAAGAAGGCCGCGGCACTGATCTGCCGCGGCCTTTTTCATCAACCGCGTTCTACCAGCGCGCGGATGGCGGTTTCGAAGGTGGTCCCGCCCTTGCGCGATCCGGCCTCGCCGCCCTCGAACTCGATCCAGCCTTCATTGAAGCCATCGAGCATGCGCATGCGGGGTCCGGGGTTTTGCATGCCCTGGCTGCGGAACAGGGCCTCCCACGCATCCCGCTCGATCGTCTCGGCTTGCACCGGACGGCCAAGCACGGTGGCAAAGGCTTCAGCCATCTGCAGCGGCGTGATGCGGTAGGGCCCTTCGAGTTCGACGATGCGCTTACCGGTCCAGTCCTCCTGCAGCATTTCGGCAGCGACGGCGCCGACATCGCGAACACCGACCATCGGAACGGGCTTATCCAGCGGCTGCAGGAAGCTCGGTATCACGCCGTCCCGCGCCGGGGCGATATCCCACACCGAGTTTTCCATGAACCAGCCGGCGCGCAGAAAGGCGACCGGCATGGGCAGCTCGGACAGCGCCTGCTCGACAAGGCCGAGTTGCGTCAGCAGATTTTCTTCCTTTGCTTGAGCGCCGATCGTGGACAGGCAGACGACCTTCTTTGGCGCCGCCTTCACCAGAGCTGTCTTCAAGGCTTCGATGACGATCTTTGCCTGCGGAAAGCCCGGTGCCGGATCGAAGGCCGGCGGGATCAACAGGAAAACGGCTTCCGCTCCGGCAAAGGCATCAGCAAGCGCCGCTGCATCCGTCATCTCGGCGATGGCTATTTCGGCACTGCGTTCGCGCCAGCTTCCTGCCTTCTCCTCATTGCGCATGACGGCGCGAACGGGCAATCCGCGCTCCAGCAATTTCGCGCCGACGACGGCACCGACCTGGCCTGTTATTCCGGTTACAGCAAACATGTTCGAACTCCTTCTGACAGCGGCCTGTGCCGCGATGACCAAAAGATGCGCCAAAGCCGCCTTTGACTGAACTGCGCTTTTGTCAGATAACTCATGACTGAAAATCAGGAATGAAATGATGTTCGACGGGCGATTGCTGAATGGAGTCAGCGTGCTGGCTGCCGTGGTCGAGAGCGGCAGCTTTGCGCGGGCGGCCGAGGCACTGGGGCTGACGGCATCGGGGGTCAGCCGGGCGGTGGCGCGGCTCGAGAGCCGGATCGGCGTACGCCTGCTCGACCGGACGACGCGGTCATTGCGGTTGACCGATGACGGCGCGCGTTTCTACGAGCAGGTGGTGCCGCTGCTTGGCGGCATCGAGGAAGCAGCCGCCTATGCTGCGGGAACGACGCAGACAGTGCGCGGGCGGCTGCGGATCAATGTCGATCCGTATTTCTCCAGACTGATCCTCGCGCCGAAGCTCGGCCTCTTTCTCGACCGCTATCCCGACCTGCAGATCGAGGTGGTGACGCGCAACGAGATCGGTGATCTCGTGGCCGACGGCATGGACGTGGCGGTGCGCTTCGGCGAGATCCCGGCGAAGAGTTCGCTGATTGCCCGGCAGCTTTTCCGCACACGGGTGATCACGGTCGCGGCGCCCTCCTATCTCGCGAAACATGGCACGCCGAAGCTTCCGACTGATCTCGCCGTTCACACCTGCATCCAGTATCAGGATCCGCTGACCGGCAGGCCTTTCGAATGGGAGCTGCGGCGTGGAAGCAAGGTGGTGCCGATCGAGACGCGCGGCCGCGTCCTCGTCAACGATGCCGGCACGACGCTCGCGACTTGCCTTGCCGGGATCGGCATTGCCCAGGTCTTCTCGCTCGGCATGAAGCCCTATCTCGACAGCGGGCAGCTGGTCGATCTCTATCCGGATTGGCCGGACGAGACCTTCCCGCTGCATTGCTTCTATCCGTCCCGTCATCATGTGCCGGCCAAGGTTCGCGCCTTCATCGATTTCTGTGTCGAAATCATCGGCTAGATGTCGCGCCTGAGACTTGTTTGGCAGGTGCCCGCGGCCTATCAAGAAGGCATCCAGTCACTTCATCGTCCGGCGGTTTCGCCTCAGGTGTCCCATGCTTCTCGGTATTCTCTGCGGCCTCGCCACGTGTGCGTTGTGGGGACTGACCTTCGTCGTGCCGCGCGCCATCGCGCCTTTCAGCACCATGGATCTGACGGTGACGCGCTACGGTTTGTTTGCGCTGGCGAGCATCGTGCTGATGGTCAGCCCGCGCTTCCGTCCCAGGAATATCAGGCCGCGCATGGCGATCACCGCGCTGCTGCTCGGCGGCATCGGCTATGTCGGCTATTTCGTCAGCGTCGCCTATGCGGTGCGGCTGGCGGGCGCTGCGATCCCGCCGCTCGTCATCGGCACCATGCCGGTGCTGCTCGCCGTCATCGCCAATCTGCGTGACCGCTCGGTGCCGTGGCGGCTGCTGGCGCTGCCTTTGATCCTGATCGCGATCGGCATCGGCTGGGTCAATCTCTCGATCTTCGCGGCAACGCCATCGGGCGACCAGGGCGCCATCCTGCTCGGCATCGGCTCGGCAACGATCGGGCTGATCCTGTGGGTGATCTACGGCCTCGCCAGCACCGCCGCGATGCAATCGCCCGACGCGCCCGACATTCTTCAATGGACCGGATTGCAGGGCATCGGCGCCGGGATCGGCTGCCTCGTGCTGATCCCCTTCACCTCCGCCGGCACCGATATCGTCTTCACCACGGCCGAGCTCTGGCGCTTCATTCTCTGGTCGCTGATCATGGGACTTGCCGGGGCATGGCTTGCGACATTGCTCTGGATGATCGCCTCGAAGCGGCTGCCGCTTGCGCTTGCGGCACAGCTGATCGTTGCCGAGACGGTGTTCGGCCTGATCTTCGGCTTCCTCTTCGAGCAGCGGCTGCCGACGCTCGCCGAGGCCGGCGGCTCGATCCTGCAGCTCGCGGGCGTCGGGCTGGCGATCGCCATCTTCACACCGGCGCGGGGGCGGCGGGCGCACTGAGCGCTGCACGCATTGCATGTTATTCGCCAAAGGCTTAGGCTCACCGCAACAACAAAACGACGGGTAGAAGGCCATGGCTCTCAGCGGCAAACGCATCCTGCTTATCATCTCGGGCGGTATCGCAGCCTATAAGAACCTCGATCTGATCCGCAGATTGCGCGAGCGCGGCGCTTCGGTGCGTCCCGTCATGACATCGGGTGCGCAGGAATTTGTGACGCCGCTTGCTGTCGGCGCGCTGGCGGCCGATCATGTCTTCACCGATCTCTTCTCCCGGCAGGACGAGCAGGATGTCGGCCATATCCGGCTGGCGCGCGATTGCGATCTGGTGCTGATCGCGCCTGCGACCGCCGATCTTCTGGCAAAAATGGCGAACGGCCTTGCCGACGATCTTGCCTCCACCATTCTGCTCGCGACCGACAAGCCTGTGCTCGCCGCACCGGCGATGAACCCGCGCATGTGGGCGCATCCGGCGACGAAGCGCAATGTCGCGACGCTCGCTGCCGACGGCATCCGGATGATCGGACCGATGGCGGGAGAGATGGCGGAGAGCCGCGAGGCCGGCACCGGCCGCATGGCGGAGCCGCTGGAAATCGTCGCTGCCGCCGAAGCGCTGCTGGACGATGGCCCGAAGCCGCTGGCCGGACGCAAGGCCGTCGTAACGTCAGGGCCGACCCATGAGCCGATCGACCCGGTGCGCTACATCGCCAACCGCTCCTCGGGACGTCAGGGCCATGCGATTGCTGCAGCACTCGCGAAGCTCGGCGCAGATGTGACGCTTGTTTCCGGACCGGTGACCATTGCCGATCCGGTGGGCGTGAAGACCATCCATGTCGAGCGCGCCGAGGAGATGCGCGACGCGGTTCTGGCGGCACTGCCTGCGGACATCGCGGTGATGGTCGCCGCTGTCGCCGACTGGCGCGTGGCCTCGGCCGCCGACCAGAAGATCAAGAAGCAACCCGGCGAATCCATTCCGACGCTGGCGCTGACCGAAAACCCGGACATCCTGAAGACCGTCGGCCATCACACGATGCGGCCGAAGCTCGTCGTCGGCTTTGCAGCCGAGACGCAGGATGTGGAGAGCAATGCCAAGACCAAACTTGAGCGCAAGGGCGCCGACATGATCGTCGCCAACGACGTCTCTCCGGCAACCGGCATCATGGGCGGAACGCGCAACAGCGTGAAGCTGATCAGCCGCGGCGGCATCGAGCAATGGCCCGATATGGCGAAGGAAGAGGTGGCTGATAGGCTGGCGGCGGTGATCGCCGAGCGGCTCAGGCAGGGGTAGCGATATCGGCCTTGTTCGTGGCGCGCTGTTCCGGCCGGAACGGCACGACATGAATGCCTGTTTCGTTGATCGTCACGGCGCTGCCATCCGGGATTTCGGCCCAGGCATCGACATCGTCATTCAGCGGTTCGGAGACGAGGCAGTGCCCGTCGCGCATCGGCGAGGCATAGAGCGTCGGCGCCTTGCGATCCGTGGCGTAGCGGATGCCGTAGAGCGACTTGCCGTCGGAGAAAGCCGCGGTGAAGCGCAGGTGGACGCTGCCGAGCACGTTTTGCGAGAGGCCTTCGACGAAGCTCACCATTTCCGACATGGCAGCGACCGGCGCCTGACGCATACCGAACTGGAGCGCGAGCAGGAACATCAGTTCGGAGTCGGTCGTGCCGCTACGGGCATTGAAAAGCTCGTCGTCGAGCATGGCTTCCATTGCGCGGCGCAGGCGCTCGAAACCGCCGATCTGGCCGTTATGCATGAAGGACCAGTTTTCGTGCGTAAAGGGATGGCAATTGTCGCGGCGGGTGCCGCCGCCGGTGGCGGCGCGCACATGCGCGAGAAAAAGCGGCGAGCGGATCTGCCGCGCAAGGCTCTTCAGATTGCAATCGGACCAGGCGGGAAGGATATCGCGATATCTGCCCGGCTCCGGCCGGTCGCCATACCAGGCGATGCCGAAGCCATCGCCATTGGTGGCGGTCTTGGCGCGGGTGGCGCAATGGGATTGCTCGATCAGCGAATGCGCGGGCGAGGATACCAGCTCCTCCAGATAGAGGGGGTCTCCGCGATAGGCTGCCCAGCGACACATGCTCTTTGCTCCAGCCTGCCGTCTTGGCGGCAGAAAATGCCCGAAAACACGAGATCCGATTGTCGGGCGCGGTGGTAAATAAGGCCTTAAGGGCTACCGGAGTCGCAAGCCTTTATGACGGATTGTTGACGTTTCCCGCGATCGTCTGGCGCTGCTCACAACTTTTCTCGGCGCATGAGGTCGGTCTGCCACAGGGTGTCATCACTTTGATTTTTCTTAAATCTGCGTCGCAACGCTGCTCGAAGTCTTGGTGCGTCAGGCGGCACGGCACGGCTGCGGCCGGGTTTTTTCTTGCATCGCGGCCGAATCGGCCTACCTTTAAGTCATGTTCAACGAAACGAAAGGAAGGTGATCCAATGTCTAATGAGATTTCGGTCTTTGTAGCAGGCTTGGAAGTGGTGATGAAAGCGGGGCAGCCCTCGCTCTAAAGCCAGCCTTCCTAGGACCGCCTGACGGTCCGGCCAGTTCAAGGCCAAACTCATGGAAAGGGTCGCGAAAGCGGCCCTTTTTCCATTTCTGCAGAAAGCATTTGACGGCATGAGCCCATGGTCATATTCATAAAGTCATCTGATGACTTTATGAATATGACCATGCAACCGCTCAGCAAGACCAATCTGGCCGAGACCGCGATCGAGGCGATCCGCAGCGAGATCCTCGCCAAGCGCTGGGCCGTCGGCGACAAACTGCCGAACGAAACGGCACTCTGCGGCATGCTCTCCGTCAGCCGCGGCACGGTGCGCGAGGCCGTGCGCGTTCTGGTGTCGCAGGGCTATCTCGAGACCCGACAGGGTTCGGGCACCTACGTTCTCTCGACGACCGACAGCAGCATGCCGCTGACCATGGCGCGGCGGGCGGGCCTTCGCGACCAGTTCGAGGCGCGCTGCGCGCTCGATGTCGAGGCCGCCCGGCTTGCCAGCATCCGGCAGACACCTGCCGTCATCGCCGGGTTGCGAGCCCTGCTCGAAGAGCGCGGCAACTACGATGGCGGCGACAAGGCCGCCTTCATCGCTCGCGATCTCGCCTTCCACAAGGCGGTCATCGCCGCCGCGCAGAACCGCGCGATGATCGAGATCTACGACTTCTTCTCGGCGTCGATTGCCGAAACCATCGAAGCGACGCTCGGGCAGGATGTGCCCGAGCCTGACATGCCGGCGCATGCCGCCATTATCGATGCCATCGAAACTGGCGATCCCGAAAAGGCCGATGCGGCGGTGCGCCGCTTCATGGCCCCGGTGATCGCCGCACTGGACCGGATGCTCCTGTCATGACCACTCCCTGAATGATGCCACGCACGCCTTCGATGCGGCGAGCGAACAGCTGATCGATGCCGAAACTGATAGCGTGCCGCCGGTGCAGCCACCCGCGGCGATGTCTTCGACCGCGCGTATCCTGCTCGGTGTCAGCCTCGTATTGATCGCCTTCAACCTGCGGCCGGTGTTCTCCAGCGCCTCGGCGCTGCTGCCGGAAATCCGCTCCGGGCTTGGCCTTTCGCCGCTCGGCGCCAGCCTGCTGACCACGCTTCCTGTCGTCTGCCTTGGCGCCTTTTCGCCGTTGGCACCGCGGCTGGCGCAGCGCGTCGGTTCCGAACGGACGCTGCTCGGCGTCATCTTCCTTCTGGCGCTCGGAACGGCGATGCGCGGACTCGATTCGATCCCGCTGCTGTTTCTCGGCACGGCGATCGCCGGTGGCTGCATCGCCGTCGGCAACGTGTTGCTGCCAGGTCTGGTGAAGCGCGACTTTGCCGATCGTGCAGCGCTGATGACCGGCTGCTACACGATGGCGCTTTGCGCCGGCGCGGCGAGTGCCGCCGGGCTGACCTTGCCGATCGAGCATGCGCTCGGCGGTTCGCTTTCGGGCGCATTGGCCGCTTGGGCTGTTCCGGCCGTCGTCGTCGGACTGATCTGGCTGCCGCAGGTTATCAGCACCAAGAATGTCGTGAAGCGCAGCGGCTTCCGCGTCGAGGGTCTGTGGCGCGACAGGCTTGCCTGGCAGGTGACGCTGTTCATGGGCCTGCAATCGGCCCTCGCCTATTGCGTTTTTGGCTGGCTGGTTCCGATCCTGCGTGAGCGCGGCCTCGACGGCGTCACGGCCGGTGCGATCGTCTCCATGTCGGTCATGGTACAGGCCGCCGCATGCCTGGTGGCGCCGCAGATCGCCGTGCGCGGCAGGGATCAGCGGATGATCAATGCTTCGCTCTGCGTTATCGCCGTCATTGCGCTCCTCGGCCTGCTCTTTGCGCCGCTGTCCACCGTCTGGCTCTGGGCAGCGCTGCAGGGCGTCGGCCAGGGCGGCCTGATTGCGGTGGCGATGACGGCGATCGTGTTGCGCTCGAAGGACTCGCATGTTGCGGCCCATCTTTCCGGCATGGCGCAATGCGTCGGCTATCTGCTGGCGGCGATCGGCCCGCTGATCGTCGGCATGATCCGCAGCTGGACGGGGAGCTTTGCCTGGTGCGCGGTCCTGTTCATCGCCCTCGGCCTCGGCGCTGCCATCAACGGCTGGTATGCCGGGCGCGCGCTGCAGGTCAATGCGAGGACGATCGAGACGCCTTGATCGCGGTTGCTGCGGGGATGAGCTATGCTCACCTCGGGGGGATGAGCTATGCTCACCCGGGATCACCATGTCTTGATGAGTCTCCACGGCGGGGGATGATACCCTATCTCAGGCTCTACCTACCGCCGGAGGAGATCATTTGCTGTTGCGCTCGCTGACGCTGACCATCGCCCTTACACTCTCGCTTGCCGCCGCACCGGCCTTTTCTGAGGAGCGGCCGGGTGTTCTGAAGTTGCTTCCGCAGGATGCCGTCACCGAACACGAGGCGACGATCGGCGGCCGGAAACTGGATTATACGGCAACGGCCGGGACGCTCGATCTGTTCGGCCAGGACGGCAACCAGACCGGAGCGATCTTCTACACAGCCTATACCGCAAAGAATGCCGGTGCGAACCGGCCGCTTACCTTTGCCTTCAATGGCGGGCCGGGCGCCGCGTCCGCCTTTCTGCATCTCGGCCTCGTCGGTCCGCGTATCCTCGATTTCGGACCGCAGGCGCGCGATGGCGCCCACGCGAAGCTCACCGACAATCCCGAGAGTTGGCTGGATTTCACCGATCTCGTGTTGATCGATCCCATCGGCACCGGCTGGAGCCGGACGGCAAAGGCCGATGACGCCAAGGACTATTATAGCGTCGGCTCGGATGCGCAGAGCATTGCCAAGGCGATCTCCCTTTACGTCGCCCACAACAACCGTGCGGCCTCGCCGAAGTACCTGCTCGGCGAGAGCTATGGCGGCTTCCGCGCCGCAAAGGTGGCCGGAGCGCTACAGGAGAGCCAGGGTATTATCGTTGCCGGGGCGATCATGCTGTCGCCGCTGCTCGAGGCGCAGCTGATGTTCAATGCGGACGAGTTCGCTCTCGGCGCTGCTCTCGAACTTCCCTCGCTCGCCGCAGCAGAGATGGACCGGCGCGGCGCTTTCTCAGCGGAGAAACAGACCGAGGCCGAGCGCTTTGCGCTGGGAGACTATCTGACGACCCTCGTGGGGCCTGAGCCTTCCGGCGATGCGGCCAAGGCATTCTATGCCAAGGTTTCCGGACTGACCGGAATTCCGGAAGACGTCGTGACCCGCAGCCGCGGTTTCCTCGGCAACGCCTTTGCGAAGAATTCCGGCAAGGAAAAGGGTGAGGTGATGAGCCCTTACGATGCCGGGTTTGCCTCGCCCGATCCCTATCCTGAATCCGATTACGATCGCGGCGACGACGCCATTCTCGACGGATTCACGCGCGCCTATGGCGGCGCCTTTAGCGACTACGCCCGCAACGAACTGGGCTTCAAGACCGAGATGACCTATTCGCTGCTCGACAACGATGTGAACCGGCAATGGGAATGGGGCGGACGCGGCGGCGGATCGCGCCTGCAGGCGAGCGTCACCGGCGATATCCGGCAGCTCCTGGCATCGAACCCGAGCTTTCATCTGCTGATAGCCCATGGCTACAGCGATCTCGTGACGCCCTATGGCGTCAGCCGCTATGTCGTCGATCACCTGCCGCAGAGCCTTGCCAAGGATCGCGTGCAGCTCGACGTCTATCGCGGCGGCCACATGTTCTACACCAATGCGGACCAACGGGCGGCTTTCACGGCAGATGCGAAGGCATTCTACGCCAAGAACGGCGGCATCCAGCCAAGCGACTAGGGTTCGAGACCGGACAAATAGGGTTGCCGCTTGGGAGCGCTGACATAGATAGACCTCATGTCCTATCAAAAGCAGCCGCTTGTCATCGCGGAGCCGGATGCGGCTTCAGGCGAGGACTCCATCTTTGCCGCGCTGACCAATGCTCCAGATTCCTGGGCCCTGTTTCTCGACATCGACGGCACGCTGCTCGACCTTGCGGAGACGCCTGACGGCATCGTCGTGCCGCCGGAGCTTCCCGGCCAGCTCGAAACCCTTTCCGCAAGGCTTGGCGGCGCATTGGCGCTGGTAACCGGACGGGGCCTTTCCTATGCCGACCGGCTGTTTGCACCGCTTCGCTTCCCGATCGCCGGGCTTCATGGCGCCGAACGCCGCGCCGCCGACGGGTCGGTGACGACAGCCAAGGCGACGGCGGAATTCGAGGCGCTGAAAGCCGATCTCGTACGCCAGACACAGGGCTGGCCTGGCGTCCTCATCGAAAACAAGGGAGCGGCTGTTGCCGCGCATTACCGGCTGGCGCCGGATCGGGAAATCGATCTCGAACCGCTGATGCAGCAGGCGCTCGACCGCGCCGGGCCTGATTGGCACATGCAGTATGGCAAGATGGTGATCGAGATCCGCCCTTCCAGCGCCGACAAGGGACATGCCGTCGAAGCTTTCCTGGCGCAGCCCCCCTTTAAGGGCCGCCGCGCCATCGCGATCGGCGACGATGTGACCGACGAGGCGATGTTCCGCGCGGTCAACCCTCTCGGTGGCCTGTCGATCCGTGTCGGGCCGCTCTCGCCCGCAAGCGAAGCGAAAGCATCGATCGCCTCCGCGGCAGCCCTTCGCGGCGTCATCGCCCGGCTGGCGGCGTGAACCATTTGAGCATCAAAACCATTTCCATGAAAAGGACTGAACCATGAGCCGTCTCGTCGTCGTTTCCAATCGCGTTCCCGTTCCCGACAAGGGCGGAATTGCGCCGGCCGGCGGCCTTGCCGTTGCGCTGAAAGCAGCGCTCGAAGAGCGCGGCGGCATCTGGATGGGCTGGTCGGGGAAATCGAGCGGCGAGCAGGAACCGGAGAAGCTCGCGGAAATTCAGCAGGGTAACATCACCTATGCGCTGACCGACCTGACCGACACCGATGTCGAGGAATATTATCACGGCTTTGCCAACCGCGTGCTCTGGCCAATCTGCCATTACCGGCTGGATCTGGCCGAATACGGGCGCAAGGAAATGGCCGGATATTTCCGCGTCAACCGCTTCTTCGCGCATCGGCTGGCGCCGCTGATCAAGCCTGATGATGTCATCTGGGTGCACGACTATCACCTGATCCCGCTTGCCGCCGAGCTGCGGCAGATGGGACTGAAGAACAAGATCGGCTTCTTCCTGCACATTCCCTGGCCGCCAGCCGATGTGCTCTTCACCATGCCGGTCCACGAGGAGATCATGCGCGGCCTCTCGCATTACGATCTCGTCGGCTTCCAGACCGATCATGATCTCGAAAACTTTGCCGGCTGTCTGCGCCGCGAAGGGATCGGCGACGAGCTTGGTGGCGGGCGCTTCAGCTCGCACGGCAGGACATTCAAGGGCGGCGCCTATTCGATCGGTATCGAGACCGCTGCCTTCGCCGAATTCGCCCGCAAGTCCTCGACGCACAGCATGGTGCGCAAGGCGCGCGAGAGCGTCGAGGGCCGCAGCCTGATCATCGGCGTTGACCGGCTCGACTATTCCAAGGGTCTGACGCAGCGCATCGACGCCTTCGAGAGCTTCATCAAGGCCAATCCGGCGCAGCAGGGGCATGTGACCTATCTGCAGATCACTCCGAAATCCCGCTCCGAAGTGCCGGAATACGAGGCGATGCAGCGCACCGTCGCCGAACAGGCCGGACGGGTGAACGGCGCGCTCGGATCGGTGGATTGGGTGCCTATCCGCTACATCAACCGCTCCGTCGGCCGCCATATCCTTGCCGGGCTCTACCGTCTTGGCCGTGTCGGGCTGGTGACGCCGCTGCGCGACGGGATGAACCTTGTCGCCAAGGAATATGTGGCGGCGCAGGACCCCGGCGATCCTGGCGTTCTCGTGCTGTCGCGCTTTGCGGGTGCGGCTCGCGAATTGAAGGGGGCGCTGCTCGTCAATCCCTACGATGTCGAAGGAACCGCCAATGCCCTAGCGCGTGCGCTGAGCATGCCGCTCGACGAGCGGAAGGAGCGCTGGAAGAAGATGATGGATCATCTCCTGGAATTCGACGTCTCCCGCTGGTGCAAGGATTTCCTGAAAGATCTCGGCGCCTGACTTTTCAGTGTGCCGCCTCGGCCTGCAGCCATTCCACCAGGCTTTCCGTCTCCGCGGTCTTCTCGCGCGGCGGGATCAGCCAGTAGCCGCGATCAGCCGCCTCCAGAGCCGGTCCGGCGGCGACCAGCATGCCGGAGGCCAGAAGCGAATCCACTAAGCCCATCCAGCCAATGGCAATCCCCTGCTCGCCGACGGCCGCCTGGACGACGAGCGAGTAGGTGTTGAAGCTCATTTCACCCGGCGCCGCCGAGCCGTCACGGCGCAGACCGAGCTCGGCAAAATAGCTCGGCCAGTCGAACCAGGGTGAAGCGCCGGGCACGTCGAGATGCAGCAGGCGTGCTCCCGGCAGCTCGTGTGCCGCGCCGAACGGCCCGTGTCTTGTCATGAACCCCGGCGAGCAGACCGGGACGACCTTTTCCGGCATCAGCAGGATGCCGTGCGCGCCGAAATCGCGCCCGCTGCCGAAGACGATCGCCGCATCATGGCGGTCCGGCATCGGCCGCTCGACGAACTGGGTGGCGACGATCTGGATATCGAGGCCGGGGTGGCGCTGGCCGAAAGCATGCATGCGCGGGATCAGCCAGAGCGAGGAGAAGGCATAATCGGTATGCAGGCGGAGCGTCAGGCGCTCGGCCTCGTTGCGGAAGCTGCGCACCAGCGTGTCGACATCCGCAACCGTGCGCGAGGCGATATCGAAGAGACGGCGGCCCTCCGCCGTCAATTCGACGCCGCGATGACGGC